>NZ_CP101416.1:1500000-1695000 GCF_027942295.1 Pseudanabaena sp. Chao 1811
GCATTTCAAATGTTGGTTGACCTTGGCATTTGGAGCGAACATGAAAATCTGAATTTGCTGCGTAGCCAGATTCCAATTCGCTTTGCTAATGAATTGATTGTCGCCGCACAGGAATGTTTTACTGCGCCCATTCCTGACCATATGGGAGACCTGCGCCGCGATCTCACCCATCTGCATGTCTATACGATTGATGATATTAGCACCACCGAAATCGATGATGGTTTGAGTATCGAGACCCTAGCAGATGGTCGCAAGCGGATTTGGATTCACATTGCTGATCCCACACGCTGGCTTGATCCTGACAGTCCCTTAGATCGGGATGCGCGTAAGCGTGGCACAAGTGTCTACTTGCCCACAGGTGTGATCCCGATGTTCCCCATTGAACTAGCGGCAGGTCCCATGAGTTTGATCGAGAATAAGGTCTGTCATGCGGTTTCTTTTGCGGTCGATCTGGATGAGGTGGGTGCAGTTGCTCATTACGAAATTGTGACAAGTTTGGTGAAGCCGAACTATCGCCTCACCTATGAAGATGTCGAAGAAATGCTACAACTCGGCGTAGAGGATGATCTCGATCGCCTTGCCGACTTTGCCCGCCTTCGCAAAAAATGGCGCGTTGATCAGGGTGCGATCGAAATTCATTTACCTGATACCAGCGTCAAGGTTGACTCGAAAAATGGCGATCGCCTGACCTTAGAACTGATGGAGGACACCTTCTCTCGGCAACTGGTCGCCGAAATGATGATCCTTGCTGGTGAAGTCGCTGCTAAGTTTGCACAAACAAATAACATTCCTATTCCCTATCGCTATCAAGAACAACCAGAATTACCACCCCTCGATACCTTGATGCAGTTGCCATCAGGCCCCGTGCGCGAATTTGCGATCTGTCGCTGTATGACTAAAGGCTCATTAGGGCTATATGCTTCGCGCCATGCAGGTTTGGGACTTGATGCCTATGCACAGGTGACATCCCCAATTCGTCGCTATAGCGATTTATTAGCCCATTGGCAAATCAAGGCTTTCTTGCGTGGTGAGCCTCTGCCCTTTACTGCGGAAATGCTGACGGCAATTTTACAGGCGATCGATCCTGCGATTTGGGATGCCAATCAGGTTGAGCGGCAATCGGTTAAATATTGGAGCTTAGAATATCTGCGTCGCAATAAGGATGTGGTGTGGGAAGCGTTGATGCTGGATTGGTTGCGCGAAAATGAAAAGCTGGCTCTAGTCTTGATCGAAGATTTGGGCTTGAAGTTACCAATGCGAATTAATCGCCAGATCCAAGTGGGCGATAATTTGCGAATTAAAACAGGTGAGGTTGATCCCCGTAAGGACATTATTTATTTCCAAGAAGTGCAGCAGTCTACCTCTCCCCTAGAAATGGAGATGGAAAGAAATAGCGATCGGATCGAATCAGAGTATGCCACTCTTTGAATTTACCTTAAAGTTTAGTCTCCCAAATTTTCAAATTGATCCTAATGCCTATATTGAGAAACTATATGAAAATGGCTGTGACGATGCCTTAATTGGTATTGGAACTAAGGGATATATTGCTCTTGATTTTATCCGTGAGGCATCATCAGCTTATGAGGCAATTTACAGTGCTATTACTAATGTAAAAGCTGTGTTGCCCAAATCAAGGTTAATTGAAGCAAGTCCAGAATTACAGATAAACTCTTTCTTAATTTATACTGCTGACATAAAAATGAACGCTCTTTTCATTTGGGTAGAATAATTGCAGTTAAAATTTTAGGGCTTAGTAACATGCACCCTCCTAACCCACTACCAATATTGAATCTCCAGCAGTTAGACTTGGAGACTACCTTAGAGTTTGTCCAAAGAATTCTTCAATCCTCACCTGGCATTTTTGCAACTACAGGTCAATCTGGCACAGGTAAACTAACAACTTTATTGGCAATTGTAAATGAGTTTACTAGGTCAGGATCACCAGTCAAACTTTTTACAGAAGATCTAAATTTCCCTTTTGTACTTCCAGAGAACTGGTCGATTCAGGTTGTTATACCAAAAGAAACTGCTTGGACTGAGGCAATAGAAAATTCAATTCTAGATTCGTCTATACCTTTTGTGATTGATATATTGAACTTGAACAATTACAAATCAGTCTTTCTTGCCGCTCAACAAAAACGATGGATTTTTACTTGTATTGATACGCCTTATATAGGGATTGATGTTGTCTACAATTTTCGAGATTGGATAGGAATTAATTATTCGGAAATTCTTCAGCAATTTTCTTGCGTTTGGTCGCAGACACTCTTGCCTCTCTTATGTATAAATTGCGCTCAACCAGTTCAAGTTGGGGTTGAAGCAATGAAGTTGTTAGATCCTAATACCCATCAAGCAGAAGAACTATGGAAAGAAGTTGGTTGTGAAATTTGTGAACAGCGTGGCACCAAAAAACGTGGTGCTGTTTACGAAATCTTGCAAATCGATGATGAGACAAGACCGATTTTGCAGGATTATTTAGAAAACAACATTATTACGCCGTTACCAAGTACTAAACATCAGACAATTCAAGACTTTGCTCGTAGCCTTTTGAGATCTGGAAAGGTTGGGATTGAGACATATAAGAAATTTATCACCCAAAATCCTATGTTGCGTGTTCAACATCTACTCGAACATGAAAAGTATCGCTCAGCCCAGATGCAAGATATGTTCAGTCGCTTTGTTACTCGACAGGTGGTGGATCGGATTTTACACAGCTCAGATTTTGCCGAGATCGTTGCAGGTGAAAGACGTAAAGTAACTTGTGTGTTCTGTGACGTTCGTAACTTTACATCCTATGCCGAAACTGCCTCTCCAGATGATATTTTTGCTCTCCTTAACAGTTATTTTCAAGACATTATTGAGATTGTCTTCCACTATGAAGGCACAATTGATAAGTTTATCGGTGACTCAATTATGTTGGTGTTCGGTGCCCCCACTGAGCAACTTGATCAGGAAATAAGAGCAGTGCGCTGTGCGATCGCCATCCAACACAAGGTAGCGGAAATCAACAAAAAAAGAACTAATAAAGATGTTATTAATCTTGGAATTGGTATTAATACAGGAGAAGTGATAGCTGGCTGTTTAGGCAGCGAACGCCGTATGGATTATACAGTTCTTGGTGATGTAGTAAATGTTGCTGCACGTCTTGAGAGTAGAGCTAGTGCTAGACAGATTTTAATCAGTGCTGAGACTTTCATGGCTATTCAAGACAAAATACCTTGTCACTCCGTTGGTGATCTAGTATTAAAGGGAAAATCTGAGAGACTATCAGCTTTTGAAGTAGTTTATGAATGAGGAGAATTGTATATGAATAATGTGAATTGTATTACTGCAATAGCAAGGTAGCCCAACATATTGCAAATTTTAAATTGCACGTTTTAAAACTGTAAATCTGAGTATGCCACTTTTTAAATTTCAAGGCTAGCTGCTCTAAGAAGCCTTAGAAATGGCTGTACAACAGCATTGATCCAAAACTCATTTTTTTGTAAAGCTTTTTCGCAAAATTGCAATATACTAGATAGGCTGTCAAGTTTTCAACAGTAACAAGGAAGGAGCTATGTCCCGTTATAGAGGTCCGCGCCTCAGAATCGTCAGAAGACTCGGAGAGCTTCCCGGTCTAAGTCGCAAACAACCTAAGCACGCATATCCACCTGGACAACATGGTCAAGATCGCAAAAAGCGTTCTGAGTATGCAGTGCGTCTCGAAGAAAAACAAAAATTACGTTTTAACTACGGTCTAACCGAAACTCAACTACTCCGCTATGTGCGTCGTGCTAGAAGAGTTAAGGGTTCTACAGGACTTGTATTGTTGCAATTGCTAGAAATGCGTTTAGACAATACCGTTTTTCGTTTGGGTTTAGCACCAACGATTCCTGCGGCACGTCAGCTAGTAAATCATGGACATATCACCATCAATGGCAAGAGTGTCACCATTCCTAGCTATGGTGTTCGCCCTGGTGAAGTAATTAGCGTCAAAGACAACGAAAAATCGAAAAAGATCGTCGAGCGTAACCTCGAATTCCCCGGTCTATCTAACATTCCTAGCCATTTAGAATTTGACAAAACAAAAATGACTGGTAAGGTCAATGGCGTTGTTGAACGTGAATGGGTGGCATTGCAAGTGAACGAACTGCTGGTTATTGAGTACTACTCACGCCAAGCTTAAGGTTAAAGCAATCAGCTACGGGCTTTGTTGTATCTTAGATAAATTGCTTGTAGCTGAAAGCCTTGCCATTGGGTAAACTCTATTAGGTTCAACTTCACTGCGAATTATGCAGTTAAATATTTCTGC
Source organism: Pseudanabaena sp. Chao 1811 (assembly GCF_027942295.1). Classification (NCBI taxonomy): domain Bacteria; kingdom Bacillati; phylum Cyanobacteriota; class Cyanophyceae; order Pseudanabaenales; family Pseudanabaenaceae; genus Pseudanabaena; species Pseudanabaena sp. Chao 1811. The sequence goes on from NZ_CP101416.1 coordinate 1,504,292, forward strand.
TCCTGCAAACCTCGATTTACACGTTCCTAAAGACTTTGTTAGGGGTTGTCCCCGCAGTGTCCGTATGGATATTGATCATCTGCTTCTAGCGATCGAGGCGCTGGATTTAGAAGCAGTAGAAGTCATGCTCGTCTTAATTGAGCAGTTAGGTTTACAAAAGACGATTCCTAGTCGTGTTGCTTTTTGGCGGCTGCGTAATACCAATCCATTGCGACGCAACTATCAGCGTGCAAGTCTTAGCTGGGATGAGCTAAAGGCTCTAGTAAAGATTGTCTGTACTTTGACTAAGCAGCTAGATACAGGTTTGCGCTTTTTGATTAGTACGCAGCAACAAATTAGTGAAGGCAAAATTGAGGCATTAGGGTTGCAGCAAAACCAAGCTTATTTAGAGACCTATATCGATCGCTTCAAGTCGTTATATATCGGTCGGATGCGATCGCCTTCGCCCCTAAATAATGAAGAAATCCGCGAATTAGCCCTACAACTACTAACGCGACTGTTGCTATGTAGTGGTGTCGCGGGTGAATATCGCCTATGGCATAGTCTGTTTGATGGAGCGATCGCCTAATGATTCAACGCAGCTATAGTTTGCCAAGTTGTACTTTACTGATTGATGGCATTAGCACCTCTGGGGATACTCTATCCATCCTGAGCGGGTTTAGTTGTCGCTTTAGTCATCAGTCTGAAGCCATCGAAGGTGGTCTCGATCTTCTCAAAGCCTTAGTTAAAGTTGTGGGAGCCTATGCCCAAGCTTTAAAAAGCAATACTCCCTTGACAATTCCTGAAGGGCAGGTACGTCTGGAACCAGAAGGAAAGCATCTGCATTTGCTATCGATTACTGCCAATGAAGCTAATGCTAATACCACCCAGAAAATTGAAATTAAACTAAATACGATTCAGCTTTTTGACTTGATGGAGAGTTTGGATCGTCTGTGTTGCGATCCGACAACTTTGCCAGATTTGCGCTTAGTGACTCAGATCTCCGACTATCGAGGGCAGGCTCAGTTAAATAGTCAAGCCGTACCCGCGATCGCTGGGGTGATCAGTTTAGCGATCGCGGCAACGGTTCTGTACTTTGTCCCCACACCAAAGCCAGAAACCAAGCCCGCGCAACCTGTACCCACCCAAACTAACCCCTTGCCGAAGGTGTCAACACCACCAAAACCTTCCGCCAGTCCTGAAAGTACATCAACTCCTAGCAGTTCGACAAGTCCTGAGAGTTCTCCAACTCCCACAAGCTCAGCAAGCCCTGAGAGTTCTCCAACTCCTAGCAGCTCAGCGAGTCCTGAAAGCTCCCCAACGCCTACTAGTTCGGCAAGTCCTACTAGTTCATCAAGTCCTAGCTTTAGAAACAATTAAAAAAAGAGATGTGCTTAGCGCATCTCTTTTTTATCTTGACGGGACGAGCGCAAAAAAATGACAATGTTCTTAATCGATTTAATCCAAATCACCCAAACTACCATAAGCTAAAAGCTAAAAGCTAAGAGCTAAAAGCCTCATAAAACTATGACCAGAACCGAACGCGACTCCATGGGGGAAATGTCCCTGCCCGATGATGTTTACTATGGTATCCAAACCGTTAGGGCGATCAATAACTTTAAGATTAGTGGACTAAAGCCCCTCTCCACCTTTGTGGATGCTTGCCTGTTAATCAAAAAAGCAACTGCATTAGTTAACGCCGAACTGGGTTGTATTCCTGTCGGGATGGGTATGGCGATCGCGGCGGCGGCGGATGAAATTTTAGATGGAGCTTTGCGCGATCAATTTGTGGTGGATGTGTACCAAGCGGGGGCTGGGACATCCCATCATATGAATATTAATGAGGTCTTAGCCAATCGTGCCCTTGAAATTTTGGGCGATGTCAAAGGCAATTACCAAAATGTGAACCCCAATGATCATGTAAATTATGGTCAGTCCACCAATGATGTGATTCCCACTGCGATTCGGATTGGGGCATTATTAGCGTTGCATCACGTACTCTTTCCCGCTCTCGCTAATCTCAACGAGCAGTTACGCATTAAAGCGATCGCCTTTTCAGGCATTGTTAAATCAGGACGCACCCATTTACAGGATGCCGTCCCCGTGAGACTGGGTGATGAATTTCAAGCCTACGCCCAAATTATCAGCGATCATGTGAGACGGATTCACCAAGCGGCTAGTGATCTCAAAACCCTCGGCCTAGGCGGTAGTGCTTCAGGTACAGGGTTAAATACCCATCCTCAATATTGCGATCGCGTTGCTGAAAAGCTGAGTGAAATTACAGGCTTTGAGCTAACCTCTGCTAGTAACTTAATGGCAGCAATGCAAAGCATGGCTCCCTTTGTAAATGTATCAGGGGCAATTCGTAACCTCGCTCAAGATACCTGCAAAATTGCTAACGATTTGCGCTTGATGGATTCGGGACCCAAAACAGGTTTGCGGGAAATCATGTTACCCCCCGTCCAACCCGGTTCATCGATTATGCCCGGAAAATATAATCCTGTAATTGCCGAGATGACGAATATGGTTTGTTATCAGGTGATCGGCTATGACACAGCGATCGCCTTTGCTGCACAGGCTGGTCAATTGGAATTGAACGTGATGATGCCTTTGATTGCCTACGATTTGATTCATAGTATTGAGATTTTAGGACAGGCGATCGACACTTTGGCGACTAAGTGCATCAGAGGGATTACCGCAGTGGAAGATCGTTGTCTTGCCTATGCTGAAGGTAGTCTTTCCTTAGTAACAGCCTTGAATACTCATATCGGTTATCTCAATGCGGCGGATGTGGCGAAGGAATCCTTAGCAACAGGTAAATCTTTGCGTCAGGTAGTTCTCGATAAAGGTTTAATGACCGAAGAGAAGTTAGCCGAAGTTCTCAACCTCGAGCAGATGAGTCGTCCCAATGGTTAATTCCAAATTACAAAAAGCTATGCCTTTTTGTAATTTGGAATTAATTGTCGAATCTCAAACTGAAATTATGACTATAAATCAATGATTACTTCCATTTATGCAGCACTGTCATCGCTCTTGATTGTATGGCTGTCATTCAATGTCGTTAAATTGCGTCAATCTGGGCGAGTCATACTGGGAGATGGTGGTAATTCTAAGTTACAGGTAGCGATCCGCGCTCAAGGTAATGCCACAGAATATATTCCCATTTCGTTGATTTTACTCTTGTTATTAGAACTGAGTAAAGCGAATGCATTGATGTTACATATTGGTGGAGTCGCTTTGCTGATCGGGAGATCGCTCCATGCCTATGGACTAACGACAAGCAATTTAAAGTTACGAGTATCAGGAATGGTTTTCACATTTGGCAACATCATCTATTTGGCGATCGTCAATCTTGTGTACTTCTACTTGAGGACATAGAATAGGCGGCGCAAAGTACCGCTCATTCTATGTCTAACTTATAAATCAGAAAGGAGAAAAAATGTTAGCAGTAGCAGTTTTAGCGGCAGGTAAAGGGACGCGGATGAAATCGGCTTTACCGAAAGTATTACAACCTCTTGGTGGTAAATCCTTAGTGGAGCGAGTTCTCAATACCACTGATGCCCTTCAAGCCGATCGCCGCATTGCGATTGTCGGATATTGCAGTGATCAAGTTCGCGCTGCCCTCGCCGACTATCCCCATTTAGAATTTGCCGAACAATCCGAACAATTGGGAACGGGTCATGCAATTCAACAATTATTGGAACCCTTAGCAGGATTTGAAGGTGAGCTGGTTGTTCTCACTGGAGACTCGCCTTTAATGCGAACGGAAACAATTCAATCTTTAATCGATAGCCATCGTCAACATAAAGCTTCGGCAACCGTACTCACCGCACTCTTGCCAAATCCTACGGGCTATGGTCGTGTATTTTGCGATCGCGACATGAAGCTCGAACGCATCGTCGAGCATCGTGACTGCGATCCTGAACAACTGCTAAATCAACGAGTAAGTACAGGTATGTATTGTTTTGACTGGCAACAGCTAGCTCAGGCTTTACCAAAACTAACCAATGAGAATTCTCAGAATGAATACTATCTCACCGAAGTTTTTGACTATCTCACTGAAGTTTATGCCAGTGATTTAGAAGATATTGATGAAAGCCTTGGTATTAACGATCGCCTTCAGTTAGCCCATGCCTACGATGTTTTACAAAAGAGAGCGCGAGAAAAATGGATGCGTGCGGGTGTGACGATGTTACTACCTGAAACGATTACTATTGATGATGAAGTGGAACTTGCGCCTAATGTAATTATTGAGCCAAACTCCTATTTACGCGGCAATACTAAAGTTGGTTCAGGTACGACTATTGGACCTTCGAGTATGCTCTCTAATAGTATTGTTGGAGAGCATTGTACTGTGCAATTTTCAGTGATTGAAGATAGTCAAATTGCTGATAACTGTCAAATTGGGCCCTTTACCAGAATTCGTGGGGAATCAGTGATCGGCGAAAAATGTCGCATTGGTAATTTTGTGGAACTTAAAAATACTCAAATTGGCGATCGCACTAATGCCGCTCACCTCAGTTATTTGGGTAATGCGACCATTGGTAATAAAGTCAACATTGGTGCAGGCACAATTACCGCTAATTATGATGGCTTTAAAAAGTACCCAACCGTGATTGGCGATCGCACCAAGACTGGTTCTAATTCTGTACTGGTTGCACCGATTCAAATTGGTGAAAATGTGAATATTGCCGCAGGTTCTACGGTTGTAGAGAATGTGGAATCTAATGCTTTGGTGATCGCAAGGGCTAAACAGGTTGTGAAACCCGATTATTACGATCAAGAAGGTCGTAAGAAGTGATGCTAAAGAGTTAGTAAAAATTAACGGTATTCCTAAAAAGGAGAGGATTTATTGAGGTAAGGATGGGCGGAGATTTGCGCCGCCCATCCTTACCTATTTAGCCCAATACCTATAGTAAGAAGGAAAAAATGCTGCTACAAAGGACAAAAGCCAAGTAGCAGCATTTTTTCTTATAGCTATTAGATAGCAACTTGGGTTAAATATTAAAAAAGTTTGAGAAGCGAGCTTTTTTCTATTTATCTGAAATCCACAAATCGGCTGCAACAATGTTTATATAAACATATAAGAAATATAAATATATAAAGCCTGGCTGCATAAATATTTGTCATTGATTTTTCGTTTATATTCCTTTATTTGTATAACGCTTATCTTGGCACGACCCCAAACATTAACCTATACTCTCCTAATCTAAAACTAGTTATTCCATAGCTTGAGCTAGTGATTGATTAGAATGAGCAAGGATTCCCGCTAATTATCCTGATCAAGTGCTGCTATACGGATGGAACTTTAGATTCTAGATTGCAGTCACTTTCGCCAAGTAGTTAGTTAGAACTTTAGTTGTTAGCTTCTAAATTACTACTTTTAAATGTAGATAGAACTTTATTTTTAGTTCGTTAGTCAATACGCTCATGTAGAGATGGAACTTTAAAAACTGCTTCCAGTCAATACTTTCAAGCAATTAGATGGAACTTTGAATTGTAGTTCCCTATCACTATCTCAATCAATTACATGTACTAGGATAAATTCAAAGTTTATGCTAATGGATGTGATGGGTTCTACTTTGCTTGAATTTCTTTGTCAACGTAAACCTTACTAAGGAAAACACAAATGGCTTTTATATCAACATTTGAACTACTTCTCAAGCCTCAACTTCCTAAGTCAATTACAGATTCAAGACCTGAGCTACAACCGATTGCCAGAAACATCCTCCAAGGCTACTTCCTCACCATTGCTAACATCACCAACGAGCTTGTGTTTCTTTCCGTCGTTGTTACTACAAGAACCCCTGGGCTAGACCCCAAAAAAATCCTCACGGTTCTTGATACTACAGGTGTAAATGGACCTGTAAGTAGTTTCTTTGATGGTATTGGCGAAACCAAAAAATCACGCTTTACCTTTCCCATCAATGCAAATGATACTGGATTGTTCATTCTGCAACCCAATGCTCTAGATGAGGAACTTAGAAAATCCGCCAACTTTGAACTAAGAGGTTATGCTGAGATCTTTGTCAGTTCTGTGTCAGCAGCCAAAAAGACAAAGTTACTGATTACTCCTGAACACCGTGGCACATTTTTTGGAACAGAACAGGCTCAGCTTGGAGAAGTTGCCTATACATTACCAATTGCTGGTGGAAACTCTCTGTTCGAGATATAGAAACATGATTGTCTTTGCCCTTGCAATGGATGTCTAAATAATTAGGATGAGTGGTGTACAACGCTCGTCCTAATTCCCTTCTTAAGTTGTCATTGTGCTGTAAGCACAATGACAACCGCTATAACATCACTTATCCAATCAGCAAAACATTTATGTCAGAAACTAGTCAGCTCAATTATAGAAGCTTGTCGCATAGTCAAGTACTTCTGCATCCCAATCCCAAGGGGATTATCCAATTTATTGGTGGATTTGTTTTTGGTTCCTTTCCTGTGCCAGCGTATAGGTATTTGCATCAATTTTTGTTCAATCAAGGATATTCGCTGATTTTGTATCGCTTCCCATTAAATCCGTTTCAATTAAATCATTGGCAAGTTGCTCTAGATCTACTAAAGGAGCAATATGCTCTCAAAGTAGAAATTGTCAAACTACTCAAACAAGAAAAGCAACCTAGCGAAATTCTCAATGTCTATGCCAATCCTGCTAATTACCGATGGCTAGGACATAGCCTTGGTAGTAAATATGTGATCTTGCTGGAAATTTTAAGCCATAAGCCAGAAAGACGCATCCAAGTGTTGCAAGATGCTTTACGACAGGAAGAAGTCAATAGTCTAGTCCAAAGCATTAATGTTGCTGAAGCAAAGAAGCGAGAGTCAGAGGCATCTCTGCGTCAACTACTGCCTGATGCTCTATCAATTAGTCAGTTTTTCATTCGCGATCAACCTGCGGTTTTAATTGCTCCTGAAGTCAGTAATACCGTGAGATTTTTAAGATCTGGTTGGAGAATATCTAGTTCTGGAACTAGACCGAATCAGCAGCAAACTGAAAACTTAATTCGAGATAGTAAAGAACTATTTAACTTAACTGAGAACTTGCACCATTCTGGAAAGGGGTTGCAAAGAGAGTAAAGATGTGAAAAAAAGGGCGTAGTAGTAAATTAAATAACGATTATGGAAAGCATCGTTAAGCACGCCCAAGGTTTAGTGTATAGCCTAATTTGTCTGATGCCAAGTGTGTATCAAAAAGCAAGTCTGAATGCAATATTAGGGCTATTTCTGGAAGCGCAAGGGCATCCCTATCCAGAACATACACAGGTAAAATCAGCGAGTGCATTAAGCCGATTTCTCAATCACTATAACTGGTCAACAAGAGGACTAATTCGAGCAACAAGGCTGTCAATTTTGGGGCAAATCGCCAAGCATCGCCCATCGAAGAGAGTGCCATTAAAGATACTGATAGACCTGACCACCTTAGAAAAAAGCGGCAAGTTTTTACATTTGAGCAATCCCACCCCAAACGAACCAGACCCATGGGTGAGAATCCTCAACGGAAAGCGAGGACTACATCTGGTTGTACTGTATCTGGTCTATGGAGAGTGGCGCGTACCATGGAGTTTTAGAGTATGGCGCGGCAAAGGATACTCCAGTCCCTCTGACTTAGCTTGTAAGTTATTGGGGACAGTACCCAAGCAACTAACCCAAGGCAAGACTGTGATTGTCCTTGCTGATACTGAGTTTAGTACGGTGAAGTTTTTCAATGCTGTCCGCGCCAAGTCTTGGCGCATCGTTGTCGGTGTCCGCAACAATCGTAAACTTCAAGATGGACGTACCGTCAAACAACTTTATCCCCATGGCAAACGTGGACAACTAATTTTACTGGAAGGGCTAAGTACGCCTTTGACGATCTCTTGGTTCTGGCTCAAAAGAGCCGATAGTAAACGGGAGTTACGCTTTGTGGTCTCTTCTCATCCTTATTCTGGCGCTTATCTGGTGATGTTAGGTCGTAAGCGTTGGGCGATTGAGGGATTCTTCAAAACCATCAAACATCGCTTTGGTTTGCATTGTTTTGGGCAATCTACAAAACTTGGCGTTTATCGTTGGCTTATCCTCTCTCTGCTTTCTTATCTTTTGGCTCATTGGATTGATCAATGGTCGTTTCCTCCCATCTTGGACTGGAAAGCTACCTGTGATTTAACCCTTTCTGTTTTATTCCCTTCTGTCCTTTGGTTGAAACTTCTCAGGTATCTTCAAATTAGTGCCGATATTGCTGCTCGTCATGGCTTTGAAATTATTCTCAAACCCATTCCCACTTGACTCTTTCACGAATGCTGCAAGATCTCAGTTAACGGGCATTATTTCTTTTAATTTGGATGCGATCGCCGAAGATGATGTGGCTTTTTTGGTCGAGGAGATTAAACATAGAGCTTTTCAGCCACCTTTATCCAAAGAGCTATATGGCTATCATCTGCAACCGCTTGGAATTCATATTGAAGATTTAGGGCGTGATATCGTGAATTTCTACGAAGAGCTAGAGCAACGTAAAGCTAAGAGCAAGCCTGCGCTAACTAGTGAACTCATTGCTGTTTAAGTAGCTACCCTCCCAACCTGTAGCGATCGCGTAGCGTGCGCCACAGGTTTGGGGGGATATTCACGAAGTTACATTTTTTATCTAAACGAAAGAAAGTGCTAACCGTAACAATCGCTAACTGTTAAGATGCAAGTAGCAGTTACGACAGCAGCAATCCATGACATTAACGTACGAAAAGACCTTAGCAGATCAGGTCAGAGCAGATTTTGATATTTTGAATCAAGAGGTTAACGGCAAACCCCTCATTTATTTTGATAATGCCGCCAGTTCGCAAAAGCCCAAAGCGGTAATCAATGCTTGGAAATATTACTATGAGCATGACAATGCCAACGTGCATCGGGGCGCACATACTCTCAGTGCTAGAGCTACAGATGCCTATGAAGGAGCTAGGGATAAGATCGCCAAATTTGTCAATGCGAAATCATCTCAGGAGATTATTTATACCCGTAATGCCAGCGAAGCTATTAACCTAGTTGCCTACACATGGGGCTGGGCGAATCTCAAGGCAGGGGATGAGGTAATTCTCTCGGTAATGGAACACCATAGCAATATTGTACCTTGGCAATTAATTGCTCAGCGTACAGGTGCAGTGTTGAAGTTCTTAGAGCCAACTAGTGAAGGAATATTAAGCGTAGAGCAGTTTAAATCCTTGCTCAATGCCAAAACTAAGCTCGTATCAATTGTCCATGTTTCTAACACTCTGGGTTGTGTAAATCCAGTGGAAGAGATTATTCCCTTAGCCCATGCTCAGGGGGCAAAAGTATTGCTGGATGCTTGTCAGAGTGTTCCCCATATGCCAATTGATGTTCAGGCTTTAGATTGCGATTGGTTAGTGGCTTCAGGGCATAAAATGTGTGCGCCTACGGGAATTGGATTCCTTTATGGAAAGCGGGACATATTGCTAGCAATGCCTCCCTTTATGGGTGGTGGTGAGATGATTGCAGAGGTATTTCTCGATCATTCCACCTATGCGGATCTACCCCACAAGTTTGAGGCAGGTACACCTGCGATTGGGGAAGCGATCGCCCTTGGTGCTGCCGTGGATTATTTAATGGCGATCGGCATGGATAAAATCCACGCTTACGAACAGGAATTAATTAATTACTTGATGGATTATCTCGTCGAGATTCCTGATATCAAAATTTATGGGCCACGTCATCATCGCGCAGGTTTAGCAGCCTTTACGATCGCCCACGGTATTCATGCTAATGACTTATCGGCAATGCTCGATCAAGAAGGGATTGCGATCCGTTCGGGACATCACTGCACCCAGCCATTGCATCGCTTTTTAGGGATTAGTGGTTCCGCGAGAGCGAGTGTTTATTTCTATAACACCAAAGCCGAAGTCGATACCTTCGTCACTGCCCTCAAAGAAGCGATCGCCTTTTTTAAAAATGTGATGGCATAAATATATGGTCAGATTAGTCCTATTAGGCGCATCAGGTTCAGGACGAACTACCCAAGCGGAACATCTACATGCTTTATTAAATATTCCTGTGATCTCTACCAGCGAAATTTTGCGATCAGAGATGGCAGCAGGAACAGATTTAGGCTTAGAGGTGAAAAGCTTTGTTGATGCAGGTGAGTTTGTCCCTGATCCACTCATAATTGCGCTGATGCGATCGCGCCTAAATAAGGAAGATACTCGGCATGGATGGATTTTGGAGGGATATCCTCGCACGTCTTTCCAAGCTGAGGAGTTAGATTTTTTGCTGGATGAGTTAGGCTGTCCAATTAACCATGCAATTTATCTAGAGGCTTCGGAAGAGACATTAATGCAGCGATCGCGATCGCGGGGTAATGCCGATGACACAATTGATGTAATTCAGAAACGAATTGAACAATTTCTGGATTTAACCATGCCTTTATTGGAATATTACGGCTATAAACAGAAATTATTGACTGTCAATAGTGAGCATGATGTAGCCACAGTTAGTTTTCAAATAGAGCATGGCATTAACCATTTACTAAAATAGCAACTTAGAATCCATGAGTCTTAGCTCGACTACAGATAGAGCCTACTGGTTAGCATGGTCACAGGTGCGTGGCATTGGTTCCGTATTAATGAAACGCATCTATCAAGCTTTTGGCTCTATGTCTGAAGCATGGACAGCGATGCCAAGCGATCTCCAAGAAATTGAAGGTATTGGCGGGCAAACCCTTGAAGCAATTCGCCAAGCCCAACGCGAAGTGGAACCTTTTTCTCTAATGGCAATCCATGAGCATAATAATTTGAACTTTTGGACACCTAGCGATCGCGAATATCCACAGTTACTTTGGGAAATTCCCGATCCACCAGCGATTCTCTATTATCGTGGTCATCTTACTAATTGGAATGAACGCAATACCGTCGCCATTGTTGGTACGCGCAGAGCAACACCCTATGGCAAGCGTTGGACAAAGAAGTTAGTGACTGCCTTAGCTAAGAGTGGTTTTACGATTATTTCTGGCATGGCAGAAGGAATTGATGGAGAAGCGCATAAGGCTTGTTTGGAAGTTTCTGGTCAAACTGTGGCTGTAGTTGGTACAGGGGTTGATCAAATCTATCCCCACAAGCACAAGTCTCTGTATGAGCAAATCGTGGACTCAGGGCTGGTATTGAGTGAATATCCCCAAGGTACTCCACCCGACAAAAAACATTTCCCTGCCCGTAATCGAATTATTGCAGGATTGAGCCGTGTCACTCTAGTAATCGAAGCACCAGAGCGATCGGGAGCTTTAATTACCGCCTATCAAGCCAACGAATATGGACGCGATGTCTATGCGTTGCCAAATTCCATTGAAGTAAATGAAGCAAAGGGTTGCTTGAAGCTTTTGGGTAAAGGCGCTCAGGCAATTTTAGGCGTAGATGAGTTATTGGAAGCCTTGGGAATGTTGCCAAATTTGGATACGCCTGCACCTGCGATCGCAATTTCTGCTCTGCCACCTCTACAGCAAAATATTCTCCAAGCGATCGGCTTTGGCGAGCCTGTTGGTTTAGATTGGATTGTGGAACAGGTGAAAACGCCTTCGGGTGAGGTGTTAGGTGCTTTAACCCATTTAGAACTTGTTGGTGCGATCGCGCCATACCCCGGAATGCGTTATCAACGCTTAGTATGAGCTAGTCCCAGAACAGAAAATGGCGTTGCCATTTTCTGTTCTGGGATTAACCCCTAAAGCTTACCTGTATTTGCTTTCATAATAAATCTTTCAAGGGTGAGGATTTCCACCTGATCGCCATAGGGTAAGTATTGTTGTAAATCACCTGAGATATAGAACTCTCGTAATGTCCAGCCTTCACCACCAAGAACTAAATAAGCCTTTTGATAATTGGGATTTTGTTCCATTGCTTCCATTAGGCAAATTACTTCAAAAGGAACTTTTTGTTCCGCCGTACCGCCTACCTGTTGCCATTTGAGAGAAATCAAAACATTGCGATCGCCACGATTAGCAATGACATCAATGATATGTTTACCTCCCCCCGGACGACTACCAATGTATTGCTGAGATTGGTAGAGATAACCACCATAAATGAGGGAATGCAAAACCATCTGTTCCAAAACTGTCCCAGTTTCTGTATTCCGAAGACTCATGATAGTTCTAGCTCCTTCACAAATCCTTTGTAAGCAAGCATTTCCTTTGCAGGGACGCGATCGCCATTGCAGCTAATGCGGCGTGGAGCATTGAGAATATGAATATTAAATCCTAAATCTTGATAGAGTTCGAGAATTCGAGGAGTCGCTTGGTTCGATGCGATCATAGGACAATTGTGTTGAGCTAGCCAATGCGCCAAACGTTCCTGCTCTGACCATTCAAAACCATTCTTAGCATATTGGCGAAACTCGACATCATAGGGCGGATCAGCGTAAATAAAATCACTAGCGCTAATAGAGATTGTGGCAAAATCAACATTTGTAAATTCCCATTCAGCAAAGGCGAGTTTGTAAGCTGAAAAATCTTCAGTGTAATTAATAGTTCTATGCCTTCCAAAGGGAACATTAAAACCACCATTACGATTAAAGCGGCATAGCCCATTATAACCAGTACGATTGAGATAATAGAAAAGTTGAGCAGCTTTGGGAGTATTGGACTTTCCTAATTGGATTAAGCGATTAAATTCCACCCGTTGAGTATAGTAAAATTCACGCTCATTTTGAACTTCAATATCTAGCTTCAATCCCCTTTGCAAACATTTGTAGAAGTTCACGACATGGGGGTTGATGTCATTGAGTAAGGCTTGGTGGGGCTGTAAACCCAAAGCGATCGCTAAACCACCACAAAATGGTTCCACTAGCCGATAATTGCGATATTTTTGCCAAGTTTTCTGTAAATGTGGCACAAGCCAACGTTTACCACCTGCCCATTTTAAAGGCGGCGTAAGACGTTCGAGCTTGGACACAGGTTCAGCAATATTTGCCACTTGTTTTGCCAAGGGTTTTACGAGCAGAGGAGAGCATAGCATCGATGGCATGGTAGCAAGGAAAAAATTTTCAGCTTATCCAATCTACTGCTATTTCCTCTGCTTTAAAATGAAATAAAACCTAACATTTTGATTAAAGGTATTACAAAGCAATACCTTTAAAGCTTTCCATCGTCTCAATCAAGATTTAAGCAGCAACGAGCAAACCTGCACTTGACTGTTTAGGTAGTACCTGAACCACATCAATTTTGGCACAGTAGGCAATATCTTCTGCACCATTGAGGTTTAACAACCGCTTGCCATGACTTGCTTGATAAAATAGCTCCTCAACCTCTCCCTTCCAAGCCTTATAGAGAGTTGCCGCAGCAACAGCCTCATCATTGCCAAAGTCAGCTTCATTTTCAAGATTAGCAACGATCGCACCCGCACAGGTCGTATCTTCGAGGGAATAACTACCTTCCCAGCCAGAACCAACGATCCACACAGTTTCAGGCTTAGTTTCACGGAGATAGCTCAATACAGAACCGAGATTAATCATCGCGCAAGCTAATACACTCTTGGCATTTTGGACTTTTTGGAGCGATCGCGTGCCATTAGTTGTGCTCATAAAGATCCGCTTACCCTTGACAACTTCTGGCGTAAAGTCAAAGGGAGAATTGCCCAAATCAAAACCTTCCACCGTTTTACCACCACGCTCCCCAACCCTGATTCTTAACTCAGGCGGATGAGCCTCACTTACACGCAGTAACTCATCAAGATCAGAAAACACTTGTACCCCTTCAGCTCCCGCCGCAAGCGCAGTAGCAATAGTCGTAGTGGCTCGCAAAATATCGACAGCGATCGCGCAGTCTGGAATTCCTTCAGCAGGAACTAACTCAGGAGTGTGATAAACAAATATTTTCATGTGCAGATCTGATGATTGAGCTATCTTCTATAAATTAAACTCTATGATTGCTTGTTTTGCAAGGTTTACCAACAAGACAAGTCGCCTAAGCCCCTGTTATTCCTCGCATTACAATAGAAATGTTGTCTTGAATGCCATCTTGAAATTGAGAGTACAACCCCATGATTGCCACTACTGAGCGCCGCTACAGTCTCGAAGAATATCGTGCGATCGCCGAAACCTCAACCGAAAAATGTGAATACCATGATGGAGAAATTATCACAATGACTGGCGGGACTGCTACACATAGTCGTATTAGTAGAAATATTGTCAATTTTTTGGATAGCAACCTAGAAGGGACTAACTTTGAAGCATTCAACAATGATTTACGAATATGGATTCCTAAGTATCGTTGTGGAGTATATCCCGATGCAATGGTTGTTGACGGTCAGTTACAGTTCCATGATGGACGTGAAGATGAAATTTTAAACCCCTTATTAATTGTTGAGGTGCTTTCGCCATCAACACAGAAATATGATCGTACTGACAAATTTGAGATGTATCGTTCTATTCCTAGTCTTAGCGAATACATTTTAGTTAAACAAGATCGACCATTTGTAGAACGTTATCGCAAACAATCAAATGGATGGTTATTTAGTGATTTTGTAGGCTTGGAGGATTCGATTTTGCTAGATTCGATCAATGTTGAATTAGCAATGACTAAAATTTATCGCAACGTTATTTTTTAATCAAATTTCTTTTGTCTTGATGTCAGCTTGAAAATTGAGAGTACAACCCCATGATTGCCACCAGTGAGCGCCGCTACAGCATCGAAGAATATCGTGCAATCGCCGAAACCTCAACTGAAAAATGTGAATACCATGACGGAAAAATTATCACGATGACAGGCGGAACAATTAAACACAGCCGTATTTGTAGAAATATTGTCACTCTTTTAGATGTCAAGCTTGTCAATACTCAATTTGAACCAATAAATAGCGACCTACGGCTTTGGATTCCTGAATATCGTCGTGGTGTATATCCTGATGCAATGGTTTTTGATGGAGTGATTCAACTCAATGGTGATCGCCAAGATGAAGTTCTCAATCCGATCTTAATTGTGGAAGTACTTTCCCCATCCACTGAAGACCATGATCGTACGGACAAATTTCGGATGTATCGCTCTATTCCTAGCTTTTGCGAATATCTATTGGTTAGACAAAATGAACCTTTAGTAGAACTTTATAGTAAGCAATCGCAAGGTTGGTTATTTAGTGATTTTGATAGTTTAGAGAGTTCGATTTCCCTAAATTCAGTAAATATTGATTTAGCAATGTCTGAAATTTATCGCGGTATCACATTTTAATTATGCCCAGCTACTTAGCTCAATATTTATAGGAAAACATTAGATATGGATTTTAGTGCAGCCTTACCAATTTTTGCGATTACCCTACGGGAGGGAGTCGAAGCTGCCCTTGTGGTGGGAATTGTGATGGCATATCTTAAAAAGGTTGATCGCAGTTCGCTCAATCCTTGGGTATTTGGTGGTATTGGTACAGGAATATTAGCGAGTTTTATCGTAGGCATATTCCTCAATTGGTTTGTGAAACAGGTGGAAAATACTGAGCCGATGCAGGCAGCTTTTTATGGGCAATTGTGGCAGGGAGTTTTAGGTATCACCGCGATCGCCATGTTGAGTTGGATGTTGGTCTGGATGACCAAAAATGCCAAAGCCCTCAAGGGAGAAATCGAGGGGCAAATTGGCAAGGCGATCGCTAATGAAAAAAGTGCAGGTTGGGCAGTGTTTACGCTGATTTTAATTGCCGTATTGCGTGAAGGCTTTGAAGTCGTAATTTTTATTTCGGCAAAGCTGCAAGGGGGGATTGTGCCAGTTATCGGTGCGATCGCAGGTTTAGTTGGTGCAGTAGCGATCGGGATAGCGCTCTTTCAATTTGGAATTCGCATTAATCTCCAAATATTTTTTCAAGCGATGGGAGTTTTTCTCTTACTCATCGTTGCAGGACTAGTGATTAGTGCCATTGGACATCTCGATAAAGCCGTAGCCGCCTATGCTGAACTCTCACAAATTTCTATCTGTTTGCCTGCGGCTTCTGCTACGGAAATGAGTTCTTGTTTGCTCGGTGGTTTAGTTTGGAATGTCCATGATATTTTTCCTGACACTCAATTCCCTGCCATTCTCCTCAAAGCAATGTTTGGCTTCCGCGATCGCCTATTTCTAGGACAAGCGATCGCTTACTTCACATTCTTAGCCTCTGCGGGTTTCCTCTATTTCCGAAGCCTGACAGGAAAGACGATGAAAAACAAACTAAACATCGGATGATCGCGATAAGATATTTAGCAATAAGTAGTGATTTTGGGCGCATATCCTGTCTATGACTGATAAAGAGCAAATGAGCCTGTTCGATTTGGCTCCATCGGAAGTACCCATCACCGAACTGCCCAAAGCCAATGGTGTGACTGAGACTCAGACCACAAAAAGGACTATGCGTTCTAATAAAAATCCTGCCCCTGCTGCCATTGCGACAGTACCAGTACATGAGCAATTTGCCAGTCTCGATGAACTAAAAGCCGCCGCTTGCAACTGTCAGAAATGTCCCCTTGCCCCAACTCGTACTAATGTTGTTGTTGAAAGGGGCGATCGCAATGCAAAAATCCTGATCATTGGTGAAGCCCCCGGTGAACAGGAGGACTTATCAGGGCTACCCTTTGTTGGCAAGTCGGGACAACTATTAGACAAAATTTTAGAATCCGTTGGGTTTGACACCGCTAAAGATGTCTATATTTGCAATACCGTCAAGTGTCGCCCTCCTAATAATCGCGTCCCCACGGAAGTCGAGACTACCACCTGCAAACCCTACCTATTAGAACAAATTCGCCTTGTCGATCCCAAAATTATTTTGCTCACAGGCGCAACCTCCCTCAAGTCCATTCTCGGCGAAAAATTAGGCATTACTAAAGTTCGCGGTAAATGGTATGAATGGGAAGGTCGCCTAGTGATGCCCATATTTCACCCCTCCTATTTGTTACGCAACCAAAGCCGTGAGCAGGGCAGTCCGAAGTGGTTAACATGGCAAGATATAAAAGCAATTAAAGCTAAGTATTTAGAAATCATAGGTACCAATCCAGTTGAGGAAGATGAGGAATTTTAGTGAGTAATGTAAGAGCTGATTTAGCGGAGATGGTGGATGTGGCGCTGTGGGAATGGTTATCTCCCCATGCGGCTAGAGCAAGAGTAATTTTAGTTGGGGCAAATCTAGATCTCGTCGATGTGGGTGTTGCTTTAACTGAGGACAATACGCAGTTAGTCCAGTCATGGATCGAGGATGGCTGGTTGCGCCACCCCACGGCTGAGGAGCTAAGTGCTTGGAATGCCAACAAAGAAAAAGAGTTTACGAGTCTTGTTGTTCCGCCATTTGTGCTGGTAAAGATTGACCCTATTTCTGTATAGCCAGCCCCAATATTGACTACCATAAGTTGATTGCCATAAAAAAAGAGACCAGCTATTAACTGATCTCTTTTTTTATTAGATGTAACCAAAAGAAAAAGCCTAGGTTACTTTCCCTGTTTCGTTCCTAGGCTTTTTCTTTTGTTCGCTCCTCACACCTCTATACTATACATCCCTTATCTCGAAATGTCTACTAGTTTGTCGAGTAATATAGGACTTTTTCGTAAGCCTTTTGGCTGATGTTTGCCCTTTTATTTGCTGTTTATGGCGATCGCTACCCATTTAGGGGAGGTTAAAAGCCTTAATTTGAGTGGTGATCGCCTCTCAAATAATTACATCTCAGGGCGATCGCTATAGCAATGTAAGGTTTGCAAACCCAAATAAGTGAAGGCGGCACTTCGTGCCGCCTTCACTTATTTGGGTTTTATATTCTAGCTATCTCTTACATTGCTGTAGTTAAGGCTAGACCTTTGACTCGAAATCATCGGGATCGTAGCCGATATCACCGACAAAGCAAAAAGACAGCATCAATCCAAAAATTTCGCGATCAATTTTGAGTTTGGTGGGTTGAGCTTGATCAGGTTCGAGCATTCGTTTGATATCGCTGGTAAATTTGCGCCATTCTCGGTGGGCATAGCGATCGCTATGTGTAGCTGTGGGCTTGATGGGTTCAAGTAGTTCTTCTAGATAAATTTCAAGGGGAGCGCGTTCTTTCACATTCTCTTCAAAGTGTACGTCAATTTCTTCAAATAGGTTTCGCATATAGGTGGGGTATCGACCTGAGAGCGCTAGAAATGACATAGTGACGATACGCTTGTTGCGCTTGTCTTCATCTGTGAGGACTGTTGATGTTTTTTTACTGCGTGTTGACCAGATAATTTGGATAATTTTGTAGATGTTGATCAGCCGTTTGGCAGTGCGAGGGGTGATATCTACGTGTTTGCAACAGTTTACTAATAGTTGAAACTCTGATTCTTCAAATTCGATGGTTTGGGCGATGGTTTCAAGGAATGTAGTTTCATCCGTGAAAGCTTTGGCTTGTATGTTTTGTGGATTTTCTAATGGTTCTGGGGTGTCGATCGCGGATGGCTCAGGTTTGATAACATCAGGTGGTTCAACATTTAGATCGGATAAAGGTGCGATCGCTTCTTGTATTTCTTCCTGTAGTTCCGTTTTTGGGGTGATGTCGTCAGTTTCAACAGATGTTGATGGGGCTTGGGGCTTAGCTACTTTTGTTTGGGCGCGAAGGTAACCGTCAATCATTGAGGATGAAATGGGTCGCATTCGATAGGGAATCTGGATGATTTTTTCGAGATAGTCAAGTCCAGAGGGTTTGCCGCCACGCTTGAGAACGCCTTCGTAGACTTGTTCTAAGGCACGGGCGATATAGCGATCATCAATGCCTAATACGACAATGAATAGTTTGGTGTTGAGCAGGAGTTGGACTGATTCTAGGACTTCGACAACGCGATCGGGTGGGCAACGATCTAAGTCATCGATGTAGAGAACGACTCTTGCAGGACCTCTTGGGAAGAACTTTTTTAATTCTTCGCGGTTATGTTGCCAATCGGTGAGGCGATCGGAGAGGGCGGCGAGATCTTGCTTGACCTGTTGCATTAGTCCTAGCCGTTTGCCATAGTCGTCAACTTGGAGCCGATCGCTTACAAAGTCCATGAGTGATGCATAGTTGGCGGTGAGTCCTACACGCTGTTTTTGTTCTGCGACTTGGAGCTTGAGTTGGGCAACTTCTTTGACAAGGTTTTCGGATTTGTCCTGTTTTTGTTTGAGTAAGAACTCGCGATCGCTTTGAATTTTTGCCTGTTCTTTTTGAACGGAGTTGAGATAATCGTTGATGATTTTGAGGATCGGGATGAGGGTAGTGACGGCTGCGGCGATCGCGGTGATTATTTGTAAACCTGATGGAATTTGAGTGCGGATTGATTCCATCCATTGAGGGAAATTGGCGAACCAGTCACGAATTATGTTGCTGAGTTCAGTGAAGTTGTTTTTTGCTTCAGTGGGAATTAGGCGATCGAATAGGCTTGCTAAGCCAGTTTGTTCTAGCAGGTTTTGAGTGGCGGTGAAGATCGCGGTGCGGGTTGCGGGATCTAGGGTGAGGACGATCAATAAAGACATCATGAACAGGGCAATTAAGCCTTGCCAACTGGTCACGACTTTCCGTATTAAAGCGATCGTTTCATTGGTGGTTTTACCAGCTTCGGCTAATTTTTCAATTTCATTTTTGTATTTTTCAATTTCTTCTTTAGAAAATAGAAGCCGAGTAATGGCTTTGACAATCGGTGTCCAGAGTGCTGTCGCTTTGCGATTGTCGAGTTGTTGTTTTACTTCTGCTTCGGCGCTTTTGAGTTGGCGTTGCAGTTCTTGTTCTTTTTTCTGGAGTTCCTGCTCCTGCTGTTTTAAACGCTGTTGTTCTTTCTGTTTGCTTTGATCGAGGGTATTCCACAAGTAGTTAGAATTTGAGGTGGGGTCTTTCCAGTCTTTAAATTCTTTGAGGCGATCGTTGGATTCAATAAAAGCTCTGCGTTCTTCGTCATTGGTCAGGTAAAGTACTCGCCAAAAGTCGCCTCCATTTAGCAAGGCTTGCTCAAACTTTTTCTGCTGGTATGGATCAGTTTCAGGGGTAGGATTGGTTGCAGGTTTAGGATTTTTGCTTTTCTTGACTTCTTCTAAATTCTCCTTGAATTTCTCTAAATTCTTTTTGCTATCTTTTAAACGCTTAGGGAATCCATCAAGGATTAGAAATAATAAATGTTCTATAACGGACTCAATCCCTTTACGCCAAGATTTGTAGGATGTTTTTAAGTCGTCGGGGAAGTAGTAAGCTCTAAACTCTTCGAGGAGCCAAGCGATAAAATCGAAATTGTCAATAGTTGATGCTATAGCGAACTTATCTTTTATGGGGAGATTGAACATAAATAAATGCAGTGTCAGAATAACAAAAAAATAGAAAATAGGACGAAGAATGATTAGCAGAAATATAACGATAAGGTGCAGAACAAATTGAAAGATCCAGAGGTTCAGGATTTGTCGGCTGAATATCGCAATCTTTGTTTGGGATAGCTTGATCCTTGTTTGAATGGTTTTCTTTAGATTCGTGAAGGGATTATAGATAAGGCGATCTATATTTCGAGTCGATGGCAATTTTTCTGAAGAGTTAGATTCTGGTTTTTTTTTATTCTCTTGAGGCGTTGTAGGGGAACTTAGAAAATTACCAATCTGCCGTTCTAACGTAATTTGACGGTTTAACTCGTAGAAAATTTCTTGCATCAGGCTTGCCCAGAGGTCGGACTTGGCATAAGTCCAAGCATTGAAGCTAATTTGATAGATGTGACCCACATAGGGAGACATAATGTGGGTGTCCTTGAAATCGTTTGGATCGCCCCAAGCTTGTAGCCTAGTGAGTTCTTGCCTGCGAATTGCCTCGATCCTTTGCTGAATTAGATACATTCCAAAGGACTTCCCGCTCCCCCAACTGCCCAAGATTGCCACAGCCATTGGTGGTTGAAGACTACGGAGCATCAGCACTGTTGCCATAGCCTCAATTTCATCCTGAACGTTGAGGCAATCCTCACCCTGCGCCGAATCGTTGGCAACACCTTGAGGAATCTCGATCTGTCTCCTGCGATCTGCCAAGTTAGCGATCGGATTGCCATCTAAAGTCCACAGGCGAATCGTGTAGTCATCACTGCCCGAAACGATCGCCTTGCCATCAGGGCTAAAAGCTACTGAATTGACAATATTCTCATGCCCTAGGAAAAGATTGCCGATTTGGTTGCCCTGTAAATCCCACAACCGTAACGTATTGTCACGACTCCCCGAGATGATCGCCTTGCCATCAGGACTGAAAGCTACTGAATTGACACTAGACCCATGCCCTAGGAAAGGATTATCGATTTGGTTCTGCAAATCCCACAACCGCAGAGTCTTGTCACTGCTGCCCGAAACGATCATCTTACCATCAGGGCTAAAGGCTACTGAATTGACCAAATCCTCATGTCCTAGGAAAGGATTGCCGATTTGGTTACCCTGCAAATCCCACAACCGCAGAGTCTTGTCACGACTCCCCGAGACTATCATCTTACCATCAGGGCTAAAGGCTGCTGAATAGACGGCAATGCTATGCCCTTTGAAAGGATTGCCAATTTGGTTGCCCTGTAAATCCCACAACCGCAGAGTCCTGTCACCGCTGCCTGAAACGATCGCCTTGCCATCAGGGCTAAAGGCTACTGACTGAACAAGAGACCCACCCCTATGCCCTTTGAAAGAATTGCCGATTTGGTTGCCCTGCAAATCCCACAACCGCAGTACATCGTCATTACCGCCCGAAACGATCGCCTTGCCATCGGGGCTAAAGGCTACTGAATTAACAGCCCCCTGTCCTAGGAAAGGTTTGCCGATGGGTTTGCCAAAAATGGCATCAAATAGTTGCAAAGTGCCATCGTCCAGCCCCGCAATTATCTTTCGCCCATCGGGTGAGAATGCGACTGATAACACCCTGCTCTCAAGGCGAGCAAAAATCACGGGGTCAGCGATATCCTCGGCTGCTGAGTCAGATTCTTCAGGAGCTTCTTCTTCAAAAGATATTTGCTGCATTTGCTGTTGCATCTGCTGCTGCATTGGTTGCGCTTCTGACGAAAATTCAGCATCCATGAAATTCTATTGCGGCGAAGCCAGATTAATGATTTACAACAACAAACCCGTCGTCTCTCTGTCTAGGTTTAGATGATCTAAGCCCCCTAAATCCCCCAATTCTGGGGGACTTTGAAAGCCCTGTATTCTCTTGTTCCCCCAGAATTGGAGGCTAGGGGGCAATTAGTTAGGAGTTTAGGGCAAAGCATTCCCAAATTCAAACAATCTCAAAATTTATGTATTTTCGTGGGAATGCAATGCCCCTACAGTTTTAATCTATAGGCGCGAATAAATAATAATGATTATGGGCGATCGCCTTGCTAATTAGTGATGATGATAGGCGATCATTCAGTGTAAATTAAGTGACGCAATTCACCCCCAAACCACGCATTTGCCGAATATGCTCATCTAGCGCCACCACAGTAGGTATATTTAAACGCTGAGACATCACCAATAGCGAACAATCCGTATAACTCCAAGCCTTGTCATCATATCGACAAAATACTTCCCAAGTGGCGATATCATTCCGCTTCTGATAAAGCGACATAACGATGCTCTTGACGTAATAACCTCCCAACAGCAATGGAATCGCGAATTGAAATCTTCACTCGGAGCCATGTCACCGTCTCATCAAAAACTGTTGAGAGAATTACCCATTTTGAATCAGGATTGGATAAGAAATAGTTTTTTACAGCTAGGTGATGCTTCTCGGAGCCAACAAAAAAAGCAATCAGCGCTGACGTATCAACTAAAACTTCTGTCATTACAGATTGCCATAAAGAACATCGTCAATACTCTCAGCGTAGTTAGTAACCACATCTAGATCGCTATGAATCGGTATATCTAGATTATTCTTAACTTGCAATCCACCGCACAGTTGCCAAGTTTGGGTATGTACTAAAGAAACTTCCTGATGTATATATTTTTGAATTGCTTGCATGACAAATTCCTGCACAGAAAACCCTGTTCGATTTGCCTGTAAAGCAACTTCATCGGATACTTCAATAGTAACTTGCATCGCTTTTGAACGTTAACTATAGATTGAAAAGCTTATATGCTCTGATTTTACCCCAAAAAAAATGCGATCGCCTTGCTAGCTTGTGACGATAGATTTAGGCGATCGCCTTAGCTAATGATGTTTTAGCGTGAGAAAACCTTATAGATACTCTGCCCAGATATCAACCACCTCTTGAGAGCCATACCACTTACCCGATCGCGGAGAATGATACACCCCATCGATCGCCATATTTTTCGCTCCATCCAAATAAGCCGCCTCAATCGGAATTATCCCATCGCCCCATACATTGCCTTGCCCAATCGTGAGTTCGTAACTACTATAGGCAAGCCATTTTTTTGGTGTAGATTTTTTGCCCTGTACCGCATTTCCTGCCACACAGATATATTCAATATCATCATAAAAAGCATCAGGATAATTGTTATTGACAAAACCTAAATTTGGCAGTGACCAAGGTTCGAGACTACGTTGAGGAGTTCCCAGACAAACCAGTTTGGCAACCTTAGAACGCGCATCCCAAACTTTGTCGTAATAGGGGCGATCGCCTAGATAAATTCGTGAGAGCCAGCCCCCTGCGGAATGGGCAATGATATTAACTTTTGATGCCCCAGTTTTGGCTAATTCTTGATTTACGGTTTGGTCGAGCTTTTCTAAGATCGGTGCGATTGATCGCCCGCCCACCGTCGGAACCCAGTCCCACCATTTCAAGGGTACGACGGTAGCAGCTAAATTTTTCTTTTCTAATTTCTTAGCGATCGGTATGTAATCAGATGCACCCGCAAGATATCCCGCCAGAATAATATTGGTAGTAGTCATATAAATCTCAGAATGTATACCCGAAATATATAAAAAGTGCAAAGCACTTTTTATATATTACTTTTCGTCAGGGCGTTGGCTCAGACAACTACCGCCGCGTGCCGCATTGCGAAAAGTTTGCACAACCTCGACTATATTCACATGACCACAATAGGGACAGTAAACCTGTTCTCCAATTTGTGGCTCAATATCGGCACGGCTCCACCATTTACGACAGCGATCGCAATGAAAGTGATAGAGAAATTCGAGGGAAACTTTCATAGGTTTGAGCGAAATGATTGCCGAAATGTCTTCAAGGCTTCAAGGGGTGATGCACTTAGAATACAGCGCTGTAATGTTGCCATGTCGAGATTGGGCAGAAATTTGCTAGTTGAGGATTTGCAGTATTGGCGATCGCTTTGAGTATCTAGATGATAAATATCAAGAACGCCGTCTTCCCATAGCCAAACTTCAGGGACTCCGAGTAAATAATATTTCTTTAATTTCTCAGTATTGCCACTGGTCAAAATTACTTCGATGGCGAGATCGGGAATCTTTTTGGGGCTACCAAAGCTATAGGATTCATCGGGTTGCAAAGAGACTTGTTCTACTTTTTCCTGAGTGGCTTGCCCCATCGGGAAAAACTCAATTTCCATTTCTAAAAAATATAATTCCAACAATGCGCCAATAATCGTTTTAATTAGCTCATGATCGACTGAGGTGGACACAATTTCTAAAATTCCATCGTAATAGGCTAGTCGAATTCTCCTAGCATCTGCAAAACCCCGTTGAATTAGCTTGAATTGTTCCCATGTGATTAAGGGCTGCTCAATTCTAATTTCAGGTTGGGGTTTCGGTTTGGTTTGCAGCATTTTGATATCCCAGCTAATTGATTAAAAAGACATGAGGCATCTTTTTAATTAATGGATTCTCGATAAGCGGCGTATACACCCTTGACGTTGTACCAATTTAAGAAAATTCTAGCGATTTCGAGGGCGAGTTGGGGCTTGCCTTGATTGATCAGCCATTGCAGTAATGGACGTAGCGATCGCTCATTTAGTAAACCACCGAGCGACAATACGCCCCACAACACCACATGAATCCATGTCATCTGGATCATCATCTTCACTTCCCATGTGGGATGCTTTTGATAAAACACCACACCCATGCGTCCACGCTGAGCTTCCACATCGACAAGTCTTGGTAATTGCTCAATCGTAAATGCAGGATGCCAATGATAGCCAACCGCATCGGGACATTTAATCAGTTTTAAACCTAAATTTTTCAGCCGCACACCCAGTTCTAAATCTTCCCAGCCATACTGACGGAAGCTAGTATCAAACTTTCCTGCCTCAATTAACCAATGCTTGGCGATCGCCACATTCCCCGTCGCAAAAAAAGCATTGGATAGATCGGTAATCTTGATTGGTTCCGAGG
This sequence comes from Pseudanabaena sp. Chao 1811, assembly GCF_027942295.1. NCBI lineage: Bacteria > Bacillati > Cyanobacteriota > Cyanophyceae > Pseudanabaenales > Pseudanabaenaceae > Pseudanabaena > Pseudanabaena sp. Chao 1811. The sequence goes on from NZ_CP101416.1 coordinate 1,529,455, forward strand.
TGGGATTTTCAAAATTGCTGGTATTGATCACCCGCCCATAGGTAAAAGCGCGATCGCTACCTGCTAGAGCTTTCGCATGGGACGATAAAAATACAGGTGTAACGACCAGATCGCTATCAATAAATACAATTATGTCGCCTTGGGCTACATCGATACCCGTATTTCTAGCGATCGCCGCACCCTCATGATTTTGCTGAAACAAACGCACATGAGGGAATTGGTCAGGATGACTTTGCAAAAACTCTACAGTGCCATCAGTAGAGCCATCATCAACGACCACAATTTCGTAGGGCTGCGTAAAATCTTGGGCTTCCATCGCTTGCAAACATTTTTGCAAGATAGGTAAGCGGTTGTAAGTTGGGATAATAATTGACCACATATTAACCATTATAAAAAAATAGGACGCAAAGCGTCCTATTTTTTTAATTCCGTGACTGTTGCCAAGACTGCCAGAGAGTTAGCCCACCGACATATCCATAACTGACCGCATACAAAACCATAAATGGCAGGGTGATATACAGACCTTTGTTAAAGGCGATTGTCGAAGCCAAAATACTGTAAACACATAAGCCAAGCTCGATCCATGCAGTCGCATCAAGGGGAATTTTATATGCCTTGTTTTCCCAGCGATCGCTCTTGTTTTTAATGTCAAACTTAGGCGTGCGGCGGAAATTTGCGCCAGTATTTGATAAACCAGCAAATACGGCTCGGCTATTGCTCCAAGAAATGCCAGTACCCAAAACGGCTAAGAGGAAAATACGTCCAATGCGGCGATGCCAAGATTTCGGATACAAGTCTTTTTGAGCATGGAAGTACAAAAATGGAGGGCCAAAGGTGGCAGGCAACATAAAGATTGACCAAGCGCCCTCAATGGAAATGCGTAGGCTGAGCGCCTCATTATTTGCTAATAGCATCAGTGGGATCGAGAGCAAAATCAGGAGCAGCATCAAAGGATGTGCCGAATAGCCTGTTAAGTGCATGGTGGCTTGGAATTTCACCACAAATGGCAGATCCGCTTTCCAGAGCTGCCCAATTAATTTCTTAGCACACTGAATACTGCCCTTTGCCCAACGAAATTGTTGCAATTTGAAAGCGAGCATTGCCACAGGCAATTCCGCAGGCGCAACAATATTGTTGTCATAAACAATTTTCCAGCCTTTGAGTTGAGCGCGATAGCTCAAATCCATATCTTCGGCAAGGGTATCGGCGTGCCAACCACCTGCATCAATAATCGCTTGGCGATTCCAAATACCCGCAGTTCCGTTGAAATTCAAGAAATAATCGTTATTACAACGTGCCTGTTGCTCGATCGCAAAATGTCCATCAATGCCTGTTGATTGCAACTTCGTCAGCAATGAATACTCAGAGTTAATATGTCCCCACCGAGTTTGGACAACCGCAACCTTAGCATCAGGGTTATTGACATAATGGCGGATGGTGTCTTTGAGCCAGTTTATGGATGGAATGAAGTCCGCGTCAAAAATCGCAATGTAATTTCCCTGCACAAGGGGCATCGCATCATGTAATGCCCCCGCCTTGAAGCCAGAACGATTCACACGATGAATATATTCAATCCAAAAACCTTTGTTTTGGTATTCTTGGACAGTTTCGCTAAGCAGGGCTTGAGTGTCGTCGGTGGAGTCATCCAGTACTTGAATCTGCATTCGATCGCGTGGATAGTCTAACAAGCACACTGCATCTACTAATCGGCGCGAAACATAGCGCTCATTAAAGATCGGTAGCTGGATTGTGACCAAGGGCAAGTCTTCATCGGCAACTGTATAATGCTCAGGCATCTCAACTGCCAAAGCATAATTAGAAAAATTATTGTTAAAGCTTTTTTCGAGACGAAACTGATCGAAATTATCAAAATTATTGACAGCGAGCGCCCCTGAACTCGATGATGGCGACGCTGCAACCTGCGCTGTTTGGTATTCTCTGGCAGGGTTGAGCTTCGGCAAAACAAGCTGTTTCCGCAGAGAACGTCTAGGCTTATGGACAGCAGTGAGCCAATAAGCATTTAGCCCATAAAGTAGTAGCCACACTGCTGCCACAGTGTTCAGGACGGCTAGGATCGCTATTAGTATCAGAATGACTCTTGACTCCTTCTTACCACACGAAGCATCAATCTTAAGGATTGATTAAACAAATTAAATTAGCACACTAAGAAATATTACGATGCTTACTCTATATTTGTAGAAAAATTTACGATTTAGCACTAAGTATTTATACACCTACCTAATGAATCTTAATAAATAGTTTGGGAATTTACCAAATATCCGAAGAGAGAAAAATAAAAATGTTGCTTTTCACCGTTTTCTAAGAAAACGCGATTTCAGGATAATTTGAAACAGGCTTTGATAGAGGGTTTGCGGAGCAAACCCTCTATCAAAGCCCAAAAGTAAAAGCCTTGCTTAGCAAGGCTTTTACTTTTGGGCTTTTAAATTTGGTCAGCTTAAACCCAACTGACGTTAAGAAAGCTGAGACATCTCTTGGAGAGCGATCGCCGCGGCTTCCTGTTGGGCAGCTTTAATACTTTTCCCCTGTCCCTTGCCCCAACAGCGATCATCAAACCATACTTCCACAGAAAACAAACTACTACCCTCCGATGGCACATTGCGATATTCAGGCAAGCGTTTCCAGCGTCCCTGTGTTAACTCTTGTAACGCAACTTTGTAATTACCCAATGCAGGAATTGCGAGCAAAGCCTCAGCAAAACGCTGCATATGCGGGTCAAGCCATTTACGAATAAAAACTAAATTTTGGGTATTAATATATAGCGCTGCCATTAAAGCTTCAAGGGCATCCGCCAGCAGCGATCGCAAAGCCTGTGAATCATTCCTTGCGGCATTAGACACTACGACATACTTTTGTAACTCATACATACTGGCAATTTCAGCAAGGGTTTTGTCACTAACTAGATGCGATCGCAAAGCTGCTAAATCCCCTACAGAGCGATCGCCATAACGTTCTTGCAAAAATAAACTCACCGATAGGCGCAAGACACTATCGCCCACAAACTCCAATTGATCATTGTTATAGGCAGTCGAAAAGCTGGGATGCACCAAAGCGCGATCGATTAACAGCCAATCAAAACCTTGGGAATTGACTTTCTCTAATTTTGCTTGCTCTAGTCCCATTAGTTCTAATAAACGGACTAATTCCCTTTGGCGGCGTGGATCAATGGTGGATGACATGAGCTTTGCAGATACAATTACAGCAACTTTATCAACATGATCGTAGTTCATCGTAACCATGACTAAAAGGTTTTTCTCAACACTTTGTCTGGCTTTACTCGCTACCGTAACCACGATTTGGATCGTAGCTTGTCAGCCTAGCACTCCACCAACTACAAATAGCACCAGTCCAACTAGTGCGACCAACTCCACAGCCCCAACTACCACAGGTTCAGGTGGTGGCGGCGTAAAAGACACCCTTCGTCTAGGAGCCGTACTACCCGCTACAGGGGATCTCTCGTCGATTGGCGCACCGATGATCAAATCTATCGATTTCCTTGTCGATACGGTGAATAAATGCGGTGGTGTCCTTGGTAAGCCGATCGCTTATTTTAAGGAAGACGATCGCACCGATCCCCCCGCAGGTGCAGAAGCAACTACCAAATTAGTGAAGGTCGATAACGTTGGCGGTATCGTTGGCGCATTTGCCAGCAGTGTATCGACCGCAGCCTTAGCGATCGCTGTCCCTAATAAAGTCGTCATGATTTCCCCAGGTAGCACCAGTCCTGTATTTACCGAACGCGCCAAGAAAGGCGAATTTAATGGCTATTGGTATCGCACTGCCCCACCTGATACCTATCAAGCTCTAGCCCTAGCCAACCTCGCTTACAAAAAAGGCGCACGTAAAGTTGCTACTCTCGTCATTAACAATGACTATGGCGTAGGGTTTGAGAAATCTTTTATGGCAGCCTTTGAAAAGCTTGGTGGCACAATTGTGAACAAAAATAAGCCCACTCGCTACGATCCTAAAGCAACCACCTTTGAGGCAGAAGCGAAGGGTGCATTTGGTAGCAAGCCCGATGCAGTTGCCGCAATTCTCTATCCCGATTCTGGCGGTGCAGTAATTAAGGCAGCCTTTGAGCAAGGTTTAACTAAAGATGTCAAAATCCTGTTGACCGATGGCGTAAAAACCGAAGACTTTCCTAAACTCATTGGCAATACCCCTGAAGGCAAGCTCATCCTCGCAGGCGCACTAGGTACTGTTCCCGGAGCCGATGGCAAGTCCCTTGACACCTTTACTAAAGCCTTTAAAGAAAAGACTGGTCAGGATCTCGGCGCATTTGTTCCCCATTCCTATGATGCGGCGGCACTGATTGCGATCGCGGCTGAGGCTGCTAAAGATGGTACTGGCGAAGGCATCAAGAGCAAAATCCGTGAAGTGGCTAATGCCCCAGGTCAGGAAGTCAGTGATGTTTGTGAAGCTATCAAACTAGTCAAAGAAGGCAAAGAAATTGACTATCAAGGCGCAAGTGGCAATGTTGATCTCGATGAATATGGCGATGTCAAAGGTAGTTATGACGTATGGGAAGTACAACCCGACGGCAAAATCAAAGTAATTGATCGCGTTTCTCCATAACTAATTTAGAGGAAGCGCAAAGCGCTTCCTCTAAATTAAGACAAAAACCTGCTAATCTTTGTTGTAAAAATTTAGGCATACCTCATATAGAGACTTGATATCTATGGCGATCGAACTTAAAGCTGCTCCTCCGCAAGAAGTTTCCATCTACATGCCCTATTACCGAGAGCCAAGCAAACGTCAAGCTCTCCCCTACGCAATTTCTTTATACAAGCAAGGGGAAATCACAGGTGAACGTCATATCGAAGGCAGTCCTGCGGTTTCCTTTATGGCAGTGTGGCGCGTTGCCAATTTGCCCTCTGACCTCGCATTATGTCGCGTAACCTTTGAAGGTAATGCGGACATGAGCTACGAAATGACATTAGAAAACTCAGAATTTGTAGGCTACTTAATTGATGTTGTCTCCAGTATTCGAGATAAAGGCTATGTGGATTTCCCCCAAATCTTTTACAGCAAGCTCTTTAGAATCAAACTGGCTAGTACTGAAGGCAATTAATAGACATTTTAAAAAATTTGGCAAATTTTTTAGCAGCGAGCAAACCAAAAAATATCAATTAATGTATAATCCTAAGCTCAAATCTTGCCAAAAAAAACAAAGTCAGCTACAGTCCTGATGCAGCTTTTCCAAAGGCAAAAGAACAGTCAAATTTAAGGGGACTACATTGTGACATATGCCACCCAAAGCCTTGATAAACCTGAGCGCCAGTCAGAAGCTGTCGCAAAAAAGGTCGATCCGATGATTGTCAGAGCCGCTAAACAAATTTATCGCTACTATGCCGATTCTTACGCTGCCCAACTGCCACGTCCTATGGGAATCGCCATTAACCGCATAGATATGAGTGGCAAGCTGATTTACTCTCAATTAATTTTGCTTCCACAGGAAAGTTTTGTGCCAATGGAATTGATTGAGCTATCTGACTATCATTAAAGTTAGTTCTAGGTTGGTTCTAGAAGTTGCTAAACCAATTTGGTTACAGTCGGCATTGAATTTTATAGAAAACATAGAAAATAAATTTATAAAAATTTTTATTGTGAAAAATTGCATCACTAAGCGATTAAGTAAACGATTAAGATTTTAGTTAATGTTTTTAGCTTGTTGATTTTCATCCTCTTAACTACAGGCTCTATATCGGTTATCAATTATGACATACGCAAATTCTTCGGTAACAGTTACAGCGACAGCATCAGCATCAGTACGTTTCCAAAGCAAACTCAAGGAATCTAAAAATTTTGGCGATGCTTTGGTTGAGGTATTTTCTGACCTTGTGGAATTAGAAATTGTGACTTGGGTTGCCCATGAAGGCGACACAGCGCATAAACCAGGTAATCGTTTAAAGACAACTATTAATCTCATTGATGGTGATATCGAAAATGAGATTGGCGCAGATTTTTTACAGGGTTCTCCCTATGCTGAGCTACGCGGATTTCATGAAACCCAAGTCGAGAAGGGTGCTGAGACGATCGCCAATAACCTCAAAACCTTAGTAGATATTGGTCAGAAAGTAACAGGCTTGTTAAATGGTGAAAAGGATACGGATGCCGAATATTCTGCAAGCTTAAGTAGCGATCGCTTACCTAGTTATGTCTAGTTTTGCGCTTAGAGCGCTTAGGAGATCTGTATGCAAGTTGATAGGGCTACAAGTAACAAAGGAATTGCCGAAGACACGACAAATCAGATCAAGTCTAGGCGCGAACAGCCTGCAAAGCAGTCAGCATCAGATTTAGTAGTTGTCACTAAAGCGGCAGCAAAAGACAGTGAGGGGCAAAGTACATCTCTTAATAACTTTCGGGAAACTCTCAAAGATGTTTTAGAAGAGATTACTTCCCTAGAAGTCAATACCATGATCGTCGGTAATATCCCGATGAAAAAGTTTGACGCAAAGGAGTTTTATCAGGATCTGAGCAACAATATCAAATACAAAACTGAGGAGGGACTGCAAAATGTGAAGGAGTCTCTCCTTGAACGAAGTACCCAACTTAAGCAAAAAGGATTTTCCCTTCCTCAACAAACATCAACACCTTTATTACCCAAGGAAGCAGCAGTTATAGAGCAGTATCGAGCAGAGCTGACTCGCTATAACCAAGATTTAGAGGTTTATAAAGAGTCTGAGTTTATTTTCAATGAGCGGAAAAACTCATTAGATCCACAAGAAAAAGCAAAGTTTATTGCAGAGGAATCTTGTTACATCGAAATGTCTAGACAATTAATGAAACTAGACATTAAAACAGATGCCGATGGAGAAGTAATCGTTGATGCACAAATGATTCGCTATTTTAGAAAATTATGGGAATTTGAACAGTCAGTTTTAAATGGCGATCGCATTTATGCTCAGACTAAGTTTCATCTTGATGGAGATTTGACTAATCGGTTTATTGAAGATTTGTTTACACTGAATAAAAGCAAGATTGATCCTAAAATGACACAGCTCATTTTTGATCTGCATCGCCAAGGTGTGGAAAATGCTCAAAAACAATGGTCAGGATTGATTGAAACCTGTGTAAACCTAGTAAAAAGTTTGATGCCATTTCGATCCAAATAGAAATGAGCGTGCTTTGCACTCTCATTTCTAAAAAATCCTAATAAACTTGAGCGTGCAAATCACGCTCAAGTTTAAAAACCCTATATAGCAAGATGGAGTTACGGTGGCTGCGCCTGAGTGGTTAGCTATTGTCGAAGAAGAGATTATTGTGCGTCTTAACCCCAAAGTTTTGGCTCAAATTGAGGAGGATACTTTCGGGTTGAATCGCCATAATCGTGATGGAGATATTGTCTATAAACTCAATAGCCAAGAATTATTGCAAGTTTTAGCCTCAAGTGTGGGAATTGCACCCTCAAGTCAAGGGGCAATTACTATTTGGACTTATTACAAGGATTTACCTGACAAAAATGGAGATCCCGTTAACAGGGAAGCTAAATCAGAGTCAAACCCATCGCCAATATTACGCACATTAATGAATATTGATGGCGATCTGAGCCAAAAAGTTTGTCTGGATATTTTGCAGCACCCCCTCAGCGATCGCATTTTTAAAGCCCATAGTTTTGTCGTTGGGCAAATTTCTCGACAATTTATCACCGCCATTGAAGATTATGTTGAGGCAAAATTACGTCCCTTTGCGATCGCGACTATTTCAATGGTGACCGTATTTACATGGTGTGAGCCATTACGACAACATTTCCACTTATCGGACTCTCTCATCAGTAATTGTTGGAGCATCGTTATTGCTGCCCCCATCACAGTATTAATAATTTGGTGGCTGATCTCCAAATTGCCGTTTCAATTACCTGATTTGCCCAAGTCTTTCCTAGATATTGGTAAGTGGTTGCTCGTTCTATTAGAAAGTCGCTTTCTCCAAATCGTAGCGATCGCCATTATTGTCCTTTTGATTTTGGGCTGGCTAACTATTACCTTTGCCTTGCCTATCAATGCCCAACTTAGTCACATCATTTCCAATCTACAAACCTATACCGAGCCATATTTACCGATCGCGATTATTAGTTTACGCAAAATGATTGTGAACCTCCTTGGCAAAATCTTCCTACGTTATTCATTTTTTGTGAAATTGATTTTTGGACGTTTCATTAAATGATGTAATAGAGACACATGTATAGCTGTCGCCAGTCATGTTAGGACAAAATCAAAACCCAAAAGAGAGTTGCGGTGCAAAGCACCGCAACTCTCTTTTGGGTTTTATGTCCTGCTCCACTTGGCGGCAGATATAAGTCGCTATTACATCCCCCAAAGACGATGAAACAAATTGAGATTTGGCGATCGCAAGCTGCGGCAACCCTAGCTTTTCTAGTGCCTAAAATTGCTGGAACTTCCCCTACAGCCAACGATGGTTTGGTCGATGATCTAGTGAGAGTACTCAATAATTTGCCTGTGCGACCTGAAGCGCGACAGCCCTATGCAGGGATTTTTCCTGCGGCGGATCTCCAAACTTGGCGTAATCGAGCCGCAGCTACACTCCAAACTTTAGTACCCAAAATTCAGAATGTTGAAGGTAGTGTCTATGATGGTGCGATCGATGACTTGATTCGCTTTATTCGTCAATTACCCCCACGCCCCACAGGTCGCGCGCCCTATTCAGGACTCTTTGCACCCGCCGATCTTGCCACATGGCGCAAGCAAGCATCCCAGACTTTAGTTGCCGCGATCGCCAAGATCACCGCTCCCAAGTACACCGATGCCGATAGCAAAATTGATGACTTAGTTCGAGCTATGAGCGGCTTGCCTCTACGCCCCATCCTTCGCAAACCCTATGAAGGTCTTTACCCAGCCCCCAATCTTGTTGCCTCTCGTCAATTAGTCGCAAAGCGCTTACAACAATTAATTGATGCCCTTAAAGATGATTTCAATCCCAAAGACGTACTTGTAGATAGTACGATTCGGGCTTTAAATAATTTGCCACCACGCGCTGCTACCCAAGAACCCTATGCAGGTTTGTATCCACCAACCCCAACTACTCCTAATTTACTCACAGCAGATCAATTAGGGGCGATCGCCATCTACACTAGCCAAAATCGGCTCAATCAGTTACTCCCAAACCTCAATACCACTATGCAGCGTTATGGCATTACGACCCCATTACGCAAAGCCCATTTCCTTGCTCAAACTGCCCATGAAAGCGATGGGTTTAACACCAACGAAGAATATGCCTCTGGGGCAGACTATGAAGGACGCAGAGATCTTGGCAATACCAAAGCAGGCGACGGCGTACGTTTTAAAGGTCGTGGCTTAATCCAAGTCACAGGACGCTCTAACTACGCAGAATGTGGCAAGGCTCTAGGCGTGGACTTAATCAATAATCCGCAGCGCCTCGCCGACTACGATCTTGCCTGCCTCAGTGCAGGTTGGTTTTGGGATTCGCGATCGCTCAATGACTATGCCGACAACGATGATGTCATCCAAATCACCCGAATTATCAACGGTGGGCTTAATGGTCTAGATGATCGACAAGACTATCTTGCTAGAGCCAAGCAAGTATTCGGAGTCTAGGACTTTTGTAGAATAAACTAACTATGTACAGATTTCTGAGAGGGCAAATCTATGAATCTGCAACCTTTAGCCCCTGAACCAGCGATGCGTGCCGATCAAGAGAGCCTACACACAAATCACCTTGCAGAACGGCTAAGAGCTTTAGGCATAGATCCAGACGATGTTTAATCTTCATGGCAATCTGGGACTCTGTGGCGCACATCGCACGGGCAAGACCACATTAGCGATCGCCCTAGCCGCTCGCCTCAATATTCCCTTTGTTCGCACTACCACTAGCCAAGTTTTTGCCCATCTAGGCTTAGATCCTGCGGAACCAATGGATTTTAAAACGCGCCTGTTTGTGCAAAATCATGTCCTCGATGCTGCCGAACAAATTTGGCAAAATTCTGCAACACCCTTTATTAGCGATCGCACCCCCATCGATATGATCGCCTATACCCTCGGTGATATCCAAGGTAAAACCGAAGTGGACTTTGACTTACTCAATCAATATATAGATCGTTGCTTTGCCAGTACTAATCAATTTTTTCAAAATCTAGCAATCATTCAACCCGGAATACCCCTTGTCTACGAAGAAGGCAAAGCAGCGCTAAACGCCGCCTATATCGAGCATATTAATATCTTAGTGATCGGACTCTGTAGCGATCGCCGCCTCACCGCCAATGTATTCTGTAACGCCAGAGAAGCGATCAACCTTGAAATAAGAATACTTAATATTTTGGAGCTGTTGAATAGCTAAAAACTGGGTAACTTGATCACAGGGTAAGGGGTACAAGTTAGCCGCAGGTAAGGGACAGTGGATTTCAAAAATGTAGAATATATCGTTAGTTTATGGCTTCGCGATCGCCACTTTGTTAAAGCTCAAAATGCTGACAGTAATGGCTTTACACTGATCGAGATGCTCGTCACGATGATTATTATTGGTATTTTAGCGGCGATCGCGCTCCCCTCATTTATCAGTCAAGCCAACAAAGCTAGATTTGCTGAAGCTAAGTCTTTCGTTGGTACGATGAGCCGCTTACAGCAAGCCTATTATCTAGAAAAACAGAGCTTTACTAATGACATTGGCAAGTTAGGATTAGGCACAAATTTGTCATCAAGTTCCTTCACTTACAGTGTTGTGCAGGGTGACATTAATGGAAATCCCAGTACAAATGCCTCAGATTTAAAGCAAATCATTACTAATGCTGCCGTACCATCCTCCGCAAATCTCAAAGCTTTTGTCGCTGTTGTAGGCATTCCTGGGGTAGTAAGGATCGATACAGTTTTTTGTATTGGTAATTTTGCTAATATTGCCGCACCCTTGCCTGGAGCCTTAAGCATATCAGGACAAACTATGATCTGTCCTACCAACTTTTCCCCTGAATAACAGTCATATAGCAAACCTAAATGGTTTGTGGGAGCGTCCCCCTTTTTTGGGCGCTCCCACAAATCCCAAAATCTACAAATGATTTAGGACTGCTATAAGCCAAAGCTCAAATAGATGAAGACAACGCAATGTAATGTCTTCATCTATTTGGAAGGGGATATTGCTGAGAGTTTAGGATTGCTTTAAATATTTTTTTGGAAGTTGATATCATTTTGCTTTTTAGTGGGTAAGTTACTTTCACAACCAAACAGTTAATGTTCTTGACATACACGGGATAAAGAATTATGAAATCTGAATTCAAGACTAAGCTCATTCAACACATTCTCAATAAAAAAGGCTCTGAAAAGGGCTTCACTCTGATCGAACTTCTCGTCGTTATCATCATCATCGGTATTCTTGCAGCGATCGCGCTTCCTTCCTTCCTCAACCAAGCTTCCAAAGCTCGTCAGTCTGAAGGCAAGACCTACGTTGGTTCAACGAACCGTTCTCAACAAGCCTACTACTTAGAGAAACAGTCGTTTGCAACCGATCTTACCACCTTGTCTCTGGGTATTGCTTCATCAACATCTAACTACAACTATGCCACCATTGGTGCTGGCAAAGGTAATACGGGTACTAATGCCAATGCTATTAGCAGTGCTATTGCAAGAGATGTCAGCTTAAAATCCTACGGTGGTGCTGTTAACCTTGCTACTCCTGCAGGTACTAACGAAGCTACAACTTTAGCTACTTTGTGTGAAGCAGAAAAGGCATCGGTTAACGGTGGAGCTACAACCTTTGTAGTTACTACGCATGTTTCTCTCTCCACCACTGCTGCTCCAGCCTGCGTTACCCAAGGTACTACAGGTTATATTTCAGTTCAATAAATCGATTTGTTTGAGATTTTGACTTAATGCTAAATTTGTAACCTGTAGACATTTAAATTAATTTAAATATCTACTTATCGAAAGGGTAGGCATCAATCCTATCCTTTTTTATTGCTTAACTATTCTCACAAATTTAATAGTTTATATTTTGATACTAATGTGACTTTAATATGAACAAAGCGTCTATCTACCTAGAATCTGATAACTTTACTAAATTGCAGCAAAGAGCTTTTGAATTTTTCAAACAATCTGAATATGATAAAGCAGTTGAACTCTATGAGCAGTTAATATCTTTAAATTCTAACAACAAAGATAGTTATTGGTATCTAGGACTTTCACAGTTATTACAAGGTAAAGAAGAATCTGCTCAGACAACTTGGATGTTAGCTATAGATAATGTAGAAGTAGATCAAATTGAACAATGTACTGATGATTTAGGACAAATCCTAGAAGAGGAAGCTCAAAGAAAAGAATGTTTAAACGCAGATCAAGATGCTCTTACCATTCGTTATCATCTCATTGATATAGATCCCTACAGCCTCAGAAACCTGATAGCTATCGTCCTAATTTCTATCAAGGTCAAGACATTTACTTCCGAAGAATTAATTAATCTCGGTGTTTTTGACTTGATCAATTCAGAAGAATTTATTCCACTTAATGAAGATATTCTATTAGAGATAATAGAGAAATTATTATTATTTAATATACATGACAAGACAACAACTCAATTTCTAGAAAGTATTTGTCTATCTCACAGTCAATACAAGAAATCTATTATCAATAAATTTCTATCACTTAGCAACAAAATTGCAAATGGTAATAATAGAGACATAGATCTTGCAATTAAAATATTAGAAATAGGTTTGCTTATATTTTCAGAGAGTGTAGAAATGTTAATCTATCTCTCTGAGCTATATGTCTATATACAAAAGTACGAAAAGTCTATAGAAACAGGACAAAAACTATATGATCAATCTTCTGGAGGTAAACCAATTGACAAAGTAATGGCTTGTCATTGGTTAATTAGCTCACTAATAGTTAATTGTAACTATTGGGAAAAAGTTACTGGAATTTATAAAGAGTTTAAGATTCATTGTGAGAACCTAATTAAGGAGCCGCCTGAAAACTTATCTTTCAGAGAAGCTGCGTTTTATTTGCTAGTTACAGGTTGGTACTCTCCATATTTTGATGATATTCCTCAAGAAAAGCATATATTGAGAGGTAAGATCCATCAGTTATCTTATAGTAGAATTCTTGCTACCGAGAAAGAACGAATTGACAATTATAAAAAGTGCCACTTCCTTAGAAAGAAAATCAACTTTCCGAATAGACCATTAAAAATCGGATACCTATCTAGCAGTTTAAAAACTCATTCAGTTGGATATTTGTCGAGATGGCTATTGAAATATCATGATCGCAATCAATTTGAATTGTACTCATATCTCGTTGGTTATCGCTCATCTGATCCTCTGCAACTATGGATTGAAAAGCAATTTCATAAATCATGTACAGAAATCTCTGAAGATCCGTTATCTCTTGCAGATCAAATCAATGAAGATGGGATTGATATCTTAGTAGATTTAGATAGCATGACCTCAGCATTTTGTTCTAGTGTTTTAGCCTTCAAACCTGCACCTATACAGATTACTTGGTTAGGTTGGGATGCCGCAGGACAATCGACCATAGATTACTTTATTGCCGATCCCTATGTTTTACCTGAGTCAGCTCAAACATATTACACTGAAAAAATTTGGCGATTACCCAATACCTACGTTGCTGTAGATGGGTTTGAGGTAGCAACTCCCACTCTTCGGAGAAACCTATTAAATATACCTAATGATGCAGTAATTTATCTTAGCGCTCAGTCTGCGATGAAAAGACATCCAGACTGTACAAGGATACAAATGAAAATTGTTAAGTTAGTACCTAATAGCTATCTACTTATCAAAAGTGTTTTAGGAAATCAAGAGTCTTTGAAAGAATTCTTTTATCAAATTGCAGATGAGGAGGGTGTAAGTACAGAACAGTTAAGATTTTTGCCGTTTACTAGTAGTGCAGAAGAACATCGAGCAAATTTAGGAATTGCTGATGTCGTCTTAGATACCTATCCTTACAATGGCGCTACCCATACAATGGAAACCCTATGGATGGGTATTCCTATAGTTACGCGAGTTGGTGAACAGTTTGCTGCCCGAAATAGCTACACCATGATGGTCAATGCTGGAATTTCTCAAGGAATTGCTTGGACAGATGATGAATATGTTGAATGGGGGGTAAAACTAGGTACTGATATTGATTTACGAAAACAGGTTGCATGGAAACTGAAGCAAGGTCGTGAAACAGAGCCACTTTGGGATTCACGGCAATTCACCCGTGATATGGAAACTGCCTACAAGCAGATGTGGGAAAAGTATCTCGAATCAGATGATCACGATATAGAAGTAGATCCTGAACGCGATCGCGCTTTATTTATTGCTGAGGCTGAATTTCAAAACAGTCAGGGGATTAAACTTGCTCAACAAGGTAAATTAGATGCTGCCATTGAGTTGTTCCAAATAGCTATATCACTAGACTCCGATCTTGCAGATGCCTACTATAATCTAGGCATTGCTCAAAGTGAAAGAGGAGATATCGATCAAGCACTCCTAAACTTCCAAACAACTGTTACTTTAAATCCTAACCATGCCAATGGTTTATATAATTTAGGCTTAACTTTAGTAAAACTAGGAAAACCAGAGCAAGCGATCGCCTACTATTCTCAATCCTTAGCAATTTTACCCGATGACACCCAAACTCATCATGCATTAGGGAATGCTTTCTTTGTACAAGGTATGTGGCATAAAGCAATTGAATGTTATCAATCCGCTTTAAATATCGATCCTAATTTTGTTGACGTTATTTGCAGTATGGGCGCGGCACTATCGGAGCAAGGAAAGTTTGAAGAAGCAATATCATCTTTACAATTTGCCCTTGAGCTAGATCCTAACAATGCTGAAGCCTATTGCAATTTAGGATATATCTTTAGTAAAACTAAGCAGTTAACAGAGGCTGTTAATTTTTATGCAAAAGCTCTCCAATTGAAGCCCGATTTGGGTCATGCTTATTGGAACTTCAACAACGATATATTATCTAATCGTGAGCATCCTTTACATCATAACTATCAGTTGCGGCGACAACTATCCGATCAATTTGTTGAATCCTGTGGCAAAACAGAAAAAGTAAGAGCGTCAGTTAACTTCATTACCAACTATGCCCATTCAGGATTAAGTGATATTGCTAAACCGATGCTCTTAGAACTAGAAAACTATGTCTTTAAATATTGCGATCGCTTAACTAATATAGAAATTGAAGTTCTCTACAATAACTTCTTATTCATGGTATCTAGTATTCGAGATGATTTGGAACACAATACTAAGTTATATAAGTTAGTTAGTGAACTTTATGTAGAAAGGATCATTAAATCTGAAGTTGACTTAGATTGCAAAATGGAACAACCTCACACAAATAAGCAAATTAGAGAATTGACAGCATCCTCTAAATTAAGAATTGGATTTTTATCCTCACATTTTGCGAGACATCCTGTAGGTTGGTGTAGTTTTGATGTAATTCGTGAGCTTTCTAAAATTACGCCGCATATTTATCTTTATGATACTGCTGAGGTCAAATCTGACGATCTCACTAAAATGTTTGAGCAAGTTGCTGAGAAATATTACTGGCAAGAGGATAAAAGACTCAATGGCATTGAAAATAGCTTTGACTATAGATTAGAAAGAGTTATTGCAGATGTAGCGAATGATCAATTAGATGTGTTGATAGATTTGGACAGTTTAACAATATCATTCAATACCCACATACTACATCGTCACCTAGCACCTGTTTGTGTTTCTTGGTTAGGTTTCGATGCCCCCTTTATTTCTGCTGATAACTATTGCCTGTGTGACTGGTATACCCATCCATCCACATCCGATCAAAACTATCTAGAAAAGCTGATCAGATTGCCTAATGCTCATATGGCGATCGCAGGTTTTGAATGTATACCTATAGATCGCAACCAACAAAGAACGAATTTAGGCATATCACCAGAACAAATTGCCTACCTATTTGCAGCACCTGGACGCAAATTTAATAGGGACACAGCTAGAGCCTGTATTCAGATCCTCCAGCAAGTTCCTAATAGTGTGTTGTTACACAAAGGTATGGGAGATTTGGAGGTAATTCAGTCAATTTATCGAGAAATATGTGATGAAAATAATGTAGATTTTCAAAGAATAAGATTTTTACCTAGTTATAAAACTGAAGAAGAACATCGATCTTCTTATTTAATAGCAGATATTTATCTTGACTCTTATCCCTATAATGGTGGCAGTCATAATCTTGAGGCTTTGTGGTTTAACCTGCCAGTAGTAACAAGATGTGGAGAACAGTCATTTGCAAGAATGGGTTACTCATTTTTACAGTCTGTCAGTATAAATGAAGGAGTGACTTATAGCTGGGAAGAGTATGTATCCGAGGGTGTCAAACTTGGCTTAGATTCAAGTTTAAGAAACTCTATCAAGGAAAAATTAATTCTTTCTAAGCATCATGAGACCTTAGCACCTCTTTGGAATCCAAAAAAATTGGCAAGTGATATGTATAATCTATTGCAATCAATAGTGGTAAAGAGAAATAACTAATGAAGTTACACATTGGCGGACAAGAAGCACACCCAGACTGGAAAATATTTGATGTTGAGAATCGCCCTGAAGTAGATTATGTTGGCGATGCTGCAGATCTGAGTCAATTTGAAGATGAATCTGTAGAGATCATCTATGCTAGTCATGTTTTAGAACATTTTTATCACTCGCTTTACAATGAAATGATATTCACCCTAGCAGAGTGGCATAGAGTACTTAAGCAAGGAGGACAACTTATGATTAGTGTTCCAGACTTACAGACTTTATGCTGGCTCTATTGCCGCCCTGATGTCGATGTAATGACGAGAATGCATCTAATGCGAATTATGTTTGGTGGGCAAATCAATCAGTATGATGTTCATAAAGTCGGATTTGACTATGAAATATTATGTTTATATTTAGCAGAAGTTGGATTTGAGCAATGCAAAAGAGTCCCGACTTTCAATTTGTTTAATGATTGTAGTGGTTTGCAATTAATGGGAAATCTCATTAGTCTTAATGTAATTGCAACTAAGTAATTTTCAATCAAGAGTTGAGTTACTCAAATTTTTACATCAAATAGTTCCTGATTAGCATTTTCTAGTTAGGAAGACTACATCAAATTCATATTCCCAATTAAAGTGACGATAGCAAATAAATTGATCAAAGATATTTAGAATATCTTGCAGATTGAAATCATATAAATGATAGGGATTGTAATGAGTTGTTTTTTTAGATGGATAGGTAAGGATGACATGATTAATAGAATTACGATCGCAGAATTTAGGTAATGTTTTCGTATCTCCTATATGTTCAATAGTTTCCACTGAAAACAACATATCAATTTTTTGAGCAGACACCCATTCATTGAGATCAGCATTTATAAAATTAGTCTTAGAGCTTTCATATTCTTGTTTAGCAAAAGAAATAATCTGTTCATCAGCATCTATACCAATTACTGATTTCACATCAGGATTAGTAGAAAGCAAGAAACTACCATAGCCGCAACCACAAGCTGCATCACAAACTACGCCTTTAGCAAACTGTCTGAGCAATGCATATCTCTCAACATGACGTTGTATCCGAATTCTTTGCTCAATTTCTAATAGTTGTTCACGTTTTAGAAAAATGTGCTGATCAGCTTTTTTATTATTAGCAGGGAAATTCATTTTGTATTAAATATTATTCAGTGATTTGCGAGAATCAATATCTTGCTTTATTTCATTCCATATTGTACCAAATATTTTATCCCAGCTATGCTCTCTAAATATTTGCTCTCTCAACAGATGACTACGATTTAATAGCTCTTCTTCCGATAAATTCAAAGCCCATTCAATAATTTTTCTATTCTCAAGGTAATCATGCGTCAGATAAATGGCATGAGGACTAGAGAAACCACTTTCGGGTGTAATCAAAGGAATTAAACCTCTAGCACAATTCTCTAATATGGTGGTAGCTTGGGCATCCATTGTCGCTGTATGGATGTAGAAATCGCAAGTATCCACAATCAAGGAATTAATCTTGGGATCATTATTGTTGATATTACCGAGAAATCTAAAGAAAAACTCTTCGTTATCTATCACTAATCGATTCATTCCTATGTTTAATTGAACTGGACTAGCAACATACAGAATAGTATCTAAGTTGATAAGACTTTTGCAGGTAAGGTCAAACCCTTTGTAGGAACCTAAATTACTCACGTGTAGTATTTCACGAGCGCCAACTTTGTTAAACTTTTTCTTGTAAATATGAAAATTTTGAGCTGCAATACCCATATTACAATGAACTAACTTTTCCTTAACTTGTGACTGTATAGAATTATCACATTTAGCTAAAGTACGTTCAATCCAAACTTCTCCACATAAGGCAAATATTTTCTTTGACTGTAAAAGCTGAAACTCCAACCAAGGCATATTTGTTGTCCATTCTATGGGAAAGTCAGGAACCCAAGGAGTAAGAACATATGTATTAGGATGGCATAACTGATCTGGGTAAATTGCGTTGTCTTTTACCCAGTTGCGTATAAATTTACCTTGGGATGATTCTGCTATCGCATTAGTTGGATGCCATGTTAAATGACCTAATAAAATATCGTCAGGATGATCAGTTACTTTGCCCGCACTCCAGCTAGATTGATGAAAGCTAGTTTTTTGACTAAGGTAATATTCTGCCCATTTTGCTATCTCTAGATTAGAAAACTCATAGATAGAATAGCTATTCTCACATAATGGATAGCCGCTCCATAGAAAATGTAACATTAGGTATGAATTAAGCTTTAACTTTAGATTATATTAACATTATCTAGATTAGTAAGTAGCTAGGCATAATTAAATATAAAACGTTCGATGGGATAACCACCTACAGAACTGCGAGCTTCGATACCAGAGATGATAGCAAGAGCTAAATCATACTCGTTGTCAAATATCTGACCCGCAATTTCATGGGTTTTCAGTTGGAGCCACTCGGACTCAATCAGATTTATTTCCGAACAATAGGGAGGCAAAAAGAAAAAGTATAGTCTCTGAGCCTACCAACGCGCTCATTGTTGCTGCGACAATAGACTGGTATGTAGAGAGGCATTGTCTTTGATTGCTACAGTAATTCGACCAGTCTGAGCTAAGGCATGAGCCGCTTTCTGAGCAACCCAATCCATCACTTTAATGTAACTCTGACTATTGAATCCACCTTGGGCTAGAGCATACTCATAGAAAATGCTTTGCTTGCACACATTGTTTAGCATTGCAATTTCTATCTTTCCCCGCAGAGCGTCGGGGAATTCACCCTAAGAAATCACTAATGCACTTTAGTTTGGACTAATAGGCATGTATGAGAGAGAAACCAAAAGACACGAGAAAATTGAGCAGGAGATAGCAATAGCAAAATCCAGCTCAAAATTGAGAAGAGAAGCAGAACCTAAATGGCAATTGGAGCGGTTGGCACAGGATTCTTTTCAGTTTTCTTTCTTTTTGAGGGGTGTTTTTTAACGGTCGGATAGCGAATACGAGGAGGAAGGCGATCACCCTTGGAGCGCCCAGGGGATTTACCGCGTAGTTTAGGAGGGATTGCAGGAGTACCAATCGAGGCAATAATTACCGCAAAGGATTGAGCGACCCGACCAGGAGAAAGATTATCCTGAGGAGACTGCCAAGGTAAAGGAGAATCAACACAATCGAGGTGAGCGAACCAAAGTTGCCAAGTCATTAAAGGCATCAAAGCACTCCAACGCTCAGCCGCATGAGTGGAGGTAAGGGGCTTGCGAAGAAATAAGATACCAAAGATTATAGAAATTAGGGATATAAAATTCTTGTTTTCAATTTATATAGGAATAAGAGAGTAATTTTTAGCGATGAAATCAAAGCCACAGTTAAAGATGCAGCCCAAAAACTAACAGGCTATCGTAAACGAGACTTCATGGCTAAGGTTGTCGAGGATTACTTTGCAGACTCAGCGCGTAAAGCTGAAACAGTATTTGGATGGAGTCGAAAAAGCGTGCAACTAGGACTGCATGAACAGTGGACAGGGCTAAGATGTCTTGATAATTATGGAGCAAGAGGAAGACACAAAAGCGAAGTAATGTTGCCGAATTTAACAGAAGATATAAGGGCAATGGTAGATATGCAATCGCAAGCAGATCCAAAATTTCAATCAACATTTTTGTATGCACGTGTCAGTGCAAGAGCCGTAAGAGAGGAGTTGGTGAAAACAAAGGGTTACGATGAAGCGAATTTACCATCACGGGAAACGATTGGTGCAGTGCTAAATCGGATGGGATATCGCCTAAAAAAACACAAAAGACAAAACCCTTAAAAAGGATTCCTGAAACCGATGCAATTTTTGCGAATGTGTTTGAGCAAAACCAAGCATCAGTGGATAATCCAAGGTCTTTACGAATTTCGATTGATAGCAAAGCAAAAGTGAAGATTGGTAATCTTTCACGGGGTGGCAAAGCCCGCACTTTAGAACCCCAAAAAGCTGACGACCAGAGAGTGTAAAGTGAAGTGTGTAAAGTCTGGGATATATACAGAGAGATGATCTAGACACACAATTACCAACACTAAAACTGATGAATATACGCAAAGAATTGCTCGACGAATTGCTGCAAGAATGTAAAACACCACCTGACCTATTCGGAGAAGGAGGAATCCTGAAGCAACTGACGACCGCATTAGTGGAGCGAGCATTGGAAGCAGAACTATCCATGCATCTGGGCTACGGAAAACATGAACCAAGACCAGAAGGACAAACTAACAGTCGCAACGGTTATAGCCAGAAAAAAGTGCAAGGTGACTTTGGCGTAGCCGAAATCGCAGTCCCCCGAGATCGGCAAGGGGAGTTTGAACCGCAGATGGTGAAGAAAGGACAAAGTCGCTTGTCAGGACTAGATGAAAAGATCATTGCTCTCTACGCACGAGGTATGAGTGTCAGGGATATTCAAGCCCAGTTGCAAGAAATGGATGGTGTTGAAGTATCACCAACACTTATTTCCAATGTTACAGATGCAGTAATTGACGAGGTGAAGCAATGGCAAAACCGTCCCCTTGAAGCAGTCTATCCAATCGTCTTTCTGGACTGTCTAGTCATCAAAGTCCGAGACAATGGCAGAGTGATTAACAAATCCTTGTACTTTGCCTTGGGCGTGAATATGGACGGGTACAAGGAATTACTGGGTATGTGGATTTCTCCGAATGAAGGTGCGAAATTCTGGTTGTCAGTACTCACCGAAATTCACAACCGTGGGGTCAAAGATATTTTGATTGCCTGTGTCGATGGCTTGACTGGTTTCCCTAATGCGATTGAGACGGTATTTCCTAAAACTCAGGTGCAGTTATGCATTGTCCACATGGTCAGAAACTCGGTCGCTTTTGTACCTTGGCAACAACGCAAGCAAGTTTGTGCTGACCTCAAGGCTATTTATAGCGCGGCGACGGAATCGGAGGCTGAGTTTAATCTCGAACTCTTTGCTGAAAAGTGGGACAAGCAATATCCATCAATCTCCAAGTCTTGGCGCAGTCATTGGGCAAACATTATCCCCTTCTTTGCTTTCCCGACCGAGATTCGCAGGGCGATTTATACCACCAATGCGATTGAGTCGATGAACAGTAGTTTGCGGAAGGTGATTAAATCCCAACAGATTTTTCCCTCTGATGATGCTGCTTTCAAGCTCGTTTATTTAGCAATGCGGAATATCTCGAAGAAGTGGACGATGCCGATTCGTGATTGGAAACCTGCTCTTAATCGCTTTGCCATCCTCTTCGAGGATCGTCTCCACGTCTAGCTTCTAGACTTTACACATTTTACTTGACAATCTCGACGACCATGACACCGAATGGTCATCCGTTTTAGTCCCCTTTGGTATCCTCAATACTAACAATGACCAATTGGCAATCTATATGGGACAATCTGCGGAAACCAGCGATTTTATCGTTGATTGCTTGAGCGATTGGTGGCAAAAGAATCAGTGGCAACGTTCAGACTTTGACGAATGGATGATTAACCTTGATAGTGGTTCGGCAACCCGCAGTGATCGCACTCAATTTATCAAACGCTTAGTCGAGTTATCGCAAAAGATTGATTTGAAAATTCGTCTGGTTTACTATCCCCCTTATCACAGCAAATATAATCCTATTGAACGCTGTTGGGCTGCTCTAGAAAATTATTGGCATGGCACGATTCTAGATTCTGTGGATGCTGCTATAGAGTGGGCTAGTAACATGACTTGGAAGAATATTTCACCCATTGTTCACTTAGTTGAAACAACCTATGAAAAGGGCGTAAAAGTTCTACCAGAAGACTTGAAACAGTATTTCCCATCTTGGCAACGTTCTGATACTCTACCCAAATGGGCTATAACCATTGTTCCTAATTGATTGGTATCTTATTTTCTCCCAAGCCCCATATGGTCGAGTTGGTGCCATTTCATCTGGGTTGATAATTTTTCAGCAGCAGCGATCGCGTCAGCAGCACAGGCAAAATCTTGTCTCGCCAAAACCTGTAACTCTTGATGACAGGTTTGCTGAATTTGCTCAAGCTTTTTGTCTAATTTTTTGATGTCTGACTTACGTCTTGCTTGGCTGTCAACTAAAATCCATCTCTGGCTTATCCCACCATACTCACTCACGGTTTCAGCTGTACTGTATCCCTTAAATTTACTTTCTTGGAGGTTAGTTGTGCTTGACACCATTTCACTGGCGGTTTTGATGCTTAATGGCACTCTGGTTAGCCATTTTAGCCCTGTCATTGCTACCAGATTTTCTTCACTGTATAGCGCTGCATCGCTTACGCATATTCCCTCAAATGTCCACTGGGATTTAAATTCTTGTAATAGTCCTACAAATCTTGCCTTGTCGGCTTGATTTCCACTTACCACTTCCATCATCACGGGGATATCCCCATCTCCTACACAGATTAGGTTCATCATAAATTGCTTTAGGTCGGGGCGATGGTCTCGTGAATACCCATGCGTGATTTCGATACTCCCTTCTTCCTCTCTGCCATATTCCCCATCTACGTGAAATGAGGTTGAGTCTATATGTCCTGTTTCTACCTTGATTTCATATTTCGCTACTGCTTTCAGGCTGATTCCTAAAAATGTCTCACTCAGTCCTGCTTCATGTAGGTCATCCAGTACATTACCGATGCGGTCATCGTTGATTTTCTCCGCTGTTATCCCTTCCCCCAATAAGTGTTCGGTTGCTTTTAAAAATTTTACTAAACATATACAGGGGTGCTGATACAAATCCTAAGCCATTCAGGAGCATCGCTTTGACCATTACTCCTGCGCTTACTCTTTCTCTTGAGCTTCTCCCGATTATCGTGTTTATTTCTTCTACGATTCCCATCTCGTCGATGATTCCTGACACGATTCCTAGATGGTCTAGGTTCGTTACTTTCATTTCTGATATCTCTGTATTTATGCTATTAATAATTCTTTCCTCCTCTTTTGGCTTATTCCTTGCCTTTCGCTTATTATTTTACCCTTCCATTACGAGCGGAATGTGGGCTTTAAAAACCAGATTGTTGTACCGCCAGCGTAGCTGGCGGTACAACAATTTACTTAAGCAACTATTTGACCTTTACTTGAAAGCGGATAAAGCCATAGGACGCTGTGGGGAACCCTACGGCGGTGGCGTGGGGTAATGTGGTAGGACTAGTAACCACATTCACTACTACTAAACCATCTGTGTTATCACTAGCACTCAAAGTACCAGCAGGGGGCGTAGTATTCGCTTTTCTACAGGTGGTTGGCGGTACACTTCCTGCGGGATAGAACTGACCGCGATCGCTATCAAAAAGACTAGTCAAATAACTCGTGGGACTGGTAGGTGCGGTGGTGGCATTATTGGCAAAGGCAATATCTAAATTACTACCGCCACCTACAGCATTGTAGGCACCAGTCACAAAGGTGGTGTTGGGTGGAATTAAATCGCAAATTGTAATATTAGTCAGATCTTTATTGCCACTGACTAGGAAGTAGATGGTGTATTCCAGTTGATCGCTTGGTTTGACACTAATATTGTTGGAGGTAACAGCACCCCGCAAATAGTCGGATAAAGGTGTCGGCCAATTAGGATCATCATCGGGGGATAAAGCTATACCGTCGTTGGTAAAACCTGCGATCGGCACACCATTAACGGCGGTAATTCTCTTAGCCAGCAATAGTTTCGGATTTGCAGTATTTGAGGAAACAATAGTAACTTTAGTAGGATCAACTGTTGGTGTTTGCGTTTGGGTA
Source organism: Pseudanabaena sp. Chao 1811 (assembly GCF_027942295.1). Classification (NCBI taxonomy): domain Bacteria; kingdom Bacillati; phylum Cyanobacteriota; class Cyanophyceae; order Pseudanabaenales; family Pseudanabaenaceae; genus Pseudanabaena; species Pseudanabaena sp. Chao 1811. The sequence goes on from NZ_CP101416.1 coordinate 1,553,664, forward strand.
AGACTATTAGCTAATGGAATAACACCTGTCGGTAAACCAGTAGTTGTGTTATCAATATTATCGGTTTTCACCCCTGCGGCAGGTAACTCGTTACTAGTCGCTGTTGATTGGTTTTGGAGAATCTGACCATTGGCTGCATTAGGTCCTATCTTGACAGGAATATTAACTGTTACGACTCCTCCTGTCTTCAAAGTAAAACTAGATGCAAAGAGATTATTATTGCCAGTACCTGTATAACTAGTATTTGGAGATGGGGTTGTTCCTGCCGCTTGTGCAGCATTGACAGTGATATCCCCAGCAACTAAAGCTCTTAAAAGAACTGTATCTGAGTCTAGTATGTCCGTAATTTGGAAGTTAGCTATATCAACCCCACCCGTATTGGCATAGGAGATACGCCAAGTCAGTGTATCACCAGCAGACGGTGTAATACTATTATCTGGATCAGCGGTGAGAGTAACAGATTTATAGCCAATTACAGTTGCAACAGCCTGATTTGTCGTTATCTGAGCTACGTTATTGTCAGTATTAGGATCAGGAGTTGCTCCATATACAGAAGCGAAGTTCGTGTATATCGATGGATTTGTCAAAGGTGCTAAATCAACTACATTGACCGTAAAAGTTAAATCACTGGTGCTTGACCCCGAATTCAAATTAGCATTGTAAGTACAGGTGATATCAGGAATAGAAGAAGAAGCTGGACAAGTCCAATTTGTGCCGCTAGCAGAAGCATAAGTAAGACCAGTAGGTAATTGATCTACCAAAGTAATTGGCGAAACAGATGTACTTGCACCATTATTCGTAACTTTAATCGTGTAAACGGCTTGCTTGCCAACTACAAATACACTAGTAGATGTTTTCGTAACACTCAGATCGGCGCTGCCACTAATAGTTGTCGGATCGCTAGCAGTATTATTGGCAGAAACATTGTCATACGCAGGAACATTCAGCGAAGCAGTATTAGTAATGCTATTAGTACCTGTAGGTGTTCCTGTGCCGATATTCACCGTAACGTTTACAGCCGTGATACTTCCAAATGCCAATCCATTAGTATTGGTATTCGTACAAGTTACGGTTTGAGGATTGGAGCCTGCTGCTGAACAAGTCCAAGGAGAACCAACCGCAGAGGCAAAAGTCAGATTGTTTGGTAGGACATCGGTAATTGTGAGAGTTCCCGTTGCGAGAGCAGGACCTAGATTCTCCACGGAGAGTGTATAAGTTCCTTGTCCACCGATCGCAAAAGTTCCAAAGTGAGTTTTCGTCAACTTGAGATCAGCTTGTAATGAACTAATCGTAGTTGGATCGCTACTTGAATTGTTGCTACTGACTGGATCGGATACGGTACTAGAAACAGTTGCTGTATTCGTAAGCGTTCCAGTGGGAGTAGTAGAACGAACCAACACATTAAGGGTAATTGTGGCACTAGTACCGACTACTAATCCAGCAGTATTAGTACAAGTAACAACTTGGGGTGTACCGTCAACTTTAGCTGCGGCACTACAAGTAAATCCACCTCCCGTTGAACTCACAAATTCCAAGTTATTGGGCAAAGGATCAGTAACTGTGATCGTGCTAGGTACTGAGGAGGGACCATTATTGGTGATAAGTAATTGATAACTAGCATTTTGTCCTTGGATAAAATTACCAGTATGACTCTTGACAATAGACAAATCTGCCGCCTGAGACACAGAGCTAACTAAGCTCGTGGAGTTATTCGCTAACTTGCCTGCTGGCTCACCCGAGACTTGGGCAACACTAGCATTGTTGGTGATACTTGCCGCAGTTTGAGTTCCCACTAGGACATTAATTGTAAGAGCAGGAGCCGAACCACCTGCCGCAATGTTACCGTAATTAGTACAAGTCACTGTCTGTCCTGATGCAGAGCAAATCCAGCCAGTACCAGTACCTGAGACATAGCTCAAACCTGTGGGTAAAGTATCTGTCACCACTATCGGTGCGATCGCTGCTGTCGTGCCAATATTATCGACTTGCAGTGTATAAGTACCTGATTGCCCTAATGCAAGAGTTCCAGAAGTTTTCGTGATTTTGACATCAGGATCAGGAACGATTACAGTTGTCGTGACACTAGCTGTATTATTAACTGCATTGATGTCTCCATCTGTAGTCACCCTTGCATTATTAGTGACACTGTAGGAAATGCCTGTCACTACAGGGGTCACAATGATATCAATCGCACTTGTTGCACCACTAGCTAAGATATTGGGATTACTACAAGTGATAGTTCTAGTTCCAGATGTGTAACTACAACTCCATCCTGTGCTGCCTGAAGCAGAACTAGCAGAAACATAGTTTAAGTTAGTTGGTAATACATCAGTCACGGTGATCAGATCGGTAGTCGAACGATTAGGCGTACCTGTATTAGTGACTGTTAAGCGATAGGTTCCATTTTGACCCTGTACGAAGTTTGCGAAACTCGTTTTGGTAATGCTCAAATCTGCACCTTGAATCACCGCATTGACGGTGTAAGTATTATCAGCAATGTTTGAGTCTGCACCTGAAGCCGCCGAGGGAGTGGCAGTAGCTCTATTAGAAAAGTTACCCGAAAATCCTGATGCAGCAATAGTTCCATTGATTGTGAAGCGAACTTTACCGCCGCTCTTTCTGAGACTAATAGTGCCAAGACTAATATTATTACCAGTGCCAGTCTTTCTATATTTAGGAGTTCCAGTCGTATTAGTAGGATCACAAGCATTGACACTATTACCATTACCCGTCCCTTTCTCAGGGCTAGGACTACCTGTATTTCCCCCAGCTACACCAGCAGCATCTACATAATCACAAGTCCAGCTAACACTAGTAACCTCGGCAGGTACGATGTCTGTAAGGGTAATATTGCTATCATCACCACTGCCCGAAGAGTTATTCGTAATATCAATAGTGTATTGAATTGTATTACTGGGATTGATCGAGGCTGTACAGGTATCAGTCTGTCCTGAAGTCGTACAGGCAGGCGTAAAACTAGCCCCATTAATTTGAGTCAACTTTTTAACGACATTCAAATTAATACCGCCTGCCGCCACGACAGGCGTAGTATCTGAACTCGTATTGTTACCTGTATTAGTTTCCTCTCCTGTCGGTAAGGATACGGTGGCAGTATTTGTAAACGGTGAGCCAGTAACTGTTGTAGGACTAACGGTTACTAAGATCGAGCTACTGTTATTAATAGGCAAGGGATTGGGATTAGTACAGGTTATAGTTGCACCTAAAACTGGTGTGGTATTCGTACAAGTCCATCCCGAACTTCCCGAAGCTGAAGCCGCAGAAACAAAATTAAAACTGGCTGGTAAAGTATCAGTTATCGTAATTAGCCCACTAGTTGCGACAACCCCTTGATTAGTGACAGTAATCGTGTAGGTTCCATTTTGACTGACAGCAAAAGATTGACCATTATCGGTCTTATTGATAATCAAATCAGGAACTGGCTTAGTAGTGGGGTTTGTTTGTTGAATATTGGTATTGTCGGCAGGATTAGTGTCTAAACTCCCGCTAGTAAGACTTGCCGTATTAGTGACAGAAGTAGGTACATTAGACAATACATTGACAGTAATACTGAGAGTAGAAATCCCAGTGGTTGTTCCATTGCCACTAGTTAAGCCACTAGGATTTGTACAAACTACATTTTGTCCATTTGCACTACAAGTCCAACCCGTGCCACTAGAAGAGCTATAAGTCAATCCTGTGGGTAAGGTGTCGATGATTGTGAGTGGACCCAATGCATCAAACCCGCTAGTATTTGTGACGGTTAGCTGGTAAGTAGCATTAGAACCCGCCACAAAGGTTTGCTCCGTCGGATCAGGAGCAGAGTCATCTTTTAATAAGACTAAGTTTGTCCCCTTAATTACTGTCGTAGGATCACTAGATGTATTATTCGCAAGGTTTGAATCAGGACTACCACTAGTGACGGTCGCAGTATTGAGACTATAGGCTGCTGCACTCGTAGAAACATTAACCGTTAAATTAATAGTGGAAGTTGCTCCAACTGCAAAATTACTGGTGTTGGGATTAGTACAAGTTACCACCTGTCCAACTACCGAACAAGTCCAAGGATCAGTGCTACTGGCAGAAACATAGCTAAACCCAGTTGGCAAGGTATCGACAACTCTTAAAGTTCCTCTGGCAGCATTGGGACCATTATTTTTAACTTGCAACTGATAAACATTATTACCAGTTGCAAAGTTGCCACTATGGGATTTGGTAATTTGTAAATCTGTAGTGCTATCAACCACTGTAATTAAAGATTGACCTAAACCTGAACCATAGTCAGAGTTATAGTGATAGCTACCTCCTGAGAAGTCATTGATGAGGTGATTGACTTGCAAAGTATTACTACCAATTCCATTGCCAGTTGAGAGAACTTTCACTCGATATCTGGTTGTGACCGTATTCCCAACTTTGCCATCTCCATTAGTGTCTTGGTCAGCAACTGGTCCCGCGCAGACATTTGCGCTTGTATGATATCCAGGATCAGAAGGATTGGCTAACCAGCCGCAAGCATCATAGTAAACACCACTACTGACTGCGCCCGCATCAGAGGTATAGGTGGTTTTAACATCAATTAGTTGCAGAATCCCATTTGGGAAATCGGAACTAACAGTTAGCTGGGGATATGCGGTTGCAGTTTGAGTTGTTAAGGTATATTCAACTATGTCACCGACAAACACAGTACTAGGACCTGCAAAGCTAATAACTGCATTACGTGACTGGGAGAGAATTTTCTCTACATAAATTTGTTGCTGAATAGTTTGTCCATAGTTATAGCCAGATATGCTTCCATTGCCTAGGGCAGTATTTGTGTCAACAGAACCTACACCCGCAGCAGTAGCGACAATTCGATATTGCTGAACTGTGTTATAGGCATTGCTAGTTCTTGTAACGACCACATTAAAATAACCATCAAAACAGTTAGCAGGGGTCATGTTAGCAGTGCCACTATCCGCAATTTTTTGATGATTGGGAGGAATAGCCCCTGAAGGTAGACTAGGAATATTGATGGTGTCAACATTTATGCCATTGATTGCAGTGACGGTGATATAGGGATTGAATGCACCTGTGCGTTGATATTGGATACTGATATTATTAAGCGTGCTACCACTAACATTACAGACTCTAGCAGCAAGGAGAAAGTTGTTGGGACCAACATTGACATTGTTACTATCTAAGCCCACAAAGTCCCAAGTAATTGGTTCGATATAAAGCCCTGCGGCGTATGCGGGTGGTGTAAACCAGATATTGATACCACTAAAGACAACTGTAAAGATGAGAGTGACGATCGCCGTTATTAGAGAGCGCCCAATTTTAGTGAATTTAGTTAGCCTAAAATTGCTTAAAGTTCTTTTGGTGTTGCTTTTAAAACTACTTTGATTATGTCTTTTAGGATGATGATACTTATCCTGGTAATTACTTTTGTTGGCAAATACAGCAATAATCCCTTGACATAATATGAGGGCTAATTTTTTGAGTATTTGCAAAGGGTTTTGATTTTTTTTGCGAGACATATGTGATAGCCCTCTACTTTTCTATTTGCAAGTCAGATTCTTGATTTTCAAATCGGATTTCTACGTCACGAATATCGGTGAATTCAATCTCGACGCGCCGATCGCGGGCATAGTCGGTGATTTGATTGCTCTGGGAGAGGCGTTGAGTTTCACCTAGCGATCGCACCGTCATCCTTTCCGAGGCAATACCCTGTCGCATCAGGTAGTTACGAACGGCTCGCGATCGCCTAAATCCCAGTTCACGGTTATATTGATCACTGGCTCTGGGATCAGTATGTCCTGTGAGGGTGATGATGATTGTGGGGTATTTCTGGAGTACGGCAGCGATGCGATCCAGAATTTTAGCGCTGTTGGGGCTGATTTCATCACGATCTAACCCAAAGTGAATTTGACGCGGCACGGATAGGACAATCGGCGTGGGCGGTGGGGGAGTTTGGACGATATTGGGTGGGGTGGTGCAGGAGGGAAGAGTTGGTTGCGGGTTGGAAGGTGCAGGAAATGAGAGATCGGCATTGACGATGCGGGCATTTAAGGCGGGTTCCGATGTGCCGTATTGAGGATCGGTGGCGATCGCACTAATGGTGTCGCCCACTTGGAGATTGGTTAGGGATGCGCCAAATTTGCCATTAGCATCGGTTTTGATGGTGGTGAGATATTCGTTGAGGGAGCCATAGGGCAGATTAGGATCGATTTTGTCCGTGACGCGGTAGAGGTCGATCTCGGTGTTGGGGTCAGCCGTACCATCGATATTGACTTTATTGGGGGTGAACATCGGGAAAGCGGTCGTGAGAAAAGTCGGCGGATTAATTGCGCCATTGGCAGTATCTACCCGTCGGAAATGGGAATCACGCTGAATATTGATGCCATCGCCTGTGATGAAGTCGTGATCGCTCGCATGGTTTTGGGAGATCAGATCAATGCTGAGACCCCTGAGGGCGGTAAAACTATTTTTGCGAATCAGGTTGCGATCGCTTTTGGGATAAGCGGCGATCGCTACACCTGCGCCCCGTTGATTGCGAATTTCGTTATTGGTAACTTGATGATCATTACCCATTAAATAAATGGCGGCATAGTTGGTGCTGCGATCGTTAAAGAGAATGCGATTGTCTTCAATTTGGATCGCGCCATTGGGTTTGAAGAGATAAACGCCGCTACCATCATTGGCACAGAGGGTATTGCCCTTAATGCGTAAATTGGCAATTTCGCCTTCGAGATAGATGCCGTGGGGCATTCCATCAAACCCGTTACTCGTAATCGCATTTTCGATAATCTGCGTTCCTGCGGCTCTGACCGAGGTGACGATGCCACTGCCTGCATGGTAGGCAATGCGATTACGCCGAATGATTGTATCTGCACTATTAAATAGGTAAATGCCAAAACTAGAGGTTTGTTTTGGCATTACGCCATTGGGAGGGATGCCCAGCCAGTTTGCTTCGAGGGTGACATTTTGCGGGGGGCGATTACTGTCGTAGAAGGGAGCTGCTGTGGCGGGGTACTGTTGTTGACTGGTGTCGGGTGGTGGGGCTTGGTGGGAGATGAAAACATCGGCGGATGGCGTTGAGGTGGGGACATTTTCACTGGCATTAAAGCCATAGAGACTCAATCCTCGGATTGTCACCCTATCAGCAGTGATCGTCAAACCTCGGAAAATCTCCACCCCATCCGCAGGGGCGATCGCCACAATGGGTTGAGGGATTGCTAATTCTTGGGCAAAGGATCTTTGTGCGTCGTAACCTGCTTGAGTCGTGCCATCAATGGTGAGATTTGGGCTACGGAGATCGGGTAGGGATTTATTTAAGCGAATTATGGTGCGATCGCTAGGGAGGGCAAATCCAATTTGAGAACCTTTACTATTGCTCGGTTTAACTTGAACCCTCTCGGCATCACTGAGCCGATCAAGGGTAATTGTGCCATTGGTGATCGCAATGGCTTCCCTTAAGGTCAATTCGCGATCGGGTTGAATTTCCCCATCGCGATCGCTATTGACGATGATTTGGTAACTGGGAGCATTTGTTGATGTAGTTAGGGATGTCGTTTGGGCGATCGCCTGATTAACCAAGGCGGTACTGACTAGACTAGCGCAGCCAATCAAGATCACCATTACTTTACTGCTGTTTACTTTTCGCATAGTCTCTAATTCTTTAGATTTAAGAGTTGATCAGGGGCGATCACAAAACCGCTTTTCTCAGAGGTACTGATGCCCATCGCTTGTAAGAGGGCAGTTACGGTATCGCCATTGGTCGTTAGCAAGAAGTTAAAGGCAGTGGCGAGACGGCGATTTGCGCCATCAGTAGGACTGCTCAGATCACTGTTATTGCTAGGTGGATTGTCGATCAACATACTCACAAGCTGATTGGATAATGCGCCAGAGGAGTAACTCAAGAGGCGATTTTGATCGGTTGTCGATGAATTGGGACTCGCGATCGCCAGCAACAGGGAGTCGGTGGTCTTAGGTAATTGGGTTAGCAATTGCGGCAATTCAAGTTTTGGAACTTGGAGGGAATCACTAAAGCGCACACTTAAGGAGGAATTGGCTTGGCTATCTGGTAATAGCGCACTTTCGAGCCAATTAGATAGGCGGCGATTGCCTTCTACTAAGAGAGCCAAAGGTGTGGTCGCGGTATTGGCGTTAGCTTGGGCGGTTGGGGTTGTGGGTTGGGTGGCAATATTTGTATTGCTATCATCCGCATTCAGCGAGATATAAACTTGGGAAGTTCCCGTTTGCGTGACCGCATTATTAGTATTGGCGCTCGGATTGGCACTGAGTAAAATACGATCTGAATTTACCCCTTTATCGAGGAGATAACTTCTCACCGCCAGTAGTTTAAATGTTTCCAGATCCTGCGATGCGGCATTGCTGAGGAGCGTAGACTGTAGCTCAAGTGTCGCTGTGGGATTGCTGTTCAGACGCTCAATGATGCGATCAAGGGTGGCATAGCTCAAGTCTGCAATTTTGCCGTCATTCCCCACATTGATACCAAGCGCGATATTAGTCTTGTTGGTTGGATTGGTGGGAGCTGTAACCGCATTAGCTTGGAGCGTATTGGCTGCGTTAGGTAAGATGCTTTGCAAAAATTCCGTAGCAGGAGTGGCAGGGGAGTTTGATGAAATTGTTTGCAATCTAGTCGCGATCGCATTAAAGACATCGGACTTACCATTGAGGGCAAAGCTGATCGGTGATTGCGCCAAATCACTAGCGTTAGCGGTTAAACCACCCAAAGAACGGAGGGTCATTTGGGTACTAGCAACACCGCGATCTAGTAAATATTTTCTCGCTGCCATCATTCTATTTGCCGCAAGGTTATCACCCGAATTCATGTCTGAAAGCGAGCCAATATAGCCTTGAATATCGAGGGAGAGATTACTATATTCCTTGAGAACGGCGACGAGATTTTCGAGAACTGCCACATCGGCTATGGCTAATTCCGCTCCTTTACCTTGTTTGCCATCTTTAAAAGTGAGCGATCTCGCTACGTTGAGGCTAATGAGTTGGGGTGTCTCAGGAATAATGGCAGCAACTTTGGGCGCTGGTTGGTTTGGTTGTGCCACAGGAGTTTGCGGATCAATCGGCTCCTGCTGTTGACGGGGTGGTGTTTTTTGTAAGCCAAAGCCATCAAATAGCTCATTCAGCTTCACAGTAATACCTGCATACAGACCACTGGCGGAGCGTGTCCCACTAAAATCGCGATCGGCATTTACCGAACCCGTGCTATAACCTGCGGCTAGCCTTAAGTTGGGGGTGAGATAGTAACCAATTTCACCCACTAATCCCAGCTCGCTATAGTTGGCAGTGGGTTGATTAAGTAGTCGGGTTTCGCCCACTAGCTCGACGTTATAGCCCATCCGATAGGTAACTCGTAATTGCGATAGGTTAGTGTTCGATGTCCCAATAAAATCTTGGGCGATCGTGGTGGTGCTATTCCGCAAAGCGAGCTTGCCATAAAATTCCCATTGCCAGTCGGGGGCATAGATGGCTTCTAGCGCCAAGGTGTGGTCGGTGTAGCCACTACCGCTACCAAGGAGCAGGGAGTCAGGAATAATGCTGGGATTTTGGCGATATTCATAGCGGAGGAGGACATTGAATTTGTCATCCTGTGGATCACGGTAGGCAAGTCCTACTTTGAGATTGGAGATGGTTCCCAGTCCCGTGATTAATTGGTTGGCGGCGCTCGATTGCTGATAGTTAAATAGCAAGGTTAATGCAGGAGACAGTTTGCCTAATGCAGAAGCGGTGAAGACGGTATTGCTACTGTTGTTATCGCTACGTTGCTCAAATCTCGCACTAGCCTTGAAATCAGGATTGTCGGTATATTCCAACCCAATGTTATAACTATCCCCATTTTGCAAAGTGAGGGAACTGGAGGATTGACCAACGGCAAAGGGCTGGAGATAGGTTGTGCCTGTGGTGGTGGTAGTTCCAAAACTACCAAAGATATGCTCGTAACCAAAGCCTAGTCGTAACCCCGGCATAATTTGCCAGCGTTGGTTGAGTCCTAATGCGCCTTGGGTGGAGGTGACATTATTGCCATTTAAAACTGAATAGCGTCCTGTAAAGGTGGTATCACTGCCGAGCTTGTACTCACCGAGTAACTCCGCACTGGCGATCGCATTGCCTGCTAGGGGACCCGAATGGAACCATTGCTGCCCCAATCGGGCGGTTAGTCCTTGCACAATTGTCCAATCTAGAGCCAAGACACTACGATCGGGGATGACGGCATCAGGGGTGGCGGAAAGGCTGACTTCGTTTTGGGCAGTGACGCGCAGATTATCGGTAATGGGGACATTCAGGCGCGATCGCAACTGTGTAGAATTGCTGGATAAAGCATTAGGAGCGAGACGATCTTGGCGATCGCGATACAACACATCAAGGTTCAGAACTGCCGCGCCAATTTTTTGCTGCAAACCTAAGCTGATGGTGCGTAAGGAATTATCAACGGCTGACCCCGGTAATGCTTCTTGACGGGGAGTGAGCAGATCGGTGAGGGAAGTGAGGGGACGCGGTGCAATTCCTTTATTGTCCTCTTGATCGTACTGGAACTGCAAACTTGTGGTGGGACTGACCTGGGCCGTTACCTGCGCTCCATATTTCGTCTGCCCCGGTACAAAACTAATCGTGGCATTATTGGCAAAACCTGTTTCGGCTTGGCTGTAGTAGAGCTTGCCCAGAATACCAGCAGCAATCTCGCTGTTTAGCTCAAAGCGCATTGCCGAACCCGTGACAAAGCCTAGTAGTTCCGAATCATTCTGCGATCGGGCATATTCCGCGATGAGTTGCGTCTTTTCAGCCAAGGAAATAAGCGCATTTGCTCCATAGAGGATGAAACTACGAATACCTAAACTCTCTTTAAAGTAATTTGCCCCAATCCAACTCGGTTGGTTCTGGCTGCGGTTGAGGTGGTAGCGTACCTGTCCACCATAGAGAGTACTATCGCCACCAACCTGCTCATTTTGATAGGTAACGACAATTTGCCGACGCAGAAGTTGACCTGTGCTACCCACTTCCGTTTGAAATAATGGTTGCCGTAAGAGAATGGAACCATTGTCATAATTAATGTCGTAGTCTTTGCCCCTGACTAGCTCTTGGCGCGAAACGACATTGCCGACACTAAAGAAATCAATCAACTCCACAACAACATTTTCGCTACCATTGACCACAAGGCGACGGGAGAGAAAATAAGTACCACTTGTGCCATTCGGTGCGATCGTATCGCGTTGAAATCCCTTGCCCACATTGCTATAAAAGCCTGTGATTTGGAGATCGCCAAGGTTAAAGTTGCCTTTAAATCCATTGAGTTGGCGGGAGATGGCGCTAAATTGTTGTGATTTCGAGGTAAATTCCTCGGTATTAAAATTCCCCCACATGAAATAGTCGGTACTTGCACCCTGTACAGGTGAATTCCGCTCTACCCGTAAATAGAGACTGTCATAGGAGGGGGTAGTTGGCGTGGAAGTGGAACTATCTCCGTAAACAGGATATTGAGGATCGCAATATTTGGTTGCCCCAAATAGACCACTATTGCCAGCACAGTCTTGACTGAGGGTACGGCTATTGTTAAACGCACCAGTAATCAGCCATTCACCAACTCGACCTGTGCCAAAAACCGCCCCATAGAGATCGACTTGAGTGCGATTATCGCGATCAGTTGGTAAAAAATCGCGCAGACTGCGATAAAAGTCAGTACCTCTCGCTCCCACGCGCAGATCGATCACACCAGTTACTAACGAAGGTCGCAAATTTGTCTCGAACTGAACTTGCGTAAAGGCTTCCATTTGCCCATTGCGCGATCGCACAGTGACTGTTCCTGTTTTTAGCCCTGCTCGTAACTGCGCCGTAAATTTGCCTTGCTTAGCCTGTACCTGAAAACCTGGTTGTTCAGGTGAAGCATCAGTACCGATAAATTCCCCATCACTCGCCTCTAAGGTGACTAAGGCCTCCCAATTGGAGCGATTGCCATTCTCATCTACCAGTTGTCCATCAACGGTGGCATAGGAGCGCCCATCCGCAGGAATACGGGCTTCAAGGGTTCTGATTGCTAGCTTGACAGGATTGCCTCTAACTTTGAGATTTACGGAACTGGCAGCAGTTGCAGCATCACTGCCGATTGCCCTTAACGATATGGTGTTATCACCTGCCTGTAAAGGTACGCCATACCAAGTTTGGGTGATAATTTGGTTGGTCTCATCTAGTTCCGATCGCCCAATTAAACTAGGATCAACCGCCTTGCCATTTACCAATAGCTCAACTTTGGTCTTATTGGGAATTTGAATGACGACAGTTGCCGCAGGAACATCGAGAACTGCGCCGACCGTAGGCGAGAGAATGATGATGCGTGGTTGGGCAGCAGGATTAGGCGTACTCGCAATATTGGGCGATGGATTCGCAATTTGCGTCGTATTGGGAGTCTGTGGTATGGGAACCTGAGCTTTACTTGAAGCTGTTACCTGAGGCATATTTGCCTGAGGGATAGAGGTTACTCCAACTTGAGAGGAGTCTTGGGGCTGTTTAATTTCTGCCTTAACCTTTGTATCAGTCGTATTGGTAACGATCTCTGTACTGGCATTGGCGCTGACAGAAGATGCCATAAGCATTAAGAAAACCTGAGGGATTGCTAATAGCCCTGATTTCACAAACAATGTAGAGGTGCTTTTCATTACTTTGTACCTCCCTGTTGGTTATTACTAAGGCCCCTTGCCGCAGGAGTTACTGCAAAGTTAACCCGACCTAATCCCCCTGGAGCTAACTTCACCAAACGCGATTGACTATTGCGCTCAATAAAATACAAGTTAGGTGCGAGCGTGTATCCTGCAACAGAAGTTAAATCAAGCGCCAAAGTACGACTGCCAGAAAGAACGTTACTCAGGGAATAAAGTCCATTGGCATCGGTCACAATCCGAGTACCATCATCCATAAAAATTACTGCATTGGGTACACCCGGTTCCCCAGGTTGTTGTTCACCATCAAAGTTCTTATCTACAAATACCCGTCCGATTAAAGTTCCACAATCTGAGAGGATTCCTGGACGAATTCTTAACTGATGGAAGACGGGACCATCACGGACAACCTGTTTATTGTCGCTCCGAACGCCTGATATGGTTGCTCGATTAATCCCTGTGCCACGAATTGCATCATTGGTGACTTGAGCCGCATAAGCGATGTTAAGCGCAAGATTGCTAGAGGATTTGGGAAGGGTAATATTGGGCTGGAAGATTAGACTTCTACCATTCTGAACTAAGGTAACCGCAACTGCTACGCCGCCTAGTTCCGCACGCACCGAGTTATTTACATATTGGAATCCAACGGGTAAGTCATCGCGAATTTCAGGTTGACTGATCTCTGCACTGGAGAGATTCCGAACTGCTAAGCGATAGACTGCAATGTCTCCGGGTTCTGCGGCAGCGCGATCGCCTGTTTTGATGATTTGGATTGCCTGCGTTTCACATACATTCAATTTAAGGTTAACTACCGCCAGAGACAGCCCTACGGTTTCCGCATTACTAATATCAAATTTCCCACTAATCGAAGTCTCGCCACCAGTTGACGATATGGGATTTCCATCTAGCGATGTAGCTGTATAACTTACGATATTGCCATTTCGTGAATTGATGGTGATTTTAATTCTTCTTCCACTTAGTTGCGATTTGGCAGGAGGTTTGACAACTAAAACATACTCGCGACCAGCGTCAACTTGCCCACGACTAGGATCAAGCAGAAAGTTATAGCGCCCTTGATCGCTGTTGGTGAGAAAGAAGGGATTTGCATTGTAGAAATTAGGTGCAAGCCCAACAAATTTGTTGGCTGATGGTTGATTTGGCGGTACTGTAGCAGTTAGGGAAATAGGTGCGCCAATATCACCTGTGGCATTGAGTAATTCATACAAACCAATACTAAAATCTGAGAAGTCTGGTAATAAGCCACCATCGCAGGCTGTCAGTAAACCAAAGGGATCAATTAGTATCTTCTGTGGTTGTACCTGAAGTTGTGACGAAAGTCCTGTAAATACACTTCCTGTAACTGGTTCGGTATAACTGTAGGTAGCTGTATTTTTAATTGGTGAAGGAGTTGGGGTTACTTGTTGCGCAAAGCTCAGCTCTGGGAATTGTGATACTCCAAATAGAAGTATCGCAGCCCATTTAAAACTGTCGCGCAAAAAATATTTCTTTGTTAGATGTCTGGTCGCCCAACTTCGGTTTTTCATCGGAAACTAATCAACTTTTACTGACTTAAAATGCTCAATTCCTCTGTGGCAATATTTTCCAATGGGAAGACTATGCCCATTGGAAAATAGATAATCAACTTCCTAGCGAATGCGAACTTGATAGGTGGCATTTACCACGGTTTTGGCAGGGAAACTATCTCCAAAATTCCAGCGTACATTGGTGTACATACTTGCAGGTGCAGGACGAGTAGCAATTTCTCCATTTTCCAGCTTGACTCGAATGGTTGGACTTTCGCTATAGTTTTTGCCACCATCAATGCTGTAATCTAATTTCGCTCCTTCAATATTTGGTAAGGTTGCGGAATTGAGAACATAAACTGAGTTTTTGGGTATTGGTTGCGTAACTACTAATTTTTTAATCGTGCGATCGCTAATATTGCTAGCAGTTACCACATAACGAATCGTTTCTCCCGGACGAAGGGATGCGTCGGAGCCTAGGGGTTTCCAGTCTACTTGTCCAGAGGCAACGGCAATGATCGATTGTCTTTCTGCTGCAAGTTTTAATTGGATGGGTGATTGTTGCTTAGCAGTTTGAGCGACCATTGGTTCGCTCTGTTGCAAGCTAGCTAGCATTGGCGTGGCATTAGCCAAGGAAACTGTAGAAATTAAGGCGATTGCGCCTATGGCAATTGTCTTGATATTTTTCATGAGAAGCACCTAGTTGATAGAAAATTTGTAACAACAAAAGATAGAAGCCTTATGTATGTGGAATATCTTGAATGAGAGAAGCTCCATCCTCATGAGCATCTTCTAGTCCAAACAATAATTTGGCGGTTTTCAAAGTGTCTAAAACATCTTGAAAACCGCGATAGCATTAAAGATAATCTGGAGTATCTCAAATACTAGGATGACGATGAATAATCTACTTGACCTGACGTTGGAACTTAAAGTATCCCGTTTGACCTGGAGTCAATGTTGGAATGCTGTCCAAATATTTGGTGACAGTAGGATCTGTGGTGGTAGTAGCCGTCGCACCAGTAAAGAAGGTAATCACAGCGTTATAGGTGGGAACTGTATTGGGAATAGGCTGAGTACCATCTTGATCGACACGAGCAGTACTAGGTACATTTAAAGTCGTGGTCGCCCAGTTATTTGGAGCCGCCGCACCATCTTCAGTAATCACGATATTATTCGCATTCAAAACCACATTGCCACTGCCACTTGCAGGAGTAGAGATATTGGTATAGCTCAGAAGGTACTCAATGATGTTACCGGGGGCAGGGGTTTTAGATGTGTTACTAAAGGTTGCGTCTGCTGGTACTGATAATGCTGGTCCTGTTCCTTGCAAAACCCGAGATAGTTTGACGAGATCTAAGTAACCTGTATAAACACGGTTAATCTCGATATTGAAGGGATTATCTTGTCCCAATTGTGTACCAGTCGTTTTGAAGGTAGAACCATCTGCCGTATTACTGTTGACGTAGGCAACGATCGGTACAGAATAACCTTTAGTTACTACGGCAGTTGCAGGTAGATCAACCTGAACGTAATAGTCTAAAGACTGACCGATGGCAACGGTAGGAATAATGATTGGCGCAGGAGTTGTCTCGTTAGCACCGGGTGTAATTGTGACCGTTGTACCGCTAACACTAACAGTTGCAGCTGAGCTAGAAGTCAGGACAAAGTTTCCGCCAGTCAGGGTGTACAAAGCGGCTCGATTGCCATAGGCGATCAAGACTGTTGTGCCATCTGGTAATGGTGCATTGGTAAGGGGGAGATTGCTTAAGTCATAGTTGGCGATCGCCGTACCAGTAGCTGCTGCTGCCAAGGTTGCAGATATTGGTTCCAAGGTCACATTGTCTAACTGATTGGTATTACTAGAAGGGTTCTGAACCGTGTTGGTGAAAGTGACGGGTGCAGGATTGACAGGATCTCCAGTTTTCAGACCAGCAGCAATAGGTGCCGACTTGTTCGCAAAATCAGTTTGGTTAGTTCCGTTGGGGCCGATCGCTCCAGGTTGTCCTTGAGGTCCATTTAAAATGGAACCAGGAGGATTAATGGTGAAAACGTTGTCTTCACCACCAGGTCCAGTACCTTGGTTGTTGTTACCACCATTATTGCTATCAGTACCATCAGCATTAGGATCTGCTACCCCACTTGGCGAGGTGTTAGAGGTCGTAATTGGTGGTAATGATGGGGAGCCATTCTCAAAGTTATTAGGGTTTTGGTCTCCAGATTCATCATAAACCAGTGGATTCGTAGGGCTGATAGGTCCTGCTGTGGTTTGACCAAATACTTGGGCAACGTTAGCGATCGTAACGGCACTGTTTACTACTGTTAAACCAGTTGTAACAACTTGGACACGGAAACCATTCGGATCAAGGACTGTGGAGTATCCAGAAGCCAGTGGACCATCGGCAATATAACCAATGCGCGTTGTCCCAGCCGTGGGTGCAGTAGTTAACCAATCCTGTGTAGCAGCTAAGGGACCAGTAGCTACGGGTTGAGCTGTATAAACCCTTGTCCAAACCACACCATTGATTGTGACTGTAGCTGGAGGAAGGGCGGTAAGATCTATAGTGGTATTGGTAGGAATTGCATCAGAAATCAACACCTTAGTTACGGGAGAAGCGCCATCAACTCTGATGCTAGTGCCTAGCAAGGGCGCAGGAACAATACCAGTGCTACCAGTAGGTGCTGCTGACTCCACCCGCAAATCTAAACGATAGGTGAGGGTGTCATCAGTGAAAGTTGCTGCACTATTCGCATTATAGGCTATGCGGGTTTTGAGAATTGTCGCTAGCGCAAGGCTGTTGATTTGGGTAGCTAAAGGTACGGTCTGGAAGGCACTAGATTCACGGACTCCATTCGCTGGGGGAGCGCCCGCAAAATTGATTGTATAAATTTCAGATGCGGCGGATATGGGATCAGTACCAACGGCTGGGGGTTCTAATCCACTGTCAGGTTGGTTTTGAGTGCCAGCATTGTTGTTGTTAGCTCCTGTATCGCCTAAGGTGACTGATATGGGATTGCCTGCTACGGTTGCTGTAACGGTCGCAGGTACGATTACTTTAATACCAGAATTGGCGTTGATGCTGCCATTAAAAGGTGTACCGCCATTTAGAGCTGTATAGTTACCGCCAGCAGCATTGTTAATCGCAGCTATAAAGGTAGCGTCATCTGTATTGCCACTAGCAGGAAGAATTACAGGTCTTGCTAAAATAACCCCGTTAATTTCCGTAACATAAACACCAGCAGCCAGTGTGACCCCATTAAGCACTTGAGCGCTTCCAAGAGTCGCACCTACAGGAGTTACAGTGGATGGAATATGTAGCGCTGAGACTTCATTACCTACATTAGTAACTAAAAAAGTGAAGAGCAGTTGATCATTGGTGGTAACACTACCCCCGTTAACATCAATGATTCCAGAGGGAACAGCCGCGACACCTGCCACCTCGGCAACAGTTGCCGTGACGGTATTGGAAGTGGTGTTAAAGGTTTCACCTGTATTTGGGTCTACATAAGTACCTGTGGCGGTATTGTTGATTGCTGTACCAGCAGGTGTTAACGGAACAGTCTGAGCTGATGCTATTAGGGGAAATAATTGCCATGCTCCACCGCCCCCGATGGAGAGTGCTGCTAAAAAGCGTAGAAGAAAGGGACTAGGCTTTAACGTTTTGATGCGATCGCTTTTCTGAAATCTTTTGCTTGGATAAATCATTTTCAAGGATGTTTGGCTAAGGTGGAAATTGGATAACTATGTGATTTTTAGGTAAACTTTCAGGAGTACTTATTCCCCAAGACAATTAAGAATATGTTTCCCAAACCAGGTCGAATTTATATCATCAGGAAAATTTAATTAGTTGAATATCTCAAATTTATAGTGGTTAACGTTTCATTGAGATATGGATTTGTTTTATCAGGTTTGAATGCAACATAAACCTCATGATTCATGAGATGCTAAGGTAATATAGCAAAATCTGTAAGCCCAATAAAATTATTAAGATATAATTGTGAGTTAGTCTCTTTGATTAACTTTAAATTGATTCTTAAAGCAATTAAATTAAGGATAATTAAAAATTTTGGAAATAGTAGCATTGCCATATGCTGACTTACTGAGCTTCTCTAGATTCATTAGATTAAATTCCCCTATAATCTATTGATCTAGAGTGGATAGGAATCAATATATCACCTTTATTCTAGTGATATACATAGATATATGCTAATTAATAAACGCGAATTAAGCGGGATAAATCCCTGAATTTTTTATATAAACGAATCAAAGATTAATATTTTCTCAAGAATTTATCTATTTGTCTATATAGCAGTCATTAACTATTTAATAGATTTTTGATTGTATGAAAGCACAGCTTTTAGGGATGAGCCTTCATACACCATTTAGAATTACTATGATCTATTTAAATAAGATATTTAAAATAGGCAAAATTACTAAAGATAGAAAGTATTCACTATCTATTTAACCTTTTCTAGCCAATCCCTAGACCCTGACTAGTTAATCGCATGATTTCACGGGTACTGAATCCAATTTGGCTGAGGGATTCACCATAGCGAATAATAAAATCTTCAATTAGCAATTGCTTATTCATCCCAATTGTCATCGCATCAACTTCCACTTGATTGAGCATTCTCCAGATAATTGGTAAAACTTGATGGTTAGCAGATTCTATTTCCGCTTTGAAAGTTGTAAAATTTTCCTTGAGCCATGCTGCACCAAAATCAAGATGAAGATATTCATCAGCAACTACAGATTCAGTGATTTTACGCGCAAAATTATCAGCAACAGGAATGTAGTTGTTATAGGCTGCGATCGCAAAACATTCAATCACTAAAGACTGAATCAATAGACAAGTGGCAATTTGTTGATTGTTAGCAGCAATTTGAAAGACTTGACGCAAATCTGCAAAGAATTCTTCGGCAAATTTGAGATCGGGATGTACTTTAAGATTTTTGCCACAGGCTTCAAAGCTTTTGCGATGACGAAATTCCATTCTTCCTAAATGGATTAATTCTTCTGTATGTTCTGGGAGAAGTTGTGCTAAGCAGAGAAAATTATCATAGGCTTCCTGTTCTCCTTCAATCACAATGCCATTGATACGACTGAAACTATCGCGATAGGAATCACTATAAAAATCAAGGGATAGGTTTATGGGAACTGATGACATCAGTAGCTTTCCTTAGGTATTAATGCTTGGTTTTATAAATTTTATAACTGTATATTTGGGTATAAGGGTTAGAGGGGAAATAATTAGCAAGGGATATGCAGGAAAATAAAGAACCGATTTTTTGTGGCGAGGTGAAGCCTCGCCACAAAAAATTTGGCTCTTTTGCAGAACCCTAATGAGAAATATGAATTGGTAATGCTAAATAGGATGGGCGGATTACAAACTTATATGCAGTACACTCCTTCTCAAAATAATCTGCTTGGGAATAGCTGCGCAAATGTTGAGGGATTCTTGAACTTTTGGAACGTAGTACTTTACTTCTAATAGATAACCCCATTTGTGCGGTGCTTCGCGCCGAACAAATGGCAGAAAATGGTAAAAATCGCTAAGCGATTTTTACCATTTTCTGCCTTAGTTGAACTGACGTTAAATATTGATTCTTCCCAATCACGGTTTAGCATTTAGAGAATGTTTGAGAAGTTGTTACCCCCTCTAACTCCCCATTACAAAGCAGGGGGAGGATTTGAGTTTCCTCCTTTGTAAGGTGGGATTAAGGGGAGTAAAAGTAGAAATTTATGCTAAATAGGATAAGGATACTTCTCAAACACGCTCTTAGTCCCTAGCCCCTATTGGGGCGATCGCTATTGAACAATTTGACACATTTGTTATTAATGATTAGCTGTTATTAATGATTGATTTTACTGCCTTATTTTTTAGACTGATGATTTAAATATAGGATTAAGTTTTGATGGTTATCATGTCTATAATGATTTGTGAGGTGGGAGTAGTAAGTATTAACTGTACATATTGCTTTATAGATTTTCTTATCTAAGGGTGGACATTATTGGACATAGCTAGGCTCAAAATTTCCGAATTGAAGTCAGCCATTATTCGTAATCCTTTAATGGTTGATCTCAAAGCAACGGTTGCTGAAGCGATCGCACAAATGGTGGCTGGGCGATCGCAATGTTCTGTTGATTATGTGACTGGGCGATCGCAATGTTCTGTTGATTATGATACTCATAACAATTTTCATCGGATGGGGATCAGTTGTGTACTGATTGTTGAAGAGCATCAGGTCATCGGTATATTGACAGAACGCGATGTCGTGCGTCTAATTACTCAGTCACTTCCCATTGGTCGGTTGACTGTCAGCGATGTCATGACGCACCCTGTCATTACCTTGCGCGAGTCTGATTTCTCTGAAGTATTATCGGCAATTAACATCTTTCAGCAACACCACATTCGGCATCTACCCATCGTCGATGAGCAAGATCATTTAGTAGGACTGCTCACCCATGAGAGCCTCCGACAAGTCTTTCGTCCCTTTGAGCTATTGCGATTTCGACTTGTGTCGGAGGTGATGACTAGTCATGTTGTTTGTGCTAGCCCTCAGGCTTCGATGTGGGAAATCGCACAGCAAATGACGGAACATCAGGTAAGTTGTGTGGTTATTGTCGAACCCTTGCCAACGCAGACATCCTTACTTAAACCTGTGGGAATTTTGACTGAGAGGGATCTGGTGCAGTTGCAGTCTGAGGGGATTAATCTCAAACAGCAACTAGCAAATACGAGAATGAGCCGACCTGTCTTTACGGTTCAGCCTGATGATTCTCTTTGGGCAGTGCAGCAGCGAATGGAACAAAAATTAATTCGGCGGTTGGTGGTGACGGGGACACAGGGGGAACTGTTAGGACTTGTGACTCAAAGTAATGTCTTAAAGGTTTTCAATCCACTAGAAGTCTATAGTTTGGCGGAGATGCTCGAGGCGAGAGTACTCCAATTGGAGGCAGAGAAGGCGGATATTTTGGCAAGTCGTACTGCTGAATTAGAGAGACTGGTAGAGGAAAGAACAGCTTCTTTAAGGATTGCAGCAGAACGGGAAAGGCTCGTGGCAGAAATCGCCGATCGCATTCGGGTGTCTCTAGATCTACAAGAGATTTTAGATATTTGTGTGAGTGAGGTACGTGATTTCTTGCAATGTGATCGCGTATTGGTGTATCAATTTCAACCCGATTGGAGTGGGATCATTATTGCGGAGTCGGTAGCACAGGGATTGTCATTATCCCTCGGCAACCATATCCAAGATTCTTGCTTTCAAGAGCAAACGACGAATCTGTACAGTGATGATCAACCGATATTTCTGAATAATATCTACACCGCAGGCTATGCCGATTGTCATGTGCGGTTACTAGAGCAATATCAAGTCAAGGCAAATCTGGTGGTTCCGATTCGGGTGTCGGGGCAGTTATGGGGACTGCTAATCGGACATCAATGCCAAGAGTTTCGTCAATGGCAAACCAGTGATATTAGCCTCTTGCGGAATATCTCAGTACAATTAGCGATCGCCATTCAGCAATCCAATGCCTATCAACAACTTCAGGAACTCAACCAAGAGCTAGAGGCAAAAGTACAAGCGCAAACCCAAGAACTATTGCAAGTCAACAGTTTGCAACAGGCAATTCTCAATAGTACAGATTACGCAATTGTTTCCACTGACTTAAATGGCATTGTGAAAACCTTTAATGCAGGTGCAGAAAGGATGTCTGGTTATCAGGCGAGCGAACTGATTGATATTGCCAACATTTTATCTCTGCATGATCGTCAGGAATTAAGCGATCGGGCATCGGACACCTCTCAGGAATTGGGCGTAGAGATTACTGATAGTGAAATGTTAGGGGCGATGACGGGAAAAGGTGCAGAGCGGGAAGAGGAATGGATCAGTATTCGCAAAGATGGTTCGCGGTTTCCCTCGATCATATCGATCAAACCTCTCAAAGATACTAATGATCAAGTGATTGGCTTTGTCGGAATTGCTAGAGATATTACCGAGCAGAAAGCGATCGCATTCGATCGCCAACTTGCCGAAGCTGCTCTCAAAGAAAGTGAACACCGCTTCCGTCGCGTGTTTGAATCTAGTGTAGTGGGGAAGATATTTACGGACTTTAGTGGTCAGATTAATCAGGCAAACGATCGCTTTTTGGAAATGCTTGGCTATACCAGAGAGGAACTGGAGTCTGGGCAAATTAATTGGAAACAGATGACTCCCCCCGAATATGTGTCGCAGGATCTTGCCGCGATCGCCCATCTATCGACCCATGAATCAATTGCTCCTTGGGAAAAAGCCTACTATCACAAAGATGGTCATTATGTTTATGTGCTAGTGGGAGCTACGATGATCTCTGCTCAAGATTGTGTCGCTGTGATCGTGGATATTAGCGATCTCAAGAAATCAGAAAATGCCCTCAGAGAATCTCAACAATTTATCCAAACTGTTTTAGATAGTTTTCCCCTTGCCGTATTCTGGAAAGACTTGAATTCTGTATATCTTGGTTGTAATGAAATATTTTTGAAAACTACGGGATTCTCATCTACTTCAGAAATTGTGGGAAAAAATGACTTTGATTTTCCCTATACCTTAGATCAAGTCAGAAGTTTTCGAGCCGATGATCACCAAGTCATGCAATCTCGCATCCCCAAATATTTTATCGAAGAAAAGCTCACGATGCCAACGGGGGAGGCGCGTTGGCTGGAAACCAATAAAGTGCCACTGCAAGATTTGGAAGGTAATATCATTGGCGTATTGGGGACTTTTCAAGATATTACGCGCCGCAAACAAATTGAGCAGCAATTGCAGCAAAGTCGTGATCAATTCCAACGACTAGTGACTGATATCGGTGATCAATTCATCTTTTTTAGCCATTCTGGTACTGAGGGCATCCTGAACTATATTAGTGCTGGGAGTGCTCCAATATTGGGGCTTAAAAGCGAAGATGCCCTCGGCAAGTGTTGGGTGGAAATCGCTAAATGGCATTTGGAGGATCTGCAAAAGTCATTTGACATTGTGCAGCAAATGGCGACAGGCACGATCGATTTCCATCAATTGGATCTCCGATTTACCCATCCCGATGGGACAGAACGCACACTTAGGGTCTCAGCGCATCCTATTAGAGATAGTGAAGGCAATCTACTTGCTATTGAGGGACTAGGGGAAGATATTACTGAAAGCCACAAAGCCCAGCAATTACTCCTTGAGATGAATCAAAAGCTGGCAATATCTAATGAACAGCTTGAACGGGTTACCCGCCTTAAAGATGAATTTCTCGCTAATATGAGTCATGAACTTCGCACACCACTCAATGCGATTCTAGGGATTACAGAAGGTTTGCAAGAAGGAACCTTTGGGAGGCTTAATGCCCAGCAAGAGAAAATGTTGAAGATCGTAGCTAGTAGTGGCAGCCATTTACTAGATCTAATTAATGACATTCTTGATCTTGCCAAAATTGAAGCGGGTAAATTGCAATTAGAATGCCATCCTACCCATCTTGAACGGCTGAGCCAAGCCAGTGTAATGTTTGTCAAACAACAGGCAATGCAAAAAAATGTGCAATTGCAAGTTAAGTGTGCCAAGGCTCTGCCCGAAATCGCAATCGATGAACGACGTATCCGCCAAGTATTGATCAATCTTTTGAACAATGCTGTGAAATTTACATCAGATGGAGGTTCTGTTACCCTAGAAGTGACTTTACAAGAGGCAATACCAGAACAATCACCAAGCGCGATCGCAAATTCTGTCACTCACTGGGTTAGACTTGCGGTAATTGATACGGGTATTGGCATTGAATCTGAGGCTCTCAAAATGCTGTTTCAGCCCTTTATCCAAGTTGATAGCGCTCTCAACCGCCAATATGAGGGTACGGGCTTAGGATTAGCTCTAGTCAAACGGATCGTTGAGCTACATGGTGGATATGTTTCTGCTACTAGTCAAGTTGGTGTTGGCAGTTGCTTTGAAATCAAACTTCCCTATAACGAAAGAGCTACGCCGCTTCCTAAAAAATCATCAAAGGTATCATCATCAGATAAGGTTATTGGCAAGAGTGATGATACATCGCCCTCTCCTGTAATTTTACTCGCAGAAGATAATGAAGCAAATATCGTTACTCTAGTTAACTATTTAGTTGCTAAGGGCTACCGCATCATTGTCGCGAAGGATGGACAGGCAGCAATTGATCTGGTACAAATTGAGCAACCTGATCTCGTGCTGATGGATATTCAAATGCCAGTAATTGATGGTTTTGAGGCAATTAAACGCATTCGCAGCAAGCAGTTTACTATGCCAATCATTGCCCTCACGGCTCTAGCGATGACAGGCGATCGCGAAAAATGTTTAGCCGCAGGAGCTAATGACTATCTCAGTAAACCAATTAGGTTAAAACAGCTAACTACCTTGATAGAACAGTTGCTTAGTAAAGCGTAAAGGGATATTAGTCCATGCAAAATCAAGATTCTCCAGCAGTAGAAAGTATCTCTTGGACATCTGAGAAGGTGTTGCTATTAGCACCTGATGCCGCCTCTGCCAAAAATGGTAAAAGTCTAGCAACATTAAGTAAATGGAATGGACTAGGACAAGAACAACAGATAATTTGGGGAGAATGTCAAGGTAGCGGCAAAGCCCCATACCGCACTCAAATCGATTTATCGGAACCAGCCTTTCGCTGTAGTTGCCCCAGTCGTAAGTTTCCCTGTAAGCATGGACTAGGCTTGTTTTTATTACTGGTGAGTCATCCTACCTCTCTAACTAATGGAACGCCACCAGATTGGGTTTCTGATTGGATTACCTCTCGCGCTAAGCGGGAAGAAAAACAAAAGCAAAAAACTAGCGAACCTGAAAAAGTGGTTGATCCAGAGGCTCAAGCAAAACGTGTCAAGGCTAGATTCAACAAAGTTAAGACAGGAGTGCAGGATTTACAAATTTGGCTCAATGATTTAATCCGTCAGGGATTAACCGCAGTTCGTACTGAGTCGTACCAGTTTTGGGAGCAACCTGCGGCGCGAATGGTTGATGCTCAAGCCCCCAGTTTAGCGAGACAGCTACGAGATATTCCCAGTATCATTGCTTCTGGCAGGGGTTGGGAGTCGAGACTGTTAGCCAAATTAGGCAAATTACATTTACTTTTAGAAGGATTTCACCGTTTAGAATCTCTTCCCTTACCCATTCAAGCGGATATTCGTAATCAGATTGGTTGGACACAGAGTCAGTCAGAACTACTGGCTAACTTAGAGCAGGAGCCATCTACATCGAAAAATCTCCAACAGGATCTCTGGTTAGTCATCGGGCAACAAATGGAGATAGAAGATCGTTTGCGGGTGAGTCGGACTTGGCTATGGGGGAAACAGAGCCATCGTTATGCCCTATTTCTCCAATTTGCCCACGGTACTCAAGCCTTTGAGACAAATTTTCTATTAGGCAATTATCTAGATGCGGAACTAGCCTTTTTTGAGAGTGGCTATCCACTTCGCGCCATCATTAAAACCAGACAGAATCCACAATTGCTAGTATCCACCGCAGATCTAGTTGGCTATGCAACCATTGATTTAGCGATCGCCTCTTATAGTAGCGCCCTAGTGAAAAATCCTTGGTTAGAGCGCTTTCCCCTCACCCTTCAACAGGTTATCCCCATCCATAACGAGGGCAAATGGTTTATCCGCGATCGCGCTGCTAATCTGTTACCCATATCAGCACGGTTTGAGCGTGGCTGGACGATCTTAGCCCTAAGTGGTGGACATCCTGTAACCATCTTTGGCGAATGGAATAGCAATGATTTTTATCCCTTGAGTATTTGGGTAGGAGAGAAGTTTTATGTCGCTTGAATCTTCACTATTGCAAACTATTACGGCAACTGCCCTCATAGGAACCCAGAGACAGCCCTTTACTCCCATTAGTACCGATGGCAATCTGGGGCAGCTACTAGCGAATGTTGATGCTACCAATCAAGAGGCAGCTTTGCTGAGCACTGTGGCGATCGCCACGATGTACCAACAAGCAGGACAATTACCCATCACCAATCACCAATTACCAATTCCTGAACCTTGCGAATTAGAGGATTTACCCTGTTGTAGCGATCGCACTGGTTACTATCTATCCTTGATGCTCAATGGTGAACATCAGCAATTACTGCCCGAACTGCTCGAGCGCCTAGCTGATCTTGGTCAAAGGGTTCATGAAACTAGCTTGCCGAGCTTACTGGACTTAGGTAAGAGGCAGTCGGATCTGCGAGAGGCGATCTCTCAGGTATTGGGTAAACGGGGACAATGGTTAGCGGCGCAAAATCCTGAATGGAACTATGTAGCGAGTGAGGATGAAACGGTATGGGAAACGGGTAGCAAGGCGGCGCGGTTAATGTGGCTGACGAAATTGCGTCGTCAAGAACCTGACCAAGCAAGGCAACTGCTAGAGTCAACATGGAAGCAGGAAAGTGCTAGCGATCGCACTGCCTTTTTGGAAGTTCTGGGAACTGGTTTAAGCATGGCGGATGAGCCTTTTCTAGAAGAATTGCTTGATGATCGCAGTAAGGAAGTGCGGCGCGTTACCGTTGATTTGCTGACTTGTTTGCCTGAGTCAAGATTTTGCCAAAGAGCGATCGCTAGAGTTCAGGATTTAATCAAATTGCAGCATGAAGGGAATCAGCAGTATTTTACGGTTGATTTGCCTGAAGTGCATACGCCTGAGATGCTGAGGGATGGGATTGAGGCGAAAAGTAATGATAGTCAAGTAGGCGATCGCGCTTCGTGGTTATTAAAGATGCTGACATCAACGCCGTTATCTTTCTGGAATCAGCATTTGACGATGTCTATTGAGGATTTAGTGAAGACGGCTAATCATTCCCAAAGCGATCGCTTAATCCTGCAAGGATGGATTGCGGCGGCTCAGAAAACAGGGAATTTAGTTTGGCTGCAAGCCTTGGTTGAGTTTAGCCAAGAGGAGGAGGTTAATCGCATTGCTGGTCAGCCTTTGGTCGATAGTCTTATTTTAGATTCTCAACAACAAGACGCAGCGATCCACTTGCTCAAAAACTCTGATTTAGCCTTTAGTAATCTTTTTAAGTCACTTCTCTTTAGGAATAAAGCAATCTGGAATGAAGAATTAAGTGCGATCGTTCTTGAAGTAATTATCACCACTCTGGATCGATTTATCACCACTTCTCAATTAATAAGTAACTATTGGAATATCAGTGAATTTATTCGTGATGCAGCGAAATATATAGCTCCATCGCTGATTCTTTCGGCTAAGGATCAAGCACTTGATGTTATTCAAGGGTTACAGAATCTTACTCTAGATTCTGAAAATAAAAGAGAACTGAGGGAATTGGAATATACGCAAACAACATTACACAAATCCATTAAACAATTTGTAGATTTATTGCAAATCAGACAGGAAATGTTTGAGTCAATTACTAATTTTACATGGAAGTCTTGAAGACAAAAAATCGCGGACTTTAAAGTGTTGATTACCTGTAACCCTATAGATTCGTGTATCTAGCCAAATCTTTCCACATAACATCAGCTACGAATCATGAAATTCTAACTCGTAATTCGTAATTCGTAATTCGTAATTAATCAATTCTCGTAATCAAAGCCGCACTATCAACCCTCCCCCAAAAATATCCCATCTCGTCGCTGGCGCGTTTGGCTCTGTCGGCTTCACGTCTGGCGGTAATGCGATCGCCTTCGCGCCAATGGAGCCATGCTAGGGCAATGCGAAGATTTGCTTCATAAATGCGATAACCGCTAGTAGTGGCATAGGTCAGGGCTTCGTCGAGATATTGTCGTGCTAGTACCAGATCGTTCTCATTTCTAGGATTCTCATTGGTGCGGAGGGAAAGCATATAGCATTGCTCTGTTTGGGAATGGAGAATTGCTTGCAACACATCTTGCGAAATTGGAATTAGCCCTAGACCCACCAACCAGCGACCATAACCTAGCAAGGCTTCAATGAGAACGGCACGCAAGGAAATACTGCGGGCAATTTTGAGGGCTTCGGCATAATGAACTTGAGGATCGATGCCAAGATCGCCGAGAACTCGATGCGATTGGCTGATCTTGTCTAACCAGTTATTTTGCTTGCAAATTTCGAGATTTGCCTCTGTGACTCGCCGCGCATAGTCCGCTTCACCATACCTTAACAAGTATTCCGCGTGTTGAATTCCCCACAAGCTGTACAGATATTGTTTGGACGGATAGATCTCATAATCTAATGCCTCGGCTTGCTGGAATGACTCACCTGCGGTAGTTCCATCTCCTTGCAAAAATGCTGCATAAGCGAGATAGGCGAGTGAATGGCTTTTGTAATCTTTATTCTCGGCGCGATCGCTTAGGACGATCGCCTCACGCGCTGACTCAGCAATTGCCGTCAAACCGCCGAGATAGGTATACAAACCTGCTAGGTTTTGATATCCCATACTGGCATTTTTCCAATCTGATTGAGCGAAATTAAGAGGTAACTTCCGCTCGTAAAAAGGAGTTGCTTCTCGCAAGCGTCCCAAGCTCATGAGGCAGAGGGCGATCGCATTCAGGATAAAGGCTTTAATACTCGGTTGACTTACCTGCGGATCTTGGAATGTGTCGCCCTGTGGAAAAAACTCTTGCATGAGAGCAAGATAAGTTTCATAAGCACTGAGTTTATGGGCAAGGACAGAGCTAGTCTTCTGATCGATCCGCTCCCAATAAATATCATAGTAAGCCTCATCATACTCACCCACCTGACAAGCATGATGTACCGCTTCAATCAACGGTGCAAGTTGATCGAGTGTTGGCACTTCAGGCATTTCTCCCGCAATGTCGAGATACCATTTCTTAATTCGATTATGGAATGCCTGCACTACCTCAATCGGCTTCTCTTTCAGCCGCTCTAAATAATGCGCCCTAATCAACGGATGCGTCGTATAGTGCTGCAATCGGTTATCGTAGCGCAACATCCGATAGTTCACTAACTGATTTAAAATTCCATTTGCCCCCCCTAAAACCGACAATGCTGCCTCCTTCACTGGCAAACGGAACGCACTAAAACATTCCATCACCTCCCGTTCCGCTTCAGACAAATGCTCATCATAGCGCCGCAACACTCGCCGCACGCGGTCATACCGCCCCTCCCGCGCCAACGGAACCGCAATCTCTCTAATGGCTCGCACATCCCCCGCAAACCTCTCCACCAGATAAGTTCCCAACAAACTCAACACCAACGCATAACCATCCCAATCGCGCACCACCCGCCTTAGCACCGCCGCCTCACCCCGCACACCCAACTTTTGCAACAACTCACACCCCTCCCCATCCGTCAACCGTTCCACATCCCGATGCACAAACGTCGTCAGATCGATCAGATCGAACAACGGCGCACGACTCGTCACCACACAAAACGCCTCATTCTCTCCCTTAGCCAAAGTTCGCAACCACTCCCGCAGATCGGGACTTTTGAGCAAACCATAATCATCGCCGCTCTCATGCTGCAACACCTCCAACCCATCCAATACAAACAGATAGCGCCCACCCTTCCGTAAAACCGAATTAATCAACCGAATCTTTTCACTCGCTGACTTGTATTCGCTAATGTCAATCAAATCGCCAACCAGAAACTCAGCCAACGCCTCAAAAAACTCATCAATACCACCATTCTCATAAAATCCCCACCAGAAAACTGCTTGCGGTTTGTTATTCGATGACAACACATTTTCAACCCACCGCCGTGCCACACTACTCTTACCCTCACCCCCAAACCCAATCAATTCCACAATCCGCCGCGCTGGATCGCCCCAATCCTCATCCAAAGCTTGCAACAATTCCACCCGTCCGACCCATTCATCCAAGATCGGCGGCGCATTTACCAGTTTTTCCTTGAGCTTAGGCATGGCAATATTATCCGTCATTGGTGCTGTAGTCATTGGCACTGTATCCGCCTCCGTTACCCCATCCTCATTACTCATCGACAAGGCGATCGGTGGCAAAGCCAACACCCGCACATTCACCGCCCAAGCCGTATCCCGATCCTTCCCCGTCGCATCAGGAAACCAAGTTTCTGAGATAATCCCCACCACGCGATCGCGCTCCAAATCCAGCACCGCCGCACCACTCATCCCACTATTGATCTGGCTCGACTCCAACTGAATCGGATCGCATCGTAAAACATAACCATTCGGCGGTTCCACATCCCCTAAAATTTTGCCCTCTGCCAAGCCGCCTGAATATTTCTCTAACGGACGATAGCCATAACTCCGAAAGCGATTTCCTATCGAATCATCCGCGCCATCAAGTCGTGCAGGTTGCATCTTGTCTGGCAAGAAAAATGGCTTATTCTCATCGCCCAATTGCAATAACACCACATCATCATCGCAATCCTCAAAGCAGCCAATCACCCTTGCCAGCCATTTTTGACGTGATAGCGCGAAGTACACACCTAGTTCTACACCTTGACAAACGCTCTCAGTCACCGCCTTCACCACATGAACGCAAGTCACCGCCAAGCCATTTTCAGAAATAACAAACCCAGTGCCAACAATCTCTCCATCACTCACAGAGCGATGAATTTGCAGCGTAAACTCGCGGGGATTTTGGATGCGAACGTTTGCCATTTGTATTGAATATCCTATTTATTCAACTTATGTAGAAGTTTCTAATCCCCAAGATCATTCTAAGATCTCATCAATAACCCCTCCCTAGCCCTCCCCTTGCAAAGGGGAGGGAACAAGATTTCTAGTCTTCCCCCTTTGCAAGGGGGAATTAAAGGGGGTTTTTAAGAATTGTGTGTACAAGGTAGCCCACAGGAGAGCAGAACAAGAAAATTAGTTTGGGTTTCTCCCCTTCTCCTGCGGGAGAAGGGGTTGGGGGATGAGGGCAAATCTTTATTCTTTATCTCTATTCCAGACCAGCTTCACCTTGAGGCTACCCTCAGCGCCAGCACTCGCTAACAAAGCACCCGCCTTAGCATCCAACTTAATCCCAAACTCCACCTCCACCTGTGACGGCTTATTTGCCATCGTGTCAAGCATCGCGATCGTGCGATTTGCCATTAACCGAATTGTCCCCATCGCTGCATTCACAGACCGTTGTGACTGCTCCACCAACTGCTTGCTAATCTCTTCAGGCGATATCGATCTAACCTGTCCCACCGATCCGCCAACACCTTTAAAATCCACCAAAATAATTTCGAGATTATCTTCAGGCAAATCAGTCATGAGTTTTCCTAATTCTTGAAAGTTATTGCGATCGATTATATCGCTTTATTCTCATAATCTTTATGGCATTAATTTTCTCAAAATATAAAGAAACTCGGCAAATTTTTTAACTAGGCGATCGCCTACAATAACGTTATTAGCAAGACATCTCTCCCCAACAAAAAGACAGTCTGTTATGTTTCAAACTGCATCTAAAATAATAACCTTTGAAGAGTTTCTGGATTGGTATCCAGATGGCTATGGTCGTTATGAACTATATGATGGAGCAATTGTTGAGATGCAGCCAACGGGAACCCATGAACAAGTAAGTGGCTTTACAGCATCCAAACTTGCTATAGAGATCGATCGCCTCTCAATGGATTGCTTTATCCCTCGCCAAGCATTTATCAAACTATCTGATTCCAATAAATCTGGATATATCCCCGATGTAATCGTCCTCAATCAAACAGGACTAGAGCTAGAACCGATGTGGAAAAAGCGTTCTACTATTACTAAGGGGGAAACAGTTCGCCTAATAATTGAAGTAGTCAGTACGAATTGGCAAGACGATTATTTGACAAAATTGCGTGACTATGAAGCATTACAAATTCCTGAATATTGGATTATTGATTATTTAGGTTTGGGTGGGAGGCGCTATATTGGTTTTCCAAAGCAACCCACTTTAACAATTTATCGACTAGTTGATGGCGAATATGAGGTACAACAATTTAGAGGTAGCGATCGCCTAATTTCCATCGCCTTCCCCCAACTAAACCTAACTACAGAACAAATTTTTAACTCTGCAAATCTAGGCATATAAAATACTGCCAATCTAATAAACCTATCAACAAGCATCATGCAACTACTTAGCCGCCGCAACATCCGCCTGTTTTTAATCCTCTTTGCAATTACAGTGGCAGGTTTTGCGCTTGGATGGTTTATATTTTTGCGTCCTGAAGTCACCAGTTTAAATAAACCTGCACAAGTAGCAGGATCGAGTCTGCAAAATATCACCCTCACCGAATTTGATGCAGATGGCAAATTGCTTTGGGAAATAACTTCTAAACAAGCAAATTATCGCCAAGATCGCAAAATTGCCGATGTCCAAGATGTAAAAGGGAAATTCTATCGCAATGGCGAGCCTCTGATGGAGGCAACGGGCAATAAAGGAACAATCGATCAGGTCTCTAAGGAGATTTCCCTAGAAGGCAATATTAAAGCGATCGCTATCCAAGAAAAGATCAATATGAAAGCTGATCGCATGGTCTGGAAGTCAGAGCTAGATGTGCTGAAGGCGACAGGCAATATTCAGATCGATAAGCCTAGTGACAAAGTAACCATGACAGGCAAGGAGTTAACGGCTAAACCTAGCACCAATGTCTATAGCCTAGAGAAAAAAGTGGTTGTTACTGCCGTTGAGCCACCTTTGGAAATGAAGAGTGAGAAAATTACTTGGGATGCCAAGGGCGATCGCGTTTTTACAGAGTCTCCCCTTTCAGTAATTCAGATCAAAGATAAATTGCAACTAACTTCTAATAAAGGTAGTTGGGATATTCAGAAAAAGGAAGTCACTTTTACAGGCGATATCAAGGCGAAAGATCCCAAATTGGATGTAGATATCGAGGCTGCCCAAGCAATCTGGAATCTTGACAAGAAGCTAGTGACGCTACCCGTAGCCTTTACAGGAACTAGCAAAAGTCGCGGCATCATTGTCAAAGCCGAAAAGGGAGAAGCACAACTGGAAAAAGAACAGATCAATCTCACAGGACAAGTCTCCGCAAGTTTTAGTTCGACACAGGGTACTGTCAATGCCGATAAGGTGGAATGGCTAATTCCTACGAAAACGATTACAGCCACTGGCAATATCAACTATCGCCAGCCCGATAAAAATCTCAATGTCAAAGGCGATCGCGCCGTGGCAAATCTGGAATCTCAAACAGTCACCGTCACAGGCACAAATGTTCTCTCAACATTAACTCCTTAACGTGAGTTCGATAAAGCCATTTGCGCGGCGCTTCGCGCCGCGCAAATGGCGAAAAATGGTAACTCCTTAACGCGAGTTCGGGATAATTTGAAACAGGCTTTGAGAGATAGTTTGCATAGAAAGCCATCTCTCAAAGCCCAAAGCCTTACTATTACTACGCAAGGCTTTTACCTTTAGACTTTTAAAAATCGTGCCATGATCAACATTAATTTGTGGGTGATTGCTTATTGGCACAAAGAAGCATTCTTTGCATAGGTCATAGGGCTTAGGACACATTGCCAATATCAGCGATCGCTAAAATTAAGCCAAACAAAAAGAGGTGCAAACAATGTTTGCACCTCTTTTTCGTGAAATAACTTAGTTGTTATTGAACAATCACTTTACCTTGCATACCAGCACCACGGTGAGGAGAGCAATAGTAAGAGAATTCACCAACCTCATTGAAGGTGGACTCTAGCTCAGCCTTAGGCTTTTGAGCCAACTTCTTGTGAGAAAGTTCTTCATGACCATCAAACACAATATTGTGAGGGAATGCCTTGTTATTTACCCACTTGACAGTATCACCAGCTTTAATTGTTACCACTTTAGGCTCGAATACGAGCTGACCACCATCAGACCCCATCTTCACGGTGACGGTATCAGCAGAAGCAGAGGAAACTGACATGAAGAAGCTACCAACAACAAGAACGAGGCTGGCGATCAAAAGACCAAGCTTTTTCGCAAATGCAGAAATATTCATGATTAATTACCGACTAAAATTCAACTGAAGTTGCAGAAATTCGACTCGACTCGAATTAAATGAGACTAAAACACGTAGAGAAAGCTATAGAAATTAGCTTTGGGGGAATCGAAATGTAACGTATGAGTAGTACGCTACATTATTCGTTTAATAGTATATCTTTCCGCCGCCCCAACCAATACCTCTGACTTTAGGTTGGTAGAGGATATAGCCTGCAATTAGCTTGAGGTCATTGTCGGTAAGACCACGCATGGTGGGGAAAATATCGGTGCTCTTGAGGCTGGGGTGAACATCATAGATTTCAGTTACACCATCATAGGTAGTAGGTTTCTTCATGAAATCTACCAAGCCTAGAATGTTGTTACGGGCTGGGTATGCACCTGCAAGAGATTCGGGAGAGAGGTTAACGTTAGGATTGGTAAAGGTTGCACCGCCGAGGTGGCAGTTAGCACAAGCATTTTGAAATAATTTTTTGCCCTTAGCAAGATCCTTGGGGGTTAGGACAATATTAGTGGTTTCGTTAAGGGGAAGAGTACGCAATTCGATAGGAATATCGGAAGCGCTGACACTGGGGGTAAAAAGCTGGAAGGCAACCATTACAAAAGCGATCGCCGCAGCTAGATATTTAAAAACATTTTTGTTCATAATTACGGAGATAATTTAGTTAATCTAAGTTTATCTAAAAGAAATTAATCTAATTTTAAAGATTTATTGCGATTGACTAATCACGGTTAATCTTTAGGTGTTTTAGAATTTTGGGCTTCAGATGCCATGATGACGGCTTTTGCATCTTCCAAAGCGAGTTTGGTTTCTGCATCTTGGTAAGCGATCCCTAGTTGATCGCAAAGTTTAAATACAGCCTCAATAGTGAGTTTGTAGTCTTCAGCGATCTCAGTGATCGAATAATCAGCAAAGCCCATAGCAATACTCGTATCTAGTTAATTCTAGAGATGTTTGTGCTATTTTCTCATGCAAACGTTAAGACAAAAAACAAAAAGTAGAGGCGGCACTTTATACCACCTCTACTTTTTGTTTGGGAATGTAATTTAACGTCAGTTCGACGAAGGCGGAAAATGGGAAAAATCGCTAAGCGATTTTTCCCATTTTCCGCCATTTGTGCGGCGCGAAGCGCCGCACAAATGGCGGTATCGAACTCACGTTAATTTAAGCGATCGCCGATCCATCGACTACATCCTGCCAACGCCCATTACCCACGGCTCTAATTGCTTCAGGTAATTGGATTGCGCCTGTGTAAATTGACTTACCCACGATCGCCCCTTTGACACCGACGGATTCTAAGGACAGCAGATTTAACAAATCGGTAATCGAACTGATACCACCAGAGGCAATGACAGGCACATCAACATTTTCCGCAAGTTGGCGTAAAGCCTCGATATTTGGTCCTTGCATTGTCCCATCACGATGAATGTCGGTATAGATAATTCCTGCGACACCAATCGAGGTCATGCGTCTAGCCAAATCCACCGCCATGACTTCTGAAGTCTCTAGCCAGCCTCGCGTAGCAACTTTGCCATCACGGGCATCGATACCAATCATGATTTGTTCAGGAAATTCTGCACAAATATCGGCGATCAGTTGTGAGTTCTCTACGGCTGCTGTGCCTAAAATGACGCGACTAACACCAGAGTGCAGCACGGACAGGATACTTTCGCGATCGCGCAAGCCACCACCCATCTGTACACGCATGGGGATGGAACGGGCGATCGCCTCAATTACCTTCAAATTTTGGGGCTTGCCTACCTTTGCACCATCTAAATCAACTACATGCAAATACTTAGCGCCTTGACTGTACCAGCGTTGGGCAACCTCTACAGGGTCTTCACCAAATACTTCTGACTGTTGATAATCCCCTTGATAGAGCCTTACACAGCGTCCATCTAAAATATCAATTGCGGGAATTACATCCATAATTTTTACCTACGATCCCAGAAGCTTATTCTATCTAGATTTAGCGATCGCGGTATAGTACAAATCAAGGAAAAACCAATTTAGTAGTTTTCGCGCCTACGGCGCGAAAACTACTAAATTGGTTTTTATGCAGCTTTTATTTTAAATTTGTCTCTATGAAATCGCCTAAGCAGTCAGTATCGCAACGGTTAATGTCTATTGGTATCGTGATTAGCGTTATCTTTTTGCTGATGGCGATCGTTTCACCTCTACTTCAAGCTTTCGGGCTGTTAAATCCGAGTGAATTTCTCAGCTATCCGATCCACGAAGCCCCCTCAGCACAGCATTGGTTCGGGACAGATTTACAGGGGCATGATGTATTTGCCAGAACGATCGCTGGCGCAGGTGTGGCATGGCAAGTCACGCTAGCCTCGACAATCATTAGCTTAGCGATCGGCGTACCCTTGGGGATGCTAAGCGGCTACAAGGGCGGCTGGCTCGATCGCGGTTTAGTCTTTCTCATGGATGCACTCTACACCTTGCCCAGTCTATTGCTCTCACTGACGATCGCTTTTGTGGTCGGTGCAGGTGTCTGGAATGCAGCGATCGCCCTCAGCGTTGCCTATATCCCCCAATATTTTCGGGTAATCCGCAACCAAACCGTAAGCACGAAAACCGAAGTTTATATCGAAGCGGCTCAAGCGATCGGTGCGGACACAAAAACTATCTTAATGAAATATCTCGCGCCCAATGTGATCCAAAGCTTACCCGCAATTTTCACCCTCAATGCCGCCGATGCCATTCTGACGATCGCTGGTTTAGGATTTTTAGGTTTAGGCATCCCCGAAGATGTACCTGAATGGGGTCACGATCTCAAACAAGCTCTCGATGCGCTCTCAACTGGTGAAAATATCTGGTGGACAACGGTTTTCCCTGGTTTGGCGATTACTTTTATGGCGATCGGTTTATCGCTAGTTGGTGAAGGTTTGACTCAGAGATTTAGTAGCAAGAAAACTGAAGGTTAGCTATAATTTTTATCGATATAAATTTAGTGCTACAGAATGTGTCAAATTGAAAATTCTTTGATTTTCTTTCTGGGAAAGAGTTGGAAGGGTATATTAAAGCTTAAAAATTTTCTGTAGCTCTTTTCAATCTCGCATAGGTACGCCATTTTGAATTTCAGCCTGTGTTTCCATATTTTCAGGATCTTCAGATTGTCAACAATTTCCTATCCAATTCAAAGTTAGGTAGATGAGCCAAAAAACACCAAAGAAGAGTAAATCAGCTAACAACATCTCATCTGCTGAAAGAGTAGTCTCATTTGCACTTGCACTGGTGGTTTTGGTAACACTGAGTTTCCTCGTCCTTAATCCTCGTCCAATGGATAATGGGACTCTAGCAATTGTTTAGAGTCTTAGCTGCTACTTTTGCTGGAATTTTAGGATATTTATTTTCAGGTAATCTTGGATTAGAAGCAAGACTGCCTTGGAATAAGATGAAAATTAGGGCAACAGGTGCATTTGCCTCTTTTGTTTTAGTTCTGAGTGTTTTCTATATTGGTTTACCCCCTTCTAATGATTCCCCAGTTCAAAATCAGAGTGTTAATCAGTTAAAAGTTCCTGCTATTGAAAATTCTTCAGACTCTAGAACCTTTCAACCTAAAGCTGATAGTTCTCCAATTATTTCTATTCCGAAAGAATCTCCATCCATCCCATCACCAATACCAACAAATACAATATCTCCCAGTCTGTCACCACCTAAGTTTGAGCCAAGTCCCTCTCCATCATCAGATCCAGATCCTTCTAAGCAACCAGCACCAGAGTTAACTATTCCTAAAGCTCCCAATCCTAAGACATCATCAAGTAGTCCTTCTCCGAAACTATCCCCTAGTTTTGAACCACAGGATCGTGATTCAGTTGTTCTCAATGGTGGATGGTGGGCAAACTATTACCGTGACAAATTTGGCTCACTTCTAGAGAGTAGTGAGGTAAGAGATCAGGTTAGACGTGGTGATCGATTATCTCTAGATTGGGGAGGAATTTATCGCAGACCATCGATGCTACCACAAGGAGCAATTCCTTTCTCAATGGAAGTTTTTGGCTCTCGCCATTTTGCTGGGCGCTACTGTTTTTCTATTGAGACTGTTAATTTTGCTAAAGTTTACTTAAATAATAAGTTGATTCTCAGTAAATGGCATCCAGTACCAGGAGGATCTACTGATGATTGTCTCAATATTCCAGAAAATACTTACGATATTAAAGTTGAGTATTGGTGTACCATTAAAACTGCGAAATTTCTTCTGTCATGGCAACGTCAAAGCATTTAGTATGATCGCTGATCGCGTAGTGGATAGACACACCTAAAATAGTGCTTTAGGAAAATCTTAAAGTGTTGATACAGTAAGCATTTAACCTAAAAACCGCCAATTCAAGGATGATTTTACCTAGCCCCTCCCGTTCCATCCTCCCTGCCAGTTGCTCTGGACTGTGGTGTTGCTCTAACCGTTGCTTGACTTCGGCAATCGTCTTGTCGCTGATGCTCTGGAATCTTACCTTTGCTTGTTTCCGTCTTGCCTGCATCAGGGCAACTGCCGTATCTGGCAGATATCCGATCTCGCGCTCATCTGTGTTCCGCGATAGCTCTCTGGATATCGTACTTTTGTTTCGCTTCATCCGACAACCAATCTCTGTCATCGATAGTTGCTCGATTACTCGCAGTTTATACAGTTCACTTCTTTCTGTGATGCTAAGATGAGTAAAGCTCATGAGGATATCCTGATTGTTGTGATTATCATCAGATTATCCTTATGAGTCCCTTTATGCAAAGATCTCTAGGTGTTGCATTTCATCCTTGAATTGGCGTTGTAACAACTTAGATGAGTTTCTAGAAAAAATTAAAAATGGTCAGCTAGTTGTTACTAAGTCTGTCTCATCGGAAGTTCTTAGCGACTAAAAATGGGCTTAGTTCTACTGATAATTGATTGAATTTCGAGCGTTATATCCTAACGAAATTCAACCGATAAAGCTTTTATTTGTCGTGCCACCTTTGATAATATTTGTACTTCATAGGACATCTAAACTAACTCTCCCACCACTGATTTCCAAGAAATTGTCTGTTCTCCTAAGCTTTCTGACTCAGCAGTTGAAATAGAGCTAAGTTTAAGTTTCTCGAACTGATGAAATAACTTGGTTGGTTAGCTTCTCAGGAACTTCTTGCAAGCGATCAAAGGTTTTACTGAAAAAGCCTACACCCATCGTTAGCGATCGCAGTTCTAAGATTAAACTTTGCATCTCTACTTCAGGAATATATGCCGAGACGTTATCCCAGCGCTGCCAGCCATCTTTTGCTTCGTAGCCGAGAATCTGTCCGCGTCTACCACTGACCAAGCGCAAAATGCTGGAGGTATATTCATTGGGAATCGAAATTTCCACTAGATTGATCGGTTCTAGTAAAACTGGTTCGCATTGGGGAATGCCTTCCTGCATCGCTAGTCTTGCTGCCTGTTTAAACGCCTGTTCAGAACTATCAACGGAATGATAGGAACCATTGGTGAGGGTGACGACTATATCGACTACAGGAAATCCTAAGGCTCCTTTAGTCAAATATTCGCGCACACCCGTCTCTACCCCCGGAATATATTGCTTTGGCACAACGCCGCCCACAATGGTTTCGGTAAACTTGAAGCCTTCGCCACGAGTCAGAGGTTGAATGTTCAAATAGACATCGCCAAACTGTCCATGTCCACCTGATTGGTGCTTATAGCGTCCGTGAGAATTGGTGGCTTTACGAATCGTTTCTTTGTAGAGAACCTGTGGAATATTTTTAGTCATCGGCAGATTGTACTTACGGCGCATCCGATCTAGTGCTACTTGCAAATGGATTTCACCCTGTCCCCATAACACGACTTCATGGGTTTCATTGTGCTGCTCCCAGCGTAGCGCAGGGTCTTCTTCACAGAGTTTATTGAGAACGCTACTGAGTTTAACTTCATCGTTACGTTTTTCAGGCGCGATCGCCCAAGCAAATACTGACTCTAAGGATGGCGCGATCGCTAAGGTTTCAATACTAGTTTGGGCATTGGTTAAGGTGTCACCTGTTTTAACGCCTTCCATTCTGGCGATCGCTACAATATCCCCTGCCTCTGCCTCAGAGATCGGTTGTTGCTGTCCACCCGTGAGCCGATATAAACTGCCAATCCGCATACCATTCAGCACAGTACCATCGGTGAGTTTGCCTAGCCATAACCGTATTAGCGAGAGTTTACCGCCTTGGAGGGTGTAATAGGTTTTGAGAACTTGAGCAACGGTTGCATCGGCTGACTGGTTCGCATTTGCCAATTGTGGACGATGGGCAATGGTGGCTTCAGGTTGAGGGGCTTCATTGAGTAGCGCCTTGAGCAAGGGACGCACACCATAGTCTTGGTCGGCAACTCCAAAGAAGACAGGTACAATTTGGTCAGCGCTCAATTCCTTTTGGATGTCTTCGATGACTTCCTCTTGAGGTGGATTAATTTCCTCTAGCAGTTCCTCTAGAAGATGATCATCAAAATTAGCGATCGCTTCCAGCATTTCCTCCCGTTCCACTTTTTCCTGTGAGGCTAGCTCATCGGATAAAGCGATCGCCTGTGGAGCAGAGTTAGGACGATATTGATAGCCTTGCTCGGTGACGAGATCGATAAAGCCTGTTAAGTCTGAGCCTGTGCTGATAGGATATTGCTGCGCGACTAGCGGACGATTTGAGACTGTTCTCAGAGATTGCATGAGGGTACGGAAAGCTTGGGCATGGGCAACTTCGCCAGAGCCAGCGCGATCCATCTTGTTCACAAAAATGACATGGGGAATTTCCCAATCGTCCAAAAACTTGAGTAAGGGCGCGAGGGTATTCACGCGATCGCTATTCGGTTCACAGACCACAATCGCCATATCTACACCCATTAGAGCATGATAGGTCTCTTGCAGAAATTCCACTGAACCCGGACAATCGAGAAAGTTAAAGCGAATTCCTTCATATTCGGTACTGGCACAATTAACTTCCACGCTCATAGAGCGATCGCGAGCTTCGACCGCACTATCACCCACCGTATTTTTATCAGTTACCTTTCCCTTACGTGAGACTGCGCCTGTAACAAATAAAAAACTTTCTAAAAGTGTGGTTTTCCCACTCAGATAAGCCCCAACTAGAGCGATGTTGCGAGTACTCAGAGTTTGCTTACCATTCATAATCTTTATGCCTCTTATCTTCTCTTTCACAAAGATGACTGATAGAGATTATATAGTGTT
Source organism: Pseudanabaena sp. Chao 1811 (assembly GCF_027942295.1). Lineage (NCBI taxonomy): Bacteria > Bacillati > Cyanobacteriota > Cyanophyceae > Pseudanabaenales > Pseudanabaenaceae > Pseudanabaena > Pseudanabaena sp. Chao 1811. Next base: position 1,594,914 of record NZ_CP101416.1, read on the forward strand.
TGGTAATGCTAAAGAAGTTATCGAGTATGAAGATATTTCAATATTTAAGACAAGGCTTAGCGAATGGTTTAGATATATTACAAAGTCTTTTGAGCAACAATTCTCAGTATCGTCACTGGAGCCGTTCTCAACTTATTAGCTATCTGAAAGAAGTTACAAATGTTCATGAAACTGCTCAAGAAAATTTAGCTAGAGAGCTTATGCAATTACTTGATGATGTGGAAGGAGTAGCAAGAGGCGATCTATCGATAAGAGCAAATGCAGAAGCTGATGTAACAGGAGCGATCGCCGATAGTTTTAACTTTTTTCTAGACGATCTATGTAAACTAATCGCTGAATTGCCTAGTGATTCCCCACTGCACAAGAAATATCGTATCCCTAGAAATTAGGTTGGCATTTTGCACTCATAGTTTGTGGAAGCGTAACCCTTCGGGTTGCACTTCCACAAACTCAAATATAGATTAACTTATGTTTCTAGATATTTCTAAGTGTTACTAAATAATCTCGATACTGGATTTGTTTATTAATTTCTCTGAAAGAAACTAACTGATTGCCGATCTATAAAGAGAGAATAAATATATTCTTCTTTGAATAATGAAACTAAAAAATTGGCTACTTCTAATTTTGGCTCAATTCTGGTGATTGGTTATGGCAATTCCCTCAGAAGTGATGACGGGGCAGGGTGTCGAGTGTCTGATATTGTGGCTAGCTGGGACTTACCCTATGTGCGATCGCTAACCGTCCACCAACTTACCCCCGAACTCGCAGAACCGATCGCCCAGTCTGAGTTAGCGATCTTTATTGATGCTTGGGTTGGCGGCAATGGGCAATCAAGCAAGCGCAAAAAATCAAGCCCTGTTCTCCAAGTCCAAAAGATTGATGTATCCAAACAACTCCATCCTGTGACCTTAGGCGAACTTGGACATCTCTCCGATCCGCGATCGCTACTTCTATTAGCACAACAGGTTTATGGCGAAGTCCCCGTAGCCTACTCGCTATTACTACCTGCGGTGAATTGGGAATTTGGGGAACAAGTGTCTGCCGTAACCCGTAAAAGTATTGAACAAGCTGTCGATTTCCTTCAAAACCTATGCACGAAGTTAGTATCATCCAATCAATGCTAGATCTTGCTTTCGATCGAGCTGAATCCCAAGGCGCAAACCAAATCCATCAGCTAAATTTGCGGGTAGGTGCGATTTCAGGTGTTGTACCTGAAGCGCTGCAATTTGCCTTTGATTCCTGCACAGAAGGAACAATCGCCTCAGATGCTAAATTAGAGATAGAATGGGTAAAGGCGATCTGTTACTGTCCACAATGCCATGCAGAATTTACTCCCTATGATTGGGTTTATGTTTGTCCGCGCTGCGAAAGGCTGACCCATGAAATTCGTCAAGGTCGAGAATTGCAATTAATCTCCTTAGAGGTTTCCTGATATGTGTCAAGATTGCGGCTGTAGTGATATTCCCGAAGGCATGGTCAAGATTCATGCCCACGCTCATTCGCTCGATCGCGATCATCCCCACCCCCACGATCATGAGCATCCCCATGACCATCATCACGAACATATCACTTTAGATAGCGATCGCCGCACGATTGCCATTAGCCAATCAATTCTGTCGCAAAACGATCGCCTTGCGGAGCGAAATCGTGGCTACTTCATGGCAAAGGGCATCAGTGTTTTGAATGTCCTGTCTTCCCCAGGGGCAGGCAAAACGGCGCTATTAGAACGCACAATGTCGGAATTACGCGATCGCCTCAAATCAGCGATCATTGTGGGCGATTTGGCAACAGATAATGATGCTCAAAGATTAAGGCGATCAGGTGCAGAAGTCATTCAAATTACTACAGGTTCAGTCTGTCATCTAGAAGCAGAAATGATTGCTAAAGCTTTGCAGCAAATGCACCTTGATGGTGTGCAATTATTAGCGATCGAGAATGTTGGCAATCTTGTCTGTCCTGCAGCTTACGACCTCGGAGAGAATTTGCGTGTGGTGGTATTTTCTGTCACCGAAGGCGAAGATAAGCCTCTCAAATATCCCGTGATGTTCAAGACTGCGGATATTGTTCTAATCAGTAAAATCGATCTCGCGGAAGTTGTGGAGTTTAATCGTGATCTAGCTTTGCACAACATTCACCAAATTGCACCACAGGCTAAGATTTTAGAGGTTTCAGCGAAAACAGGACTAGGTATGCAAGATTGGTGTCAATTTATTGAGCAATCATTACAAAAATCTCTTGCTGTATAATCAAATCTAAATAATTACAAATTTCTGGCTTTTCCTTCATTATGGCTAAAGACTTGTTCCATCAAGCCGTTAAACAAGCTCTTATCAAAGATGGATGGATAATTACCAACGATCCATTAACTATTCGCATTGATCGTGTGAAATTAGAGATAGATCTTGGAGCAGAAAAGGTATTTGCAGCGGAAAAAGATGGACAAAAAATAGCCGTGGAAGTTAAGAGCTTTATCAATCCATCTAATATTAGTGATTTTCATAATGCTTTAGGTCAGTTTCTCAGTTATCGTCTTGCTTTACAAATGACAGAGCCAGATCGGATGATTTATTTGGCTGTTCCTATCGATGTTTTCGATACCTTTTTTCAAGAACGTTTTACTCAAGCTGCGATTTCACAATATGACCTAAAAATTATAGCCTACGAGCCAAATACAGAGGAGATAATTCAATGGAAAAACTAGCAAAATATCGCCAAATTGTGCGTGAATTACTAATCTCTCATGCCACCACTAACGAGCCAAACATCGAATGTCAACTCATTTTTGATACAGAACACGATCACTATCAAATTCTCGATCTTGGTTGGCAGGGTCTAAATCGTGTTTATGCCTGTTATATCCATTTAGACATTAAAGACGGAAAAATCTGGATTCAGCACAATATGACGGAAGCCGATCTGGGTCAAGAACTAGTCGAAAAAGGAGTGCCAGCATCAGACATTGTTTTAGGTTTGCATCCACCTTATAAACGTCCTTATACCAATTATGGCGTTGCCTAAAGGTAAGAATGTACAGATTCCTAATTTACACAATTCCTAGTTACCATGAGATCTAATAACGGTTATTTGCAATGTTTAAATTTGCATATATCTGGCTCAGTACAAGGTATTGGATTTCGTCCTTTTGTCTATCGCCTTGCGAAGGAATTAGAGCTTAAAGGCTGGGTGAATAATAATGCTCAGGGTGTAGCGATCGCAGTTGAAGGCGATCAACAACAACTAGATTTATTTGTTGAACGATTGCAATCAGAAAAACCTGCGCGATCGCAAATTCAGCAAATTACTCAGGAATGGTGCGAACCTGTTCATTATCAGGATTTTGAGATTCATGAATCTACAGATGATGCATCCATCAAAACCGCAGTAATTCTGCCAGATCTGGCAACCTGTGATGATTGTTTACGAGATATATTTAACCCGAAAAATCGGCGATATCGCTATCCATTTACCAACTGTACTAACTGCGGAACTCGCTACAGCATTATCAAAGCCGTGCCATATGATCGCCACAATACGACGATGCACAGGTTCCAAATGTGCAACCATTGCCAAGCTGAATACGATCAGCCTCTAGATCGGCGCTTCCATGCTCAGCCAAATGCTTGTCCGAAGTGTGGACCTCATTTAGAGATTTGGGATCGTGATGGTCAAGTCTTAGGCATCGGTGAGCAGGCTTTCTTAACAACTGTCCAAGCAATTAGAGAGGGCAAAATTTTAGCAATTAAAGGTTTGGGTGGATTTCAGTTGGTGGTGGATGCAGATAATGCAGAGGCGATCGCCAAACTGCGATCGCGCAAACATCGTCCCCATAAACCTTTCGCTCTGATGTATCCCAATTTGGAAAGTATTCACCAAGATTGCCAAGTATCAACACTAGAAGCACAGTTATTAAAGTCAACTGAAGCACCTATCGTGCTTTTACAGAAAGTGAACAAGAGGCTTAAGCCCCTTGTTTCTGACAATGACTATATCGGGGTGATGCTGCCCTATACACCGCTTCATCATTTGTTAATGACAGAATTGCAATCCCCCATTGTGGCAACAAGTGGCAACCTTTCCGATGAGCCAATTTGTATTGATAATCAAGAGGCGATCGCTAGTTTAGGAAATATTGCGGATTTATTTTTAGTTCATAATCGCGATATTGCTCAGCCTGTGGATGATTCAGTGGTGAGGGTGATTGGCGATCGCCCTGTGATTTTGCGGAGAGCGAGAGGTTATGCACCCTCACCCATCAATATGTCAGCCCCCCTAGCCCCCCAATACTGGGGGGAAACAGAATATAAAAAGTCCCCCAGTATTGGGAGATTTAGGGGGCTGAAAATCCTCGCTTTAGGCGGACACCTCAAAAACACGATCGCCTTATCTATCAACAACTCAATTATTCTTAGTCAACATATTGGCGATTTGGAGACGACGAAGGCTTTTGAGCATTTCCAGAGGATTATTAAACGGTTGAGTGAGATTTATGAATTTCAACCTGAGGCGATCGCCTGTGATGCCCATCCCGATTATCTCTCTAGCCAATATGCGCGGCAGTTATCCCAATCTTTGCAGATTCCCTTAGTTCCTGTGCAGCACCATTACGCCCATGCACTGGCTTGTATGGTGGACAATCAGATTGTTGCGCCAGTCTTGGGAATTGCTTGGGATGGGACAGGCTATGGAACCGATGGCACGATCTGGGGTGGCGAGTTTCTAAAAATTACCGATTCAGAATTTGCAAGAATTGCCCATTTACAACCGTTTCCCTTACTAGGTGGAGACAAAGCGGCAAAAGAACCTCGTCGGGTAGCGTTGGGGATGCTCTGGGAAATATTTGGCGATCGCCTTTGGGATTTGCAATTACCAACCCTACAATCATTCACAAATGCTGAATTGAGAATTTTAAAAACTTTATTAACAAAACCGCAGCATCTCCCCAAAACTTCAAGTATTGGCAGATTGTTTGATGCGGTTGCCTCTTTGCTGGATATTTATCAAATCACCAGTTTTGAAGGGCAAGCAGCCATCGCCTTAGAGCAAATTTGTGATACGACGATTGATGACTTTTATGGGATGGATGTTAAGAATGACGGTGAAATTGACTGGACAAACCTGATGCAATCTATCTTAGAAGATATCCAAAATCAAACTGCGATCGCTACAATTACGACGAAATTCCATAATTCCTTAGTTGCAGTAATAGTAGCGATCGCTAAGCAAATTGAGATAGAAAAAGTCATGTTAACAGGAGGCTGTTTTCAAAATCGATATTTAACTGAAAGAGCGATCAAAAAGTTAACGCAAGCAGGATTTCAAGTTTATTATCATCAAAATATTCCACCCAATGATGGAGGAATTGCCGCAGGACAAATTATGGCAGCATTACGAGAAATATATTATTAACTGATATTACGTGGAACTAGGATCGCCCCTCATCCCCCAACCCCTTCTCCCGCAGGAGAAGAGGAGCAAAACCATATTTTTTTCTTGTTCCCCTCTCCTGCGGGAGAGGGGCTAGGGGTGAGGGCTTTAGAAGACTTCCACGTAACACCAGTTATTGAAGAATCGTGCAAAACACCGCCAATTCAAGGATGAAATGCAACGGTATCTGATGAAGCAAAGAATACTTCGTAAGGAGTGCGATAGTCAAGAGATTTTCTCGGTCTGTGGTTGATCAAACTCACCATTTTCTGAAAGTTATCTTCTTTCACGATTTTGAAGTTTGTACTTTTGGGATAGAACTCTCTAATTAATCCATTCGTGTGTTCATTCAATCCGCGCTCCCATGAATGATAGGGATTTGCAAAGAAAGTGTCTATTTGCAGCCTTTCAGATAGCTTCTCATGTCCACAGAATTCTCTGCCATTATCAAAGGTCATTGTCTTTTGGAACGTTGACTTCACAGGCTCAAATAGCTTGAGCGTCACTCTATTTATCTCTTCCATTGTCTTATTCTTAGCTAGTCCAGCAAGTAAGTACTTTGATGCTTTATCAACATGGGTAACTACGATACCTGTGTGGTTGCAACCAATTACGGTATCACTTTCCCAATGCCCGATCTCTGTCTTTAAATCCGCAATCTTCGGACGTTTCTCAATTCCCACTCGATTAGGGATACCGCCTCGTTTCTGGTTGCGACTTTTGCGCCGTCGTTGCTTCTGCTTTTGCCTTAGATATTGTTGATATATTCCCATCTCTTGATGGTTTGCATAGATCATCAGATAAATCGTCTCATAGCTGATTTTACCTAGCCCCTCCCGTTCCATCCTCCCTGCCAGTTGCTCTGGACTGTGGTGTTGCTCTAACCGTTGCTTGACTTCGGCAATCGTCTTGTCGCTGATGCTCTGGAATCTTACCTTTGCTTGTTTCCGTCTTGCCTGCATCAGGGCAACTGCCGTATCTGGCAGATATCCGATCTCGCGCTCATCTGTGTTCCGCGATAGCTCTCTGGATATCGTACTTTTGTTTCGCTTCATCCGACGACCAATCTCTGTCATCGATAGTTGCTCGATTACTCGCAGTTTATACAGTTCACTTCTTTCTGTGATGCTAAGATGAGTAAAGCTCATGAGGATATCCTGATTGTTGTGATTATCATCAGATTATCCTTATGAGTCCCTTTATGCAAAGATCTCTAGGTGTTGCATTTCATCCTTGAATTGGCGCACAATTCTTCAATCGCAAAACAAAATGGCATAGCTATTTTGTTTTTTGAAACTTCTTAAGTGGATGTGTTTTTTGATTCAAAAAAGTGTTGACACACTTTTCTGAATGGTTATAAATCAAGGAGCTTAAAATTATGTGTTTAGCAGTACCTGGAAAAATTCTCTCTATTCAAGGGGAAGACTTAATGAGAGTCGGGAAAGTTAGTTTTAGTGGGGTTGTGAAAGAGGTCAATCTTGCCTATTTACCAGAAGCAGAAATCGGTGACTATGCGATTATCCATGCAGGTGTGGCAATTTCCATTGTTGATCCCGCCGAAGCCGCACAAACATTACTCGATTTGCAACAAATTTAGAGCAACTGCGATGAAATATATTGACGAATACCGCGATCGCCAGCTTGCCCATGAATATGCCTCAGCGATCGCCGCCATAACTACTCGTCCTTGGACATTGATGGAAATCTGCGGCGGACAAACCCACTCCATTGTTAAACATGGTCTTGATCGTCTGATTCCCTCAGAAATTACCCTCATTCACGGTCCCGGTTGCCCCGTCTGTGTTACTCCTATTTCTTTGATCGATCAAGCGATCGCGATCGCCTCACAATCCAATGTCACTTTATGCTCCTTTGGCGATATGTTGCGCGTTCCTGGAAGTAGCAGCGATTTATTAAGTGCAAAGGCTTCAGGGGCAGATGTACGGATGGTTTATTCACCCCTTGATGCGGTGAAAATAGCGCAACAACTGACACAACAAAATAGCGATCGCCAAATCGTATTTTTTGCGGTTGGCTTTGAAACTACTGCACCGATTACTGCCCTTGCGATCGCCCAAGCTCACCAATTAGGTTTAGATAATTTCTCGATTCTCTGCGCCCATGTCCTTGTGCCACCCGCAATGGAGGCAATTCTCAGCAATCCCGATCACACAATGCAGGGATTTTTGGCAGCAGGTCATGTTTGCACGGTGATGGGCTATGGCGAATATGAAGCGATCGCCCAGCAATATCAAGTTCCAATCATCGTTACAGGTTTTGAACCGATTGATATCTTGCAAGGGATTTATCTATGTATCAAGCAGTTAGAATCAGGTAAAGCGGAAGTCGAAAATCAGTATGCGCGATCGGTCAAAAAAGAAGGAAATCAACAGGCGATCGCCATGATGCAAGAAGTTTTTGAAGCGACGAATCGACAATGGCGAGGCTTAGCAGAGATTCCTAAAAGTGGACTTAAATTGAAGGATAAATATGCCGCTTTTGATGCCCAAAAACGCTTTAATTATGAGGATAATGCCCTAGAAATTTGTGAATCTCCGCTCTGCATTAGTGGTTTAATTTTGCAAGGTACAAGCAAGCCCCATCAATGCCCTAGTTTCGGCAAAGCTTGTACCCCTGAGCATCCCCTCGGCGCACCAATGGTTTCTTCGGAAGGTGCTTGTGCCGCCTATTATCAACATGCAGTAATATAAAGAACCAATTTTTATGGACGACTTTGCCATCTCATAAAAATTGGTTCTTCATTGAATAAGTTCTAAAATTCTATGCTCACTAGACGTACTCTCCATTTACCAAATCTTGACCTGTCCTACCTAGTGGGCGGTAATGGCTCAGAGACTGTATTGCTAATACATGGCATGGCAGATTCAGCGATGGTATGGACGAGTTTAGTCAAGCATCTAGAAAATGTGGGTGGCAATCGCTATCGGATCATTGCTCCTGATCTGCGGGGACATGGTGAGAGCAGCAAAGACATTACCGACTATTCCTTTGCGAGTATCATTGCAGATTTAGAAGCCTTAATGTCGCATCTAGGCATCACTAACGCCCATGTGCTTGCCCATTCATGGAGTGCCAAAACTGTTGCAATTTGGGCTACTCAAAAAAGCGATCGCTTTCGCAGTCTGATTTTGGTCGATCCCTTTTTTATGGGCAGATTTCCGAGTTGGATTAGAATGACCTTCCCATTGATGTACCGTGTCTTACCATTTCTCAAGGTAGTTGAAACCTTCCCAAATTATGAAACCGTAGAAAAGATTGCGCGGAGCCTCAAGCAATATCAAGGATGGTCAGATTTCCAACAAACAGTTTTCCAAGCCAGCATCGAAGCAAAACCCGATGGTACATGGCAGAGCAAATTTCCTCGTCAGGCTCGCGATTTCATCTTTGAGGAGATCATGGATGTTGAAGGCTTAACTCAGTCCATTGATATTCCCACTTTATTTGTGCAACCCAAGCAAGGACTGAATCGGCAAGCATGGCAGTTACGCCCCTATCAGAAGTATTTTCCCAATTTGCAAATTTGTGAAGTCTTAGGTAATCATTGGGCTTTTTTAGTAGAACCTGAAGCTTTTAATCAGGCGATCGCTGATTTTTTACAAAGCATTACAACGCACAATTACCAAGCTTAAGAATAGTTTTGGGAACTGAATAAACGTTGTATAATTGTAACATAGGTTACAAAACCTTCATGGAGGTATTACCAGTATGAATACCATTGATCTCAAAGAACCGATGGTCATTGATGAGCCAGAAGGACTTGATGAAGCTTTCATTGCTGAATTGACAGAATTGCCAGAAGCATTGCCAATTGAAGAACCTACTACTCCAAAAATAACCATTGCAAGTAGCTATACCGTAGATGAGCAAGGTTTACTCAACAACTTCGCAATTATGCCCCCGATGTATGTTGAGGAACCAGCTTCTACTATGATAGGAAAGCCTTTCCCCATGCAAATCATAGTTTCCTTGCTCATTGTATCTATAACTCTTGTAGTTGCGCTTTTAGTTAGCTAAACCATACAAAAGCAAGAGGTTTCTTAGTCGTCACCATGACATATCTAGCTTTTGTATATCTAGTTCTAGGGAAATATTGCTAAGTAGTCAAGCATAATTAAACTTAAAACCCATATTTCTGTACCGTCCACTAAGCGGGCAGTACAGAAATATGGGTTTCGTTTGTAATTAGTACAATCCACTAATTTTTTGCCATACCAGCTAGCATTTAAATTAAAAATTACTATAAATGCTATGGTTTTCAGATAAGCAATTCCGACCTTTGGCGAACTCATATATTCTTCAAATGCTTAAAAGCATAGACAAAATCAATTTAAATCATTCTTATTGAAATTATAATCAACAAAAAATATACTTGCAATTTTGGTAAAAAACACTATAATAAAAATATACCAGCCTCTACCCCACTAAAAGTCATGAGCGCTATCACTGTTAATCCTGTTGTTAATCAAGTTGTCAGCCTGAAGTCCGACATATTAAACATCGCTACGGATGAATATGGACTGCTCACCGATCTTTATCAACTGACGATGGGTGCTTGCTATGTACAAGAGGGATGCGATCGCCAGCGGGCTAGTTTTGAGCTATTCGTACGTCGTCTTCCTGAGGGATTTGGTTATCTCATCGCGATGGGAATTGCCCAAGCGGTAGAATACTTGCAAAACCTTAGATTCTCCACCGAGCAAATCGCAGCATTGCAAGCCACAGGAATCTTTGTTAATGCCGATCACCGTTTTTGGGAATTGCTAGCTAACTTCCGCTTTGAAGGCGATCTTTGGGCAGTACCAGAGGGGACAGCGATGTTTGCCAATGAGCCTTTCTTAAGAATTGAAGCTCCCCTTTGGCAAGCACAACTAGTTGAGACCTATCTCTTAAACACGATCAACTATCAAACTCTGATTGCCACAAAAGCCGCCAGAATGCGTGATGTTGCAGGTGATCGCATTACATTACTAGAATTTGGGACAAGACGAGCCTTTAGCCCCCAAGCTTCACTCTGGGCAGCAAGGGCAGCAATCGCCGCAGGTATGAATGCAACTTCCAATGTATTGGCTGCCCTCAAACTCGGAAGACAGCCCAGTGGCACGATGGCTCATGCGTTGGTTATGGCGCTGAGTGCTACCGAAGGCAGTGAAGCCCAAGCCTTTAGTGCCTTCCATCAAGTTTTCCCGAATAGTCCTCTCCTCATCGACACCTTTGACACGATCACTGCTGCTCGAAATCTTGCCGAGAAGGTCAAATCTGGTGAGATGCAAGTAAAAGGAGTTCGCATTGATTCAGGTGATATTGCCACCATTTCTAAAGAAGTAAAAGCGCTACTTCCTGATGCTGTAATCTTTGCCAGTGGCGATATTGACGAAGCTGAGATTCTCCGTTTAAAAGCATTAGGAGCGCCCATTGATGGCTATGGCATCGGCACAAAATTAGTCACAGGTGCGCCTGTAAATGGAGTTTATAAATTAGTAGAAATTGATAATATTCCTGTTTCCAAAAAGTCAAGCGGCAAGCAGTCGATCGCTAGTCGTAAACAAGTCTGGCGCAGTTTCGAGAATGGTGTCATCAAAGGCGATCGCCTCACCCATATTTCGGAGATTCCTAACTCCAGCGAACAACCTTTACTAGAATGCATTATGCACAATGGCGAATTGTTACAGCCTCTTGATGATTTAGATGCGATCGCCCAACGCACTCGTAACTCGGTAAAGTCTCTGCCTCAAGCAGTTCGCAATATTACTAATCCAGAGACGGTTTCTGTCAAAGTTGATATGTAACGCAAATCCTGACTAATAACTCAAGCAATTTGGGACATTGCTGACTTAGCTTAAACTGGTAATAGAGAAACATCATCCATTTCCCTGTGTTAGACTTTGACTAACTTGTTGCTTAAAAAGAGGCAAATATGAACTACCGAAACATTATTACAATTGAGGCAGATAAACGAGGTGGTAAGCCTTGTATTCGCCGAATGCGTATTACTGTATATGATGTTTTGGGTTGGCTGGCATCTGGAATGTCTCACGCGGAAATCTTAGATGATTTCCCAGAATTGACAGAGCAAGATATCAGGGCTTGTTTGGAGTTTGCTGCGGATCGAGAACATAGATTGATGGCTGTTGTGGGTGCTGCGTGACATTACTATTCGATCAAAATTTGAGTCGTAAGCTCGTGGGGAGATTGGTTGACCTTTTCCCAAACTGTAGTCATGTTCAGTTTCATGATTTGGCAGATAAAACTGATACGGAGATATGGGAGTTTGCAAAGAATAACGGTTTCTGCATTGTGACTCAAGATGCAGATTTTGCGGAGAGAAGTCGTTTGTATGGTTCTCCTCCCAAGGTGATTTGGTTGCGCTGTGGAAATGTTCCCACAAGCCAGATCGAGAAAATTTTACGTTCTGGAGTAGAAGTAATTCAGGAATTAGGCAATAGTTCAAATATAGATTGCCTTGAGCTTTATTAGGTATCAGACTAATCATGCAACGCAATCGAAAATCTACAAATTTAGTCTTAAAAAAGCCAGTAAACAGATTAAAACTATGCAGATTCGTCATACTAAGCTAGAGATTCCTCCAGACGATCCATTCAAAAATGATGCATTGGGACGTAAAGATCTAGAACCACCACTCACTCAGTTTATCACGCAATCTTCAGGTTCATTTGTCCTTGCATTGGATGCTTCTTGGGGGTCAGGTAAAACTACATTTCTGGAAATGTGGCAAGTAAAACTTCAACAAGAGGGTCATGCTTGCCTGTATCTCAATGCTTGGCAAAATGATTTTGCTCAAGAACCTTTAATTGCAATTATCGGAGAATTAACGAAAGCAATTGAAGATTTTGCTGATCAATCTGGAGAGACAGGAATTGATCTTAAAAAGCAGATGGATAAGACTCGACAATTTGCTCAGTCATTACTTAAGCGACTGTTACCTGTAGGAATAAAGATCGCCACACATGGACTTTTGGATATTAAGGAAGCTGCTATAGAAAAAGCAATTGCTGATGCCACATCATCTGGTGGGGAAGATCTCATAAAGAACTATGAAAAAGGAAAATCTGAAATTAAAGAGTTTAGAAAAGCTCTTGGCGATCTTGCTAATCAAGTGGCATCTCTAAACCCATCAGCCAAAGTTGTAATCATAATTGACGAATTAGATCGTTGTCGTCCGACATATGCGATCGAACTCTTGGAACGAGTAAAACATCTATTTGATGCGTCTGGTGTAGTTTTCATTCTTGGTATTGACCGCAGTCAACTTAACCACTCAATACGGTCACTTTATGGCTCAGAATTTGATGCAACTGGATATCTAAAACGCTTTATCGATTTAGACTATCGATTACCAGAACCTCAAGCAGGAGATTACTGTGATTACCTTTTTAAATATTTTGGTATTAATGAATTGATGAAAATGAAATTCAATAGGAATTCTGGATATGAACTAGACCAACTAAAATGTAGTTTAGGCGCCTTAATGTCAGCAGCTAAAATGAGCTTAAGAGTGCAGGAACAAACGATATCAAGACTAAGAATAGTGATCCAAACAATCCCTAAACATGAACGAGTCTATGGAAATGTACTAAGTCTGCTTTTGTTCTTAAGAGAGTGGAATACAAATATTTATGCAGATACCATAGAAGGAAAAATAGATCTTGATCAGATTATCCCTCAAATTGAAGCACTACCTAGAATCAAGGAAGTATCTAGAAATTTTATTAACATAGGTATGATTGAGGCATACTTTCTTCTTATTTTAGGTGAATTAGATATGCCTCACCTTGTTCAGCCTCGTTTAGAAGCGTATAGAAGACTTGATAAATCTGTGACGACAACTGAAGTTGAGAAAGCACAACAAGTTCTTAATACCTATGGCAGCTGGTCTAACGATAACTTTGTACACCACGTAGGATTTAGAGAGACTGTAAAGAGAATAGCTATTACAAACAATTTTGTGTCATATAAATACTAAATTTATACACAGTAATATGTACAGATTCTTGGCGATCACTATTAATTTTTAGCCTTGAGAAAAGCGATCTTACACAGCACTAGTCATAACCCTAACTGATGGTCTATCCGCACGAGTCGGCAAACGGAAATAACTCATCGGCAAAGTGACAACTGAAACCGTATTACCTAGCATATCGAAAAACTCAACACTATAACCAGTTTCCAACCCAATTACATCATGTCGTTCTACCACCGTTCCAATATCCCCAGCATAAACACCTTCTTCAGGCAAAGTAGTTAATAGAATTACATCAGAATAAAGTGGGAAATTCATTCTTGGTTATGCTCACTATTGAGTAGGTATTCAGTTAGCTTTGATGGCTCAATAACTGCGCGATCGCTATTTGGGATTTTCATATATTTCAGCGTCTATCGCTTTATTTGAGCTTATCATAATCAATGTGTGCGATCGCGTTGATTTTTAGCTTTGAGAATATGCGATCGCCTCAAAAAATGCTTTAACATGCATATATAGCTTTTTAGATAGCCAACCCAGCAAACTAGACTATGGAAAAAGTAGCAAACTATGAACAAGACTTCTTAACATGGACACAGCAACAGGCTGAGTACCTGCAAAAAGGTCGTTGGGCAGAATTGGATGTTAAAAATTTGATCGAGGAATTGGAAGCATTGGGACGTAGCGAACAAAAAGAACTCAGTAGCTATTTTCAGGTGCTTGTAATGCACTTGCTTAAATGCCAGTACCAACCTGAGAAAAGAACACCAAGTTGGAATAACACACTTTCTAATTGTCGAGATAAAATTCAAGACTGTTTGGAAGATACGCCTAGTTTACAAAGATTCCTTCAAGATTCAGAATGGATAGAGAAATACTATCGACGGGCGCGAAGAGATGCGGCAAAGGAAACACAAAAATCTCTACAAACATTTCCGACTGAATGTCCATATACGATCGCCCAAATCCTCGATCAAGAATTTCTCGCATAAAATGCTAATGAATGTCGCTCTCTTTGGAACTAGCGCCGATCCGCCTAGTATTGGACATCAACAGATATTGCAATGGCTCGAAATCGCACAATTGTTTGGTTATCAGACAACCCATTCAAAACTCATCAAGCAAGTCTAAGCGATCACTATTGATTTTTAGCTTTGAGAAAGGCGATCGCTACTGCATAAATCACTATAATTAACTTTCAGGCAAAAAATCCTCATCTAGTGTTTGCTCAGAAGTGAAGGGAGACTCAATTGAGAAAGTGGCGATCGCTAATCCTGTTTCGACGCTAGCTAATTGTATATAACATTCAGAAATTGATGAAAAAAGGTGCGGTCATAGATAAAACGGGACTCTACCGTTATTCGCTATGGCGAGAATGGGATATAGAGAAGCCGAAACTAGTTTTTATTATGCTTAATCCAAGCAAAGCAGATGCAGATATTGATGACCCTACACTGAGGCGATGTATCAATTTTGCAAATTCTTGGGGTTTTGGTTCGCTGACGGTGGTTAATCTATTTGCTTATCGATCAGCGAAACCATCAGATCTTAGACAAGTGAATGATCCTGTGGGATTACAGAACGATCGCTATTTAAAAAAGGCGATTAAGTCAGCCGATCGGGTTGTTGTTGCTTGGGGAAATAATGGGAAGTTAATGCAACGCGATCGCCTTGTTCTGGATTTGCTATCTAAACACAATATTCAACCTCACTGTTTAGGAACTACAAAAGCAGGGTATCCGCGTCATCCACTATACGTTATGGGTAAGAAGCAACCTTATTTTTACAGATAGTTTATACTGAATAAGAATCTTAAAAATGTAGATTCTTAGATAAACTTCTTTACAAAGAGCCTCTAAAAATGTTGAAATTAAACAAGGTATTGAGCTTTTCATCACAAACTAGTCATCCATATTTGACGTGGATTGAGCAGACTCAAGAAAAAATATTTTTAGCTATTACAGTAGGACTACTAAAAAGACTAGTTCAAGATACTGAAGAAATAGTTGCGGAGAAATTACAACAAAGCAATCGTGTTTGGAATAGAATAAAGGAATTAAATGGTTTCAAGAACAATGAAAATGAACTTACCCAATCACTAGTAGATTCTACTCGCAAGTTACTTTTAGTTAGGCAATTAATTTTACATTTCTCGGAAATTTCAATTTGTTTTGTTGACTCAGATCTTATCAAAGAAGTATTAAATATAGTTCCAGACAATACTGTTTTAGTATTTTTAGAAGAACTTTTGGATGACTTCATGAAAAATGAGCAAACAGAAAATCAAACACTTGAAGAGGTTGTCTCTAATAATTTAAATGTAACTAAAGACACAGATTTTTCTCCAGATAAAGTAGATGAAGAAATTCAATCTATTCAAGTTAAGAAGCAAAACGATAATTCAATAAACTTTACTCATAATCAGTACAATTCAAGTGAAGGCAAGAAAACTATTGATTCTGAACTTAAGGAATATCTCTATTCTACTTTACATGATTTACATGTCCAATCAAAACACTCTTCTATCAATTTTATTCAAGATTATATTAATCAATTGGAAAATCATGATGAAATTAAACTTCGCCAATTCAAGGATGAAATGCAACACCTAGAGATCTTTGCATAAAGGGACTCATAAGGATAATCTGATGATAATCACAACAATCAGGATATCCTCATGAGCTTTACTCATCTTAGCATCACAGAAAGAAGTGAACTGTATAAACTGCGAGTAATCGAGCAACTATCGATGACAGAGATTGGTCGTCGGATGAAGCGAAACAAAAGTACGATATCCAGAGAGCTATCGCGGAACACAGATGAGCGCGAGATCGGATATCTGCCAGATACGGCAGTTGCCCTGATGCAGGCAAGACGGAAACAAGCAAAGGTAAGATTCCAGAGCATCAGCGACAAGACGATTGCCGAAGTCAAGCAACGGTTAGAGCAACACCACAGTCCAGAGCAACTGGCAGGGAGGATGGAACGGGAGGGGCTAGGTAAAATCAGCTATGAGACGATTTATCTGATGATCTATGCAAACCATCAAGAGATGGGAATATATCAACAATATCTAAGGCAAAAGCAGAAGCAACGACGGCGCAAAAGTCGCAACCAGAAACGAGGCGGTATCCCTAATCGAGTGGGAATTGAGAAACGTCCGAAGATTGCGGATTTAAAGACAGAGATCGGGCATTGGGAAAGTGATACCGTAATTGGTTGCAACCACACAGGTATCGTAGTTACCCATGTTGATAAAGCATCAAAGTACTTACTTGCTGGACTAGCTAAGAATAAGACAATGGAAGAGATAAATAGAGTGACGCTCAAGCTATTTGAGCCTGTGAAGTCAACGTTCCAAAAGACAATGACCTTTGATAATGGCAGAGAATTCTGTGGACATGAGAAGCTATCTGAAAGGCTGCAAATAGACACTTTCTTTGCAAATCCCTATCATTCATGGGAGCGCGGATTGAATGAACACACGAATGGATTAATTAGAGAGTTCTATCCCAAAAGTACAAACTTCAAAATCGTGAAAGAAGATAACTTTCAGAAAATGGTGAGTTTGATCAACCACAGACCGAGAAAATCTCTTGACTATCGCACTCCTTACGAAGTATTCTTTGCTTCATCAGATACCGTTGCATTTCATCCTTGAATTGGCGATGTAACAGGTACTTATGATCACGATGCAAAGGATGTTTACGCACATTCCTTATGTTATCAATCTTCTGCAAGAAGATCACATCGTTCTGATGTTTATTACAAAAGACGTAAGGACAATTATAAAACATACCAAATGACTACCTTCATATGGCTTTTTTTCCAGTGTCAGTGTTAATATCTTGGCTTTGCTTTATTGCTAACAATACTGGCACTGGATGGATATTTGCTGCTCTTGCTTGTTTCTTATTAATTCAATTTATATATTATGGAGGATTTGACTAGTTGCTTACTCACTTTACGCAGAGAGAATATCTGTGTACTGTTTAATGTGAAATGGGTACTGAAGCGCCCATTTCATACTAACAAAAAAGACGCAAAGATAACTTTGATGAAACATTAGCCGACTTTCAGGAATATTTATGACAGTACAAGACCTAGCGATCGCCAAAATCCAAAATCTTCCCAACGAACTCGCTCAGGAAGTAAGTGACTTTATTGACTTTCTCATGCTCAAGCAAGACAACCAACGCTGGCAGCAATGGACACAATTTAGCGAATCCCTGACCATCAGCGAATCTGACTTTAGCGACTACCTCAAAAATCTAGAAGACTATGAAGAAAAACTAGTACGTGGAGAGATCCAATGGTAACAGTCGCCAGAGGCGATATCGTCCTATGTGACCTCAATCCCGTAATAGGCACAGAACAATCAGGCATCCGACCTGTCGTTATTGTCCAAAGCGATCGCGCCAACAGAGTTAGCCCCCATACAATCATCGCCCCATTCACAACCAAAATTCGCCGCGCACTTTTGCCCTCTCACGTCTTTGTCCCCAAAGGCATCGGTGGTCTTTCTCAAGACTCAGTAATCCTCTGCGAACAGATTCGAGTAATTGATAAAACTAGAATTCTCAAAGCAATCGGGCAACTAGAAGAACCATATATCCAACAACTAGCCCAAGCCTTAAAAACTATTCTTGATTTGCAATAACCGCAAATGGATAAACTAGAAAACTACCGTCTATACATTCAAAATCTTCTGGAAAAGCATAGTCATTTTAAAGATCAAGACGATGTACAGAGTGAGTTGATTTTTGACACCGTGCGTGATCGCTATCAACTAATGCGTATTGGCTGGAAAGGCTTGAAGCGTGTCTATCATACTGTTCTGCATTTTGACATCAAAGACGGAAAGATCTGGCTACAGCAAAATACAACTGATATTGACGTAGGACAAGAATTATTAGAATTTGGTATTCCCAAAGAAGACATAGTGCTAGGTTTACATCCTCCCTACAAAAGACCCTATACAGGCTATGGAGTGGCTTAAACATATGTCTAACTATCGCGCCTTGCATCAGGAAGTAGAACAAGATCTGAGCGATCGCATTACAAACGACTGGCTCGAAGAAGCCGAATCACGCGATCATGATCTAACCAGTGGCGAAGTAATTGGCTATCCTGCCAGCCAAGTATTTGCAGACCTTCACGACTATCTCAAAAACCTAGAAGACTACGAAGAAAAACTAGTGCGCGGTGAAATCCAATGGTAAAAATCATCAGAAGCGATACCGTCTAATCGATCAATCTAGAGTTTGCAAATTAGAGAGTTAACCCACATGAAAACAACAACCATCTCCCGCCATGTCACCCGTAACCCTGAAATCCTCTCAGGCGAACCAATCATCAATGGAACCAGAACACCCGTTAGAGCGATCGTCGAAAACTGGCGCTTAGGAGTTAGACCAGAAGAAATTCCATTACACTTACCACATCTCAATCTCGCGCAAATCTTTGATGCCCTTAGCTTTTACCTAGACAACCAAGCCGAAATCAACGAATACATCGAACGCAACCACGTCCCCGATGAGCTAGTACATCCACTTATCAAAGCTAGACTAAATCAAAAATGACAAATGCAGCCAAACTTCAAAACCTTCCAGCCTATACAGTAGCCGATGCCGCCCGTTACTTGCGAATTCCATCGGGTACATTACAAGCTTGGCTATACTTTGACTGGGAGTAGACTTTATTTTTCAAAAGGGGAAGAATGGAAGAAACGTTAACTTTGTTCCAAGATGATCCGACTAACATTTACCAAAGAAGAAATAGATGCGCTACATTACGAAAGATTCCATCATCCGCATCCACGAGTACAGAGAAAAATGGAAGCACTATACCTAAAAAGTCAGAACTACCCACACAAAGAAATCACAAAACTGCTAAGAATCAGTGAACCGACACTGTTGAGCTATTTACGAGATTATAAAGAAGGTGGGATAAGCAAACTCAAAGAACTAACCTTTAATCCCCCCCAGAGTGAACTAAAAAAGCATCAAGAAAGTATAGAGATATATTTTCGAGAACATCCACCCAAAACACTAGCTCATGCAGCAGCAAAAATTAGCGAGTTGACAGGGATTGTCCGAAGTCGAGAACAGGTGCGTCATTTCCTGAAATCGATGGGAATGAGTTGTCACCGAGTGGGTCTAATACCTGCTAAGGCTGACCCAGCAGCACAAGAGGAATTTCTCAAAAAAAACTAGAACCACGCTTAGAGGAAGCTAAATCTGGACAAAGAGCCATTTTCTTTGTCGATGCGGCACATTTTGTCCTCGGTGCTTATTTAGGCTTTTTGTGGTGTTTTGAACGCTTGTTTGTCAAATCTGGGGCTGGAAGGCAGCGTTTTAATGTCCTCTCTAGCGGGACAAGATTTTGCCTGTGCTGCTGACGCGATCGCTGCTGCTGAAAAATTATCAACCCAGATGAAATGGCACAAACTCGCAAATATTCAGACAGTGGAAAAACCTCATTATGCAAAACGGGGGAAGCCACAACCCGATGCGATACCCATCAGCATTAGTTATCGAGTTACGGCGACCGTGATTCCTATAGATTCTGAAATCTTGGCTCAGCGTCAGCGTTGTGGCAGGTTTATTTTAGCCACGAATATTCTTGATTCCTTACAATTTACGGCTGATGACGCTTTACGGCAATATAAGGCTCAGCAGGGCACTGAGCGTGGTTTTCGTTTCCTCAAAGATCCTTTGTTTTTCACTTCCAGTGTTTTTCTCAAGTCCGCTAAACACATTGAAGCTTTGGGCATGATTATGGTGCTGTGTTTGCTCGTTTATAATTTAGCTCAACGTCAACTCAGACTTGCCTTAGCTATCGCTCAAGACACTATTCCTAATCAATTGGGAAAACCCACTAATTCTCCAACTTTGCGTTGGGTTTTTCAATGTTTTATGGCGATTCATTTAGTCTCTTTTCAGGGAATCACTCAAGTTTTTAATTTGTCTCCTCTCCGCTTTCACATTTTGAATTTCTTTTCTCCTGCCTGTCAACGCTACTATCTCCTCCCTGTCACTGTTTCGTAATTGTTTTTTCCCTTCCATTACGAGCGGAATGTGGGTTTTACCCTTTCATTGCGATACAAGTAAATGTGCTGTGGCTAAACCACAAGCTCTCTGAATTGGAAGAGCTGCCGCTAAATCAAAGGCAGCTTGTCTTGCGATCGCCCCATCAATAGTTGTCGTGACCACCACATCTAAACCAGATTGTAGGGCAATTAACGCAGCATGATGCGCTGTGAGGATACCGCCTAATGCCATTGGTTTGAGAATGATAATATCGGCAGCTTGGGTCTGAATCACTCGTTGTAGTTGAGCGAGAGTATTGACGGATTCATCGGCGGCAATGGGAATTGATTGCGATCGCCGCACTTCCGCCATACCCGCTAAATCAGCAGCAGCGACAGGCTGCTCGACATATTCGATGTGGAGCGATTCTAATCTTTTTAAATTAGCGATCGCCTCAGCCACAGACCAGCCCTGATTAGCATCAATCCGAATTTGAATATCATTACCCACCTGCGATCGCACTGCTGCGACTCTTCGCCAATCCGATTCAAAATCTTGAGTACCGACTTTAATTTTGAGACAACGATAACCTTGCTCGATATAGGCTTGGGCTTTGGTAGCGGCAAGGTCAGGGGCGATCGCCCCCATCACCGCATTCACAGGGACTTGAGCGCGAACTGTACCATTGCATGAATTAGCTAATAATTGGGAAAGAGTTAGTTCTTGAGATTGGGCTAATAGGTTTAGTAAAGCTAATTCGATGCCATGTTTAGCCGCAGGTGTGCGATCGCAGTTTTTAAGTAAGTTCTCAATATCTTTTAGGCTTTTAATTTCAGCATTAATAAGTGACCTCTGCAATCCCTGTAAGACTTCTTCTGTTTCAGCCAATGATTCCATTCCAAATCCCACAAGTGGTGCAGCTTCCCCTAAACCAATCCGATTTTGGCGATCGCGAATCTCAATTACAAATCCTTCTCGATGGGAGAGTATTCCTAAGGCAGTCTGAAACGGTTCGCGAAAGGCAAAACGATAGAGATGAAATTGAATAGATTGGATTGTGAGATCCACAGTTAGAGAATTTAATTTAGAGTTTAGAAAATTTAGAGTTAAAGTCAGTTAAAAGTTATCAAAAAGTTATAAGAGTTGAAGCGAATAATAAAAATTATATTTTATAGATTATAGTCAGATGAAAACCTACTCTAGAGTGTTTAACATGATAATTAAACGCAGTCTGTTGGTCTCTACAAGCGTACTCGCTCTGAGTCTAGTCGCTAATGTTGCTTCTGCTTCTGCTGAACAATGGTATTTCTTCGTTAAGAATAATAGCAACTCTACAATCAAAAGATTATTGGTAGCTGAGCCGAATAAAAGTTGGGGAGAGTTTGATATTGGTTCAGGCATTGCCCCAGGGGAAAACACTAAGATGCTCTGGGATAGTTCCACCAACAATCAACAATGTAGACAATGGATCAAAGCTACATTTGCTGATGGTAGCGAAAGTACTCCATCAATAATCGACTTCTGTCAAAATCTAGACGATCCAATTGTATTCCAGTAACCTACGAACTAAGGTAGTGCTAAAAAGGTAAGGATGGGCGGCGCTTTGCGCCGCCCATCCTTACCTTTTTAGCGAATTAACTCTAAGCAGAAACTAGAAACTATTAGTAAAAAATCGCGATCTGAGTTTCTGTTAAGTATTACGTGAGTTCGATAATGCCATTTGCGCAGCGCAAATGGCGGAAAATGGTAAAAATCGCTAAGCGATTTTTACCATTTTCCGCTTTCGGTGAACTGACGTGATGTTACGGGGAAGTTTCTAAAGTAGGGGTGGGTTTTACATATAGATCTTGTTTTAGCCCAGAATTATCAACTAAACCCGATCCTACTTCAGGTGGGAGATCTACAGTTTCTGTACAGGGTAGATCGATCATAAAGCAACTACCAACTCCAATTTGGCTAGTTACTCCCACATCACCACCATGTAGTTCGACTATGCGTTTTACAAAAGTAAGCCCTAAACCGATTCCTTCATATTGACGATTAAGATCGCAATCAAGCTGCCTAAAAGATTGAAATAGCTTGTCAATATCCTCAGGAGCGATCCCAATCCCTGTATCAGTGATTTCAAAACGAAGATAAGTTTTTTGCCCCTTCCATTCTTGCTTCAAAATTGGAAATTTCACCGTTAAAGAAATGCTACCGCCTTGAGGTGTAAACTTGACTGCATTTTTCAATAAGTTGATTAATGCTTGGCTGAACCGTCTCTTATCTACCCTGATGTCAGGCAAGTTGATTGGCAATTCATTGAGCAGTTGAATTCCTTTTTTCTGGGCTTGTTCTTGAATCAAAGCTAAACTAGCTTGGCAAAGTTGGTCAACACTGACGTTACTATAATCCAGATTGATTTGACCTGATTCAATTTTAGCAACATCTAGAATATCCGTAATCAAAGATAGTAAATGAGAAGCACTACTTTCTACAATTTGTAAAGCTTTAATTTGTTGTTCATTCATCCCTCCAAAAATTTCATCTTGCAATCCTTCAGTAATTCCTAAAATAGCATTGAGCGGTGTACGCAGTTCATGACTCATATTTGCTAGAAAGTAACTTTTGGCAACATTTGCCCTCTCAGCTTCTTCCTTTGCCTCCTTCAAAGAAACAATCTGAGCAGCAACTTCCTGTTCTAAATGTTGAGTGAGCTTATTTAGTTGCAAATGAGTTCTAATTCTTGCCAGTACTTCACGAGCTTGGAATGGTTTAGTCACATAATCCAATGCCCCTAGATCAAACCCCTTCATTTTGCTCTCTAAATCTGTTAAAGCAGTCATAAAGATGATCGGAATGTGACAAGTTTGCGGATCTGCCTTCAAGTTTTGACAAACGCTAAAACCATTCATATCAGGCATTTGGATGTCTAACAAAATTAGATCGGGTAATATCCGCGATATTTGCAATAATGCACGTTCTCCACTAGTTGCGATCGCCACTTCATAGCCCTCTGCACTCAGCGTTTCCGAAAGCACATCGAGATTAGCAGGTACATCATCGACAATGAGAATTAGACTAGATGATTTATGCAGTTGGTCAGACATATATTTACTCTTTTTCTAATGTAGTGTTGCCTCTAATGCTTCTCAAACTGCAAATATTGCATCATTAGCGCTTCAAGTTCTTCAATTTGAAACTGTTTTGCCATCTGGATGATCTTCATCGTAAAAGGCAAATAGCGATCGCTCTGTTGGTTTATCTGTTCCGCAATTTGCACTAATTTCATTAGTAGTCCCTTCTGGGTTAAATCCAAAAGTTGGCGCAAATACTCTGGAGGAGGAGCGACTATCTCAATATCTTGCTCCTGATTGGCTGATGTCAGTGAGGGTAATGGCTGTGTTTGAGTATATTGCCATGACAATTGGAGGTGTTTGGCAATGAGCATAAATAACTCCTCCGCATTGACAGGCTTAGGCAAGAAGTCATTACCACCCATATTTAAGCTTTTTTGGCGATCTATGTTAGATACAGATGCCGATGAAACGATTACAAGCAATGATTTCGTAGACTCTTCATTGCGTAATATCTGCAAGAACTCAAAACCATCCATCACAGGCATGACAATATCGGTGATCACCAGATCAATAGGCTGTAGTCGCAACTGCTCTAAAGCCTGTTGTCCATTTTCCGCTTCTATCACTTGAAAGCCAACAGCTTCCAATAAATCAACTAATACTGAGCGATTTTCCCAGCGATCATCAACAACTAGAATTTTACGGGATGCGCCATCATACCCAGTTATTTGCTGGTTAAGTTCGCTCAAAATAGTTTGAGTCCAGTTGCCAGACAGCGCAAACTCACTCTCAAAACTAAAGGTGCTGCCTACTCCTAGTTCACTCTCAACTTGAATTTGGCTCCCCATGATTTGCACAATTTTTTGGCTAATCGCTAAGCCTAACCCTGTGCCTTCGATATAGCGTTTTTTGTCGCCGACTTGTTCAAACGATTGGAAAATATTCTCTAGATCCTTAGGGGCTATACCAACGCCTGTATCTATAACTTGAAAAAGAATGCGCGTAGATGTTAAAAACGGAGTAGATGTAGTTACAGTAGGTTTCGCAATAAAGGTAACGTTACCATTGTGCTCAGTAAACTTAATCGCATTATTTAGAAGATTGAGCAACACCTGGCGCAGACGTTTTTCGTCAGCCAAAATGGCTGTGGGTAGATTTTCATCCACTTCATAAATAAACTGGATATTCTTTTTGTCAGCCCTAACGCGACAGATTTCGGCTACATCTTGCAAAAAAGAAGGTAAATGAATCACCTCAATCTCTAGATCCAGCTTGCGAGCTTCAATTTTTGATAGATCGAGAACATCATTAATTAAGGTAAGTAAATGTGTGCCACATTGATGAATGATATGGATCCCATGCTGTTCTTTCTCAGATAGACCTTTAGAACGACTGAGTATCTGGGTATAGCCGAGAATTCCATTGAGGGGAGTACGCAATTCATGACTCATGTTAGCGAGAAACTCACTCTTAGCATGGTTTGCAGCATCAGCGATGTCTTTAGCTTCTTGAATCTTGTCTGTATAGTTTTGTTGTGCTTGCAGAAGATCCTGCACATAATAAATCATCTGATTGAGAGAAGAAGCTAGTAAGCCAACCTCATCATTAGTTTCCACAGGAGCCTGAAGATTAAAATTTGATTCACTGGTAACTTGCAAAGCTACTTTATTTAAAGTTTGAATCGGACGCGCGATCGTCTGACTGATATACAGAGCAATAAAAACAGCAATTATCAGTGAGATACATAGACTTCCAATAATTATGTGGGTACGGAGCTTTTCGGCATTAATTAAGCTCAGTTCAGCTATATTTTCTAATTTTTCCGATTCCTCATAAAATGTTCTGAGGCGATCGGGAAACTCAATAAACTTAACAAATTCTTTGCTTTGAACTAAATTGACAACTAGTGTTTGTAGTTTTTGACGATCGATTGGCTCACTACTGAAAATGGCATCACTCTCTTCAATAAAATTTTTAGTAGTCTTCGAGAATTCTTTAACAGTTACTTCATAGTCCTGTAAGAGTGTTTGTAATCCTTCAAGAGTAGATAATTGTCCAGATTGATTATGATTAGTTACCAGTGACTGTATTTTGTTAATGCGTTCTACTAGTTTCAAGCTTTCTTGCCGAAAAGCCTGTGGATTTTTAATCAGTGGTGTTAGTTGTTTTGCAGGGCGATTATATAAAATATCAACCTGCAATGTACTTAGCAATTTTCGTTCTCTAAAAGCATTTTGTTGTGCTTTTAAGGCTTTGTGTTGATAGTAGTTTCCTATAAGTAACCCCCCGACAGAACCGATAAAAGCTATTCCTAATGCAAGTACATAGCCACAAATTATTTTACCTTTGATTTTCATATTCTCTATCTCTTTCTAGTTGACTGATTAACTATTAAAGTTATTAAGATGAATACCTCAACATAATTCAGTACAAGATCTAGAATCTGCTGCACACATAGTGTGGACAACAGATTTTAGGGTTTTATATTTAATTAAGTTTGCTTACTTATTACTGTCAAAGCAGTCAAATATATCCCCCCGTTACCTCCTATTATAATTATTATTTATCTCTTTGTTATTATTTTTTTGATAACTATTATTGCTATTGAGCTAGATATAAGAATGAGAAATTGTTTATACAATTCAATATACTTAATATATTTAGTTATTGTTGAGATGAATCTACTAAAAATGTCACTAGTGGTGAACACATAACTGTGGTCACGATCGCCATAATCACCATGATCGTAAATAAAGTTGGTGTGATTAACCCCTGCTCTAAACCAATATTTAAAATAATTAATTCCATCATCCCCCGCGTATTCATCAAAGCCCCCACGGTCATCGAATTGCGCCAATTCTCGCCTGAATATTTAGCAGCAAGTGTACAGGCTAGCCCTTTGCCCAGTACTGCAATCAGGATAATTAGCAAGGCGATCGCCCATAAATGGGGTGAATTCAGTAGCCCCAATTGCGTATTTAAACCTGAAAACACAAAGAAAATAGGTACGAGTAATGAGGTGGTGAGATATTCCAGATGCTTATGGACTGATTCGGCGAAATGACCGCGTGGCATGACAATCCCTAAAACAAATGCTCCAAAAATGGCATGAACACCTACAAAATCGGTGTAATAGGCGCAAACCATCATGATGATAAACACAAAGGTTAAGGTTTGCATCGTTACTTCACCATCACGTCTTGTCCAATAACTAAAGATGCGAAGAATGCGTTGCCCGAAGAACCACATGAAGATCACATAGGCTAATGTGCCACCGATCGCAATAATCGCCACGTTAATTGAGCTTTTAATACTGGCGAGAACTAAGGCTAGTAAACACCATGCGATCGCATCATCAAGGGAACCTGCGGCTAACACCAACGTACCGAGTTTAGTTTTGATTAACCCCCGTTCATGCAAAATTCTTGCCAACATCGGAAAGGCAGTAATCGACATGGAAGCGCCCATATACAAAGCGGCTGCCCAAGGCGTAATGTTGGGACTGAATAAGTCCTTGCCATGCAAACCAAAAGCAGCGATCGCCCCCAAGCTAAACGGTACGAGAATTCCTGCGATCGAGACGATGCCTGCACTTTTTGCCCGATTGCGTAATAGATCCATGTTTAGGTCTAAGCCCACCAAAAACATGTAAATCATCAACCCAATTTGGCTGAGCGCATACAAAATCGACATCGAAGGATTCGGTAAGAGATGTGTTGCATCGGCAATAATTGGGCTTTTGGGAAATAGCCATTGCTGGAGATCTGGTGCAATTACACCAAATAATGAAGGTCCCAGCATAATCCCCGCCAACATTTCCCCTACGACCTCAGTTTGTCCTAAATAGCGTTTTCCAAAGTAAGACACTAATTTGCAAGCAGACAAAATTACAGTCAATTGCAACAATAGCTCAAGCAGTAGTTCTGAATTTGTCATAAATTCTGGTGCTTTAATAGGGCGATCGCAATAAAAAAAGTATCCTCTCGCAAGGATACTTGAAATATCGAGATATTACAAAAAAGAAAAAAAGGTGGTTTAGCACCTTTTTTAAGTTTATGGGGTTGATTCAAGAACGCGATCGATCAGACCATATTCCAGAGCTTCCTGTGAAGACATGTAGTAGTCACGGTTCATGTCCCGCTCAATTTTTTCGAGGGGCTGACCAGTGCGCTTAGCATATTCCTCATTCAACTTATGGCGAATGCGAATAATTTCCTTTGCCTCAATCTCAATATCAGAAGCTTGACCTCTTGTACCACCTGAAGGCTGGTGGATCATGATCCGTGCATTGGGCAGAGCATAGCGCTTACCCTTGGAGCCAGCCATCAGCAGGTAGGAACCCATCGAGGCGGCAAGACCAACGCAGATAGTGGTGACATCTGACTTGATATGCTGCATGGTGTCAAAGATTGCCAAGCCTGCGGAAACTGAGCCACCGGGGGAGTTGATATACATGTAGATATCTTTGTTTTGATCTTCAGAATCAAAGTAGAGTAGACGGGCAATGATCGAGTTTGCCATGCCATCTGTAACTTCTCCACTCAAAAAGATGATGCGCTCCATCGATAGACGCTCGTAGATGCTGATCCACTGCGTAAAGGAGTCACCGGGATAGCGATAGGGAACTCTAGGAACACCGATAGGCATAAGTTTAATTACGAATTAAAAATTACGAATTACGAATTACGAGTTACGAATTACGAATTAATAATTCGTAATTCGTAACTCGTAATTAAGAAACAAGGGCAGGAACAGCTTTCGGTAAGTCCTTAGTACTTTCGAGAACGCGATCGATGATGCCATATTCCTTGGCTTGCTCAGGAGTCATGTAGAACATCCGATCCATATCTTTAGTCAGTACTTCGGGCGTTTTACCAGTAGTACGCGATAGAATGCGTAACATCGCTTCGCGGTTAGTTAAGACTTCCTTTGCCTGAATTTGGAGGTCAGAGGCTTGTCCTCTGGTTTGACGACGGGCTTGGTGCAGGACGATGCTGGCATTGGGCAAGCTGGCGCGGAAACCTTTAGTGCCACTGGCGAGGATCATCGCTGCTGTTCCCATGGCTTGTCCGAGGCAAATGGTATGGACGGGAGGCTTGATATAGTTGAGTGTGTCACAGATGGCAAAGGCTTCGGTTTCAAAGCCGATCGCATCACCTGTGTACCAAGATGTCCCCGTGGAGTTGATATATAGGAAAATCGGTTTTTCAGGATCTTCGTATTGCAAATAGAGGAGTTGGGCGATGAGCAATTCTGTAACATCGACACCAAGCTGCTGTTTGTATTCGTCGGGTGATACAAGAGGCAACCCAAAGTAAATAATCCGCTCTTTTAGCAATAGCGAAGGTAAGTCAGGCGGCGGTGTGCGTCCGTATGACGAATCCCCGTAATAGGCGGCTTGTGCGGCTTGGGGAACAGAGCGAGAAGGTCGATCCATGTTTATTCGTGTTAATGACACTAACACTGTTAGCTTATCACAGCGATCCCACAGCAATCGCCGATCTGAGCCAAGATTGATGTAGGGTTAGCCGCCTAAGTCTCGATCTTTGATGGCGATCGCCTCTAGTGTCAGCAAGCCAATTTTCTCGTTTTAATATCATTGATGTGACATCTAGAGCTTTTATCTTTGCTGCATCTTTAACTGCTAAGAGACTGCTAAGAGCGATCGCGTTGTCGTCTCAGCTTGCGGTTTGGTCAACTAGAAATTATTTAGCGGAGCAGTCAAGGCGGGTGAGTTGGGATGCATTTGAGAAAGTGTTGGCGAAAGTGCCTAATTGGGAAACTGATGAGCACGATCGCTTGTAAGCGATCGCCAAAAATAATGCCAATCTGTAGGGGTTAAGCATTTGCACCACAATATTCAAACTCCTCACCACAATATCGATCCGCAAATGCTTAACCCTCTTTGCTCTCACCGATAAATTGTGACTGCGTTGTGAGGTTTGGGCGAAGCATTACCGTTTGATGATCGCAATGATCTGCGTAAATGGTGACGATATTCTTGCATGTAAAATTCGCTAAAATAATCCGATGCGAACTGACACGATCTTTTTTCAGTTATTTCAAACCTTTGATGGCTTGCTATTTGAGTTGGTGGGATTACCACCCGAAACCGCAGCAGGATATCGCTTTACTTCTGTGGAAATTAAGGAAAAAGCCTTTCGCTTCGATGGCATTTTTATACCAGAAGCATTGGATAAAAATATTTGGTTTGTGGAGGTGCAATTTCAAAAACGTGCCGAATTTTATTGGGAGTTTGTTGGCGAGATATTTCTATATTTGAGCCAATACAAACCAGAGCATGATTGGCAAGCTGTCGCGATATTTGCAAAGCGCAATATTGAGCCTGAAGTACCAACACAATTTAGAACACTGTTTACTGATGGACATATTGGACGGATATATCTGGATGAGTTACCAGCAAATCAGTCGTTGCATTTAGAACTAGTGAGGCTGATCGTTGCCCCGAAGAAAGAAACAGTAGCTTTAGCAAAGCGGTTGGCTGGTCAGGTGGGGCAAGTAGATCGCGAGAGGATGATAGAATTTATTGAGACAGTTATGCTGTACAAGTTTCCCCAAATGAGTCGAGAGGAGGTTGAAGCGATGTTTACATTAGGTGATCTCAAGAAAACAAGGGTTTATCGGGAGGCAAAACTTGAAGGCAAACTTGAGGGCAAGCTTGAGGGTGAAAAGATTGGGACACAGCGTGGTCAAATACTAGGACTGAAGCAAGCTGTAGTAAGACTATTAACTCGAAAGTTTGGTAAGGTGACGCTGAAGACGCTTAAGCGGTTGGATAAGCTATCGGCGGAGCAGTTGGAGGATTTGGCGGAGGCGGTGTTGGATTTTGAGAAGGTGGCGGATTTGGAAGCATGGTTGTCAAGTAGAAAGTAAAAAATTTGCAGGGGTTAAGCATTTGCACCACAATATTCAAACTCCTCACCACAATATCGATCGCGAAAAATGCTTAACCCTCTTTGCTATCGCCGATCGCTTGTGGCTGCGTTGTGAGGTTTGGGCGAAGCATCACCGATTGGAGGTTGTGGTAAAATGCCTAAATGGTGGCGGTAATGCTGCGCCCCTAAGATAATTTTCACTTTCTACTTTTTCCTTTTTCCTTGCTTGGGTGAATGTTTAAAAAAATCGGGGAGATGGAAGTACAAGAAAATTTAGTGATATATTGACTGTGCGGATCGTAGGGTTGAGGATGTAATCGCGCCCAAAAGCCCCGAAAATCGACCACTTTTTTCTTTTACCTTTCTACTTTTTCCTTGCCAAATTATGATGCCCCATCGCAAGAAATCATCTAAACTCGCCCACTTTTTTCTTTTGCCTTTTTCTCTTTGCCTTGTTGGTGGTGTGGCGATGAGTGAGGTGGTGCTGGCGCAAACAGCAGAGGAGCGCAAGGCAGAAGAAGATCGAGTCTTAAAGTCATGTCGCGATAATTTGGATGCTCAAAAGTTTCAGGAAGCATTATTGGCTTGTCAGGGGGCGTTAGAGGATTTCAAGAAAACTGATAACTTGAGGGGGCAGGGGCTTTCACTTAATAACATTGGTGTTAACTATAAAGCTCTCGAGCAGTATCAAAAAGCGATTGATAATTTTCAACAATCTCTAAAAATCGTAAGAGAAGTTAAAGATCAACGAATTGAAAGATTAGTTGTCGGCAATCTGGCAAATAGCTACGAAAAGCTGGGCAATTATGACAAAGTGATTGAGTATCGGTTGCGCGGATTGGAGATGGTAAGGGAAGTTAAGGATCTCAATGGAGAGGCGGATTCACTCTATAATCTTGGGAATACATACCGTGACCTCAAACAGTATCAAAAAGCGATTGAGTACTACCAACAATCTTTGGTCATTGTGAAGCAGCTAGGCAATAAGAAGGCTGAGCAAAATGTTAATTTCATCATTGGGATTAGTTACATTTTATTAGAGGATGCTGTTAAAGGTCGAGAGTTTTTGTTGACGACGCAAGAGTTAGCGAAGAAGATTGGAGATCGCGATACAGAAACAAAGGTGACTAATTTACTGAATGAAATTAGCAAACATGTATCGTCATCTTCAAATAGTCGTCGCAAAGCAGAGGCAGATCGACTGTTAAAGCAAGGAATTCAGCAATGTCAAACTGGACAGTGCGAGGCAGCATTACAGTCATGGCAGCAAACATTGACAATCTATCAAGAAATCAAAAATCGTCAAGGTGAGGGAAAGGCGCTGGGAAATCTGGGAGTTGCTTACTATAGTCTCGGCAAGTACGACAAAGCGATCGAGTTCCAATTGCAAAGCTTAGAGATTGCGCGGGAAATCAAAGACCGTCAAGGTGAGGGAGCATCGCTGGGAAATCTGGGAAATGTTTACAATGCCCTCGGCAACTATGACAAAGCGATCAAGTTCCAAATGCAAAGATTAGCGATCGCGCGCGAAGTCAAAGACCGTCTCGGTGAGGGACAGTCACTGGGAAATCTGGGAAACGCTTACGATTCCCTCGGCAAATATGACAAAGCGATCGAGTTCCATCTCCAAAGCTTAGCGATCACACGGGAAATCAAAGACCTTAGTGGTGAGGGAAGGGCGCTGGCAAATCTGGGAAATGCTTACAATCTCCTCAGTAAATATGACAAAGCAATTGAGTTCTACTTGCAAAGCTTAGCGATCGCACGGGAACTCAAAGATCGTCTTGGTGAGGGCGCATCGCTGGGAAATCTGGGAATCGCTTACTCTTCCCTTGGCAAATATGACAAGGCGATTGAGTACCATCTGCAAAGCTTAGCGATCGCGCGGGAACTCAAAGATCGTCTTGGTGAGGGCGCATCGCTGGGAAATCTGGGAATCGCTTACTCTTCCCTTGGCAAATATGACAAGGCGATCGAATATAAACTACAAAGATTAGAGATCTCACGGGAAATCAAAGACCGTCAAGGTGAGGGAGGGGCGCTGGTAAATCTGGCAAATGATTACGATTCCCTTGGCAAATATGACAAAGCGATTGAGTCTTATCTACAAGCTTTAGCAATCTTACGGGAAATCAAATACCGTCAAGGTGAGGGAGCAGCACTAAAAGGACTAGGAAACACTTACCAAAATCTCGGCAAGTCTGACAAAGCGATCAAGTTCCATCTACAAAGTTTAGCAATTGATCGGGAAATCAAAAACCGTCGAGGTGAGGGAAGTTCACTCGGAAATTTGGGAAATGCTTACTATTCCCTTAGCAAATATGACAAAGCAATCGAGTATCACTTACAACACCTAGCGATCGCGCGGGAAATCAAAGACCGTCGCGGTGAGGAAACAGCGCTGGGCAATCTGGGACTCGCATACCAGTTCCTCGGCAAATATGACAAAGCGATAGACTCACAACTGCAAAGCTTAGAAATCGCGCGAGAAATCAAAGACCGTCGCGGTGAGGGAAGATCGCTGAGTAATCTGGGAATCGCTTACAGTTCTCTTGGCAAATATGATAAAGCAATCGAGTTTTATCTGCAAAGCTTAGAAATAAAGCGGGAAATTAAAGACCGTCAAGGCGAGGGAATATCACTGGGTAATCTGGGAATCGCATACCAGTTCCTCGGCAAATATGACAAAGCGATTGAGTATTTGGATCAAGTATTAACGATCACACGGGAAATCAAAGACCGTCTCGCTGAGGGAGCATCACTTGGCAATTTGGGAAATGCTTACTATTCCCTCGGC
Source organism: Pseudanabaena sp. Chao 1811 (assembly GCF_027942295.1). Classification (NCBI taxonomy): domain Bacteria; kingdom Bacillati; phylum Cyanobacteriota; class Cyanophyceae; order Pseudanabaenales; family Pseudanabaenaceae; genus Pseudanabaena; species Pseudanabaena sp. Chao 1811. The sequence continues at coordinate 1,628,123 of NZ_CP101416.1, forward strand.
AAATATGATAAAGCGATCGAGTACCAACTGCAAAGCTTAGAAATCACAAGGGAAATTAAAGACCGTAACGGTGAAGGAAAGGCACTAAATAATTTAGCTGAGGTTTACGAAAAACTAAATCGAGATCGAGAAGCGATGATTTCTTTTAGGCAAGCCTTGTCTATCGCTAGAGAGATTAGCGACAGAAGTAGCGAAGGCTTATCTCTTGGAAATCTAGGGGATATATCATCCAAAGTAAAACAACCCGAACTCGCAATCCTCTTTTACAAACAATCGATCAACGTCCGCGAAGCGATCCGCAAAGACATTAGAAAACTCGATAAAGACATCCAACAATCTTACTTAGCCACAGTCGAAAAGACCTATCGCAACCTCGCCGATCTCCTCCTCCAACAAAACCGCATCATCGAAGCCCTCCAAGTCCTCGACCTCCTCAAAGTCCAAGAACTCGAAGACTACCTCAAAAACATCAAAGGTAGCGACAGATCCGCACAGGGAGTCAGACTATTAGCACCAGAACTATCTCTTAGCGATAAGCTGTTAGCTGTTAGCTTTGAGAATGCTCCAGAACTCAATCGACAACTCGCCAATCAAATCCAACAACTTCCCAAAACCGAAATCAACAAAGTTCCCGACTACCTCAACCAAATTCCACAGGGAACCGTATTACTCTATCCATTCATTTTAGGCGATCGCCTCGAAATCATCCTCTTTGCCCCCAACAATCTCCCCATCCGCCGCACCACCAAAATCTCCAAAGACCAACTAGAAACCTTAATTGTTGATTTTAGGACAGGACTCCTTGATCCTAGCTCCGAAGACTTCAGAGAGCCATCACTACAACTCTATAACCTCCTGATTAAACCCATTGAAGCCGAACTCGTTCAATTCAACGCCAAAACGATCCTCTATGCACCTGATGGACAGCTACGCTACATCCCCATCGCCGCACTCTATGACGGTAAACAATTGTTAGTTGAGAAATACCAGATTAGTAACCTCATCGCCTATACCCTCTCCGACTTTACACCACAACCTAAAAACGCACCCAACATCCTCGCAGGAGCCTTTGGTGGTAAAGCAGGCGATCGCAAATTTGGACAAACAGCCTTACCCGCAACCGTTAGAGAAGTCCAAGCGATCTCAAATTCATTTCAAAACTCAGTCACCCTCATCGAAGATCAATTTAGTCGCAAAGCCATTGAATCGAAGTTCAAAAACCATAATATTCTCCACCTAGCCACCCATGCCGAATTTAATGTTGGCTCTCCCGATCAGTCCTTCATCATCTTTGGTAACGGCGACAAAATCCGCCTCAATGAAATCACCGATTGGCAGATTCCCAATATCGATTTGATTATCTTGAGTGCCTGTCAGACGGGAGTAGGAAAACTCGGCAGTGGCGTAGAAATCTTAGGCTTTGGCTATCAAGTCCAAAAAGCAGGCGCAAAACAAGCGATCGCTTCTCTTTGGTCTGTCAATGATGATGGGACTCAAGCTTTGATGGCAGCTTTTTATCGGGAACTGCAAAAAGGCGATGTCACAGCGATTGAGGCTTTGCATAGAGCACAAGTTACCTTGATTAAATCAGATAAGTTTAATCATCCGAATTACTGGTCAGCATTTTTTGCGATCGGTAATGGCTTGTAAGTATAAGTAGCTCAACTTAATTAAACCCAAAAACTAGAAGTTTGTTCCGCCCGCGTAGCGGGCGGAACAAACTTCTAGTTTTTGGGTTACTACTGAATACGGAACAAAATTGCAATTTTTCAGACTATTTTGAACGTAAAAGCATCTGGTGCTAAACAGAAATTTGTATGAACTACCCAAAGATCATCGCGGCAAGTTTAGTAGCTTTAGTTCAAGCCTGTAGCACAACTTCCACCAAGGCTCTAGACAATACCCCAATATTGCAGGAATCGATCACAGGATCTGGGAGTAAAGCTCAAGTTGCGCCTAATTCTGCTCAGAATCCAATTAATGGAAGTTCTGCCCAAAAGATCAATACTACACAGCAAAATGCTGAATTTGAGCAACAGAGCAATGCACCTCTACCTGCCTCCTGTGCAAAAGAGGAATACAAGAGTTTCTTTGAGCAGTTTGTGCGTGGCAAAGATGATCAGGGTAATGAGATTCGCTATACCTTTACATCGCCCTATGTGCAAGTTAGAGATTATCAAGATCCTAGTAAGCTTTTGGAGATGATGAGTAGGAAGAATGATGAATTTAGTATTTCTCTCAGAGATTACACTTGGGTACAGCTAGTTCCGTCTCAAGTTGACAATGCTCCCTATACACGTTTGAAGTTAGACATTCAGCGAGTGAATGATAAAACCTTTCGCGTGGATTACATCAAGGCGCAATACGCAGGAGCGCATGAAAAGGAACGGCTAGTGCGAACCTATGGAGAACCCAATGCTTATATTTTTGAACATCGCAATGGTTGCTGGAATCTCACCCAAAAATTGCAATCAACTAATCGATCGCCAAATGATAATGCTCCGACAAGTAGCAAAGCGGCGATCGCATCCCAACTAACGCAACAAATGCCCTATGGCGATTTACGGAATATTTTACTGAAGAATGGTTGGCAACCTGTAGTTACGCCAGATTGCAAAATCAACGTTGGTGGCAAAGCGGAAGTCTGCGATCAACTCCCTGAAGTCGAGGCATGTAGTGGCGATGGATATTGTCTAATGAATTTTGCGAATCAAAGTGATGGCTCAAAGCTGACGGTTACAACCTATGGCGACTATCGCGATTGGCGCACCACAGGTCAAGAGTCGAAATTGCGGGTGACACGTTGGCAATAACAGAAGTTAATTTCCCCGCCAAAGGCAGGGAAACTAACCAAACGCTATAGATGGCATTGAAGATCGAAAAAAATTCGGGTATCGTTTATTGAGACTGCGAAAAAGCATTTTACTAATCAGGTTTAAGGCTATGAATCAAGGTTTGGGTATCGCCATTGCAGTATTGCTAGTTAGCTTACCTGTGCAGGGTGTGATCAGCGAGGCAACAATGGCTCAAGCAGCACCAGAAGACCGCAAAGTAAATGCAGATCAATTGCTTAATTTAGGTCGTCAAAAATATCAAGCTGGTCAGTTTGAGTCAGCCTTACAGGTATGGCAACAAGCCTTGGCAGTCTATCGAGCAATTAAGGATCGTCAGGGAGAAGGAAAGTCGCTAGATAATCTGGGAAAGGCTTACGAGTCGCTTGGTAAATATGATGAGGCGATCGCATCGCATACAAAGAGTTTAGAAATTGCGAAAGAGCTTGGAGAGCGTCGCAGCGAAGCAGAATCGCTAATCAATCTAGGTGTGGTCTATCGCTCTCGTGGTAACTATGCTCAAGCGATCGCATACCATGAACAGGGTTTAGCCATTGCCCGTGAAATTGCCGATCGCCGTGCGGAAGGCTCAGCCTTGGGCAATTTGGGCATGAATTACTATGCTCAGGGCAACTATCCGAAAGCGATCGATTACCACGAACAGCGTTTAGTGATTGCCCGCGAAATCAAGGATCGACAAGGCGAAGGCAATGCAATGGGCAATCTTGGCAATGCCTACCGCGCTCAGGGCAAATTTGCGAAAGCCATTGAATATCAAGAAAAGCGTTTAGCCATTACTCGCGAACTCAAGGAAGTACGCGGCGAAGGACAGGCTCTCGGTTTCCTCGGACTAGTTTATCGTTCCCTTGGCGACTATCCCAAATCCGTCGAATATTACCAGCAGAGCTTAGCGATCGCGACCAAGATTAATGATCGACTAGGCAAAGCCAAGTCTCTGGGGTACTTGGGTAATGTGTATTACGATCTAGGGGACTATCCAGAGGCAATTAAATATCACCTATCCAGCTTAAAAGCTGCTCAGGAAATTAAAGATCGGCGAGGGGAAGGAAAGTCCTTAGGATATTTAGGCAACGCTTATGAAGCTCAAGGGAAATATGATGACGCGATTAAATACTACAATTCCAGTTTAAAAATTGCCCGTGAAGTTAAAGATATCCGTGGAGCAGGAAAGACATTAAGCTCCTTAGGAAGTGCTTACTATCATCTGGGAGACTATAACCAAGCGATTACCAATCATCGATCAGGATTAGAAATTGCGCGTAGTATTAAAAATCGTGATGGCGAGAGAATTGCTCTTAGTAATCTTGGTTTGACTTTCCAAAAATTAGATCAACCTGATTTAGCGATTGTTTTCTATAAGCAGTCAGTCAATGTCAGTGAATCCATCCGCCAAGATATTCGTAAATTAGATCGCGATTTACAGAATTCCTATTTAAGTAATATTGAAGGTTCCTATCGCCGCCTTGCGGATTTATTGCTGAAGCAGGGTCGCGTGATGGAAGCGCTCCAAATTCTCGATTTGCTCAAGGTGCAAGAACTTGAAGACTATCTCAAAAATGTTAAAGGTAGCGATCGCTCGGCGCAGGGAGTGAGACTATTAGCACCAGAGAAGGCGATTAGCGATAAGCTATCATCAGTGAGCTTTGACAATAGCAAGGAAATCAATAGCCAACTTGCCAATCAGATCCAGAAACTTCCTAAATCAGAAATCAATAAAGTTCCTGACTATTTGCAACAAATCCCACAGGGAACAGTCCTTGTTTATCCCCTAATTTTAAGCGATCGCCTTGAGATTATTCTCTTCTCACCAAATTCGCTACCCATTAGCCGCACTGTCCAAGTCTCAAAAGAACAGCTTGAATCTCTAGTTAGCGAATTTAGGGCAGGACTGAGAGACAGTTCTTCAGAAGACTATAAAGAACCTGCGATCGCTCTTTATAAAATCTTGATTAAACCCATCGAAGCTGAACTCACACAGGTGAAAGCTCAGACCATTCTCTATGCGCCCGATGGAACTCTGCGCTATATCCCGCTTGCGGCTCTCTATGATGGTCAAAAATGGATGGCGCAAAGGTATCAAATTAGCAATCTGATTGCCTATAGCCTCTCCGACTTTTCATCCAAGTCCAAAATCATGCCGAATATCCTTGCAGGAGCCTTTGGCGGTAAGGCAAGTGAGAAGAAGTTTGGACAGCAAGCCTTACCTGCAACGATTAAAGAAGTACAGGCGATCGCCAATACCTTCCAAAATTCCGTTGCCCTCATCGAAGACGAGTTTAGCCGCCAAGCTACGGAAGCTAAATTTAAGGACTATAATGTGCTGCACTTTGCGACCCATGCCGAGTTTAACCAAGGTGTGCCAGACAACTCCTTTATCATTTTTGGCAATGGTGACAAAATTGGTTTAAGTGAAATCGCGGCTTGGCAGATTCCCCATGTGGAATTGATTGTACTCAGCGCTTGTCAAACTGGAGAGGGCAAGTTGGGAAGTGGCGTAGAGATATTAGGCTTTGGTTATCAAGTGCAGAAAGCAGGCGCAAAAACCGCGATCGCTTCTCTCTGGTCTGTCGATGATGTGGCAACACAGGTACTGATGAAGTCTTTTTATCAAGAATTTCAAAAGGGTAATGTCTCTACGACGGAAGCTCTAAATAAGGCACAAATTTCCTTAATTCGTTCATCAGAGTTTAATCACCCTATATACTGGTCAGCATTTTTTGCGATCGGCAATGGACTGTAGAGATAAAGAATTGTAGTTACTACGAGGTGAGGTATGCGTGGAAGTTTGGCGATCGCACTTTTGACCGTCTTATGTTGTGGGCAAGTGCAACTAGTCGTATCCGATGCTGCGCGATCGCAATCTATCCAAGATCGTAAAGCAGAAGCCGAACGGCTTTACCAAAAAGGAAATCAGCAATATCAAGCTAATAAATATCAGGAAGCATTACAAGCTTGGGAGCAATCTTTACAAATTTATCGCGAGATTAAAGACCGCAAGGGTGAAGGTAACTCATTGAATAGTCTAGGGAAGGCTTATGACGCACTTGAAGATTACCCAAAAGCGATCAAGTTCTATGAGCAGTCCTTGGTAATCTTGAGAGAGCTTAAGGTCATAGATCCCCTTGATGAGAGTACAACACTTTTTCGCATAGGATATGCTCACTCAATTCTAAATCAATTCGAGAAAGCAACGATATTTTATGAACAAGCTTTAGCCATCAGGGCAAAAATCAGCGATCTCCCTCACGCCTACTTGAGAGAAGTTATCGGTGAACTTGTGCTTATTTATGCTGATTTAGGACAATATCCAAAAATAATCTCAGTTTATGAGCAAGAATTAGCGATCGTGCGGCAGAGAAAGCTTCTGACGGAACAAGTAAGAGTAGTCTATAATCTCGCCCAAGCTTATCAATTTTCTAGAGACTATGAACGTTCCATTAAGATGTATCAGCAAGCCTTGGTAATTGCGCGGGATCTGAAAGATCAGGAACAAGAACGTAACTTGTTAGATAATTTAGGTAACGTTTATCTGAAGGCAGGAAAATATGAGCTAGCAATCACAATTTTTCAGCAGGTGTTAGCCAGTTCAAGAATGTCTCCAGATCCTACTAGTCAAGCTGGAGCCACAATCAGTCTAGGTGATGGCTATCGCAACTTGGGACAATACACACAGGCAATTAAGTTCTATCGACAAGGCTTAGATCTGTCTAGCAAACTGACAGATCGGATTGCTCAAGCAGGAATATTGGTTAAACTCGGTAACGCTTATCTGAAGTTAGGAAAATATGAACAAGCGATCGCGCTTTATCAGCAGTCTTTAGCGATCGCCCGCAGCATTGATCATCGAGATAGCGAAGGATTGCTTAGTAATATAGCTAGGGATCGACTTTACGATAGCTTGGGACAGGATGAAATCGCAATTCGTTTTTTTGCGCCACGATATTATGTGATTCTGCCAGAAATCCAAGCTCGGATGGCGGAAGGTATCGTACTCAGTAATTGGGGGCTAGCTTACGAAAGATTAGGTCAATTTGACAAAGCAATTGCCCTATATCAGCAAGAACTAGTAATTGCCCGCGAAATCAAAGATATAGCCCGTGAAGGAGCAGTACTCAGCAATCTCGGTAATGCCTATGACAGTTCCCAACAATTTGACAAGGCAATTGTCATGCATCAGCAAGCTTTGACGATAATGCAGAAAATCAAAGACAATGCTAATAAAGGTCGAGTACTGGTCAATTTGGCGAATACCTATCGCAATTTAGGTCAGAATGAGCAGGCGATTGAAATTTATCAACAAGCTTTAGCGATCGCCAGAGAAATTAAAAATCGCGATAGCGAAGGTACAGCACTCCGCAATCTGGGTATAGCTTATGTCAATCGTGGACAGCATCAGCAAGCGTTGGAGGCATATCAGCAAGCTGTAACCATCGCTAGGGAAATCGGCGATCGCGACGGTGAAGGCACGGTACTTAGCAATTTGGGTAAATTACTGGCGATTAAACAACAACCTGAATTAGCTATTTTCTTTTACAAACAATCGATCAATGTCCGAGAGTCTATTCGCAAAGATATTCGTGGATTAAGCCAAGACGAACAGAAATCTTACCTATCTACGGTCGAAAATTCCTATCGCGATCTTGCCGATCTCTTACTCAAACAAGGTCGCATTATGGAAGCCCTACAAGTTCTCGATCTTCTCAAAATCCAAGAACTTGAAGACTATTTAAAAAATATTAAAGGCAGCGATCGCACATTACAAGAAGTAAGACTTTTAGAGCCAGAGAGAGCGTTTCGCGATCAGCAATTCGCGATTAGCTTTGAGCAAATACCTCATCTCAATCGCCAACTTGCTAATCAGATTCAGCAACTGCCGCAATCAGAGATCAACCAAGTCCCCACCTACCTCAACCAAATTCCCCAAGGGACAGTATTGCTTTATCCTTTGATTTTAAGCGATCGCCTCGAAATCATTCTTTTCTCTCCTAATACTTTCCCCATTAGCCGCACTGTCAAAATATCGCAAACAGAACTAGAACCTCTAGTGACTGATTTTAGAACTGGACTACTTGATGCTGGCTCTGAAGATGTCAAAGAACCTGCGGCAAAACTTTACAACTTACTGATTAAACCCATCGAATCTGAACTAGTTCTAGCGAAAACTACCACAATTCTTTATGCCCCCGATGGTATCTTGCGCTATATTCCCCTTGCGGCTCTCTATGACGGCAAACAATGGCTAGCAGAGAAATGCCGCATTAATAATCTCATCGCTTACAGCCTCTTTGACTTTGCCCCAAAGCTAAACATTCAACCCAACATCCTCGCAGGAGCATTTGGCGGTAAAGCTGACGAGAAGAAATTTGGACAAATTGGCTTGCCTGCCACACTTAAAGAAGTGCAAGCGATCGCAAATTCCTTTAATAACTCAGTTACTTTAATCGAGGATCAATTTAGCCGCCAAGCGATCGAGTCTAAATTCAAAAATCATAATATTCTCCATCTTGCTACCCATGCTGAGTTTAATACGGGTACACCTGATAACTCTTTCATCATTTTTGGCAATGGCGACAAAATCCGTCTTAATGAAATCACTGATTGGCAGATTCCAAATATCGATTTGATTGTGTTGAGTGCTTGTCAGACTGGTGTTGGTACGCTCGGTGATGGGGTGGAAATCCTAGGCTTTGGTTATCAAGTCCAAAAGGCTGGAGCAAAAAATGCGATCGCTTCTCTCTGGTCTGTCAATGATGAAGGCACTCAAGCCTTAATGGAAACATTTTATAGTGAACTCAAAAAAGGCGATGTCACACCCACTGAAGCATTGAATAGAGCGCAAGTTGCTCTGATCAAATCACCTAAGTACAATCATCCAAATTATTGGTCAGCATTCTTTGCGATCGGTAATGGGCTATAAAATAGAAAGTGTTATGACAGGCGCTTCGCGCCTCAGATAACTTAACAAAGGTAAAGGGAAAAATATATGGTCATCGCAGCAGCAAAACCCCATAGCCTAGAAGCATTTCTAGAACTACCTGAGACCAAACCCGCCTCAGAATTTATCAACGGACAAATTACTCAAAAAGTCATGCCTCAAGGAGAACACAGCCGCTTACAAGTTAAGTTATGTACAAATATTAACCAAGTTGTTGAAACCCCAAAGATTGCCTATGCTTTCTCGGAATTACGCTGTACTTTTGGGGGAGCATCGATTGTTCCTGATATTTCCGTATTTCGTTGGGAGAGAATTCCCCGTAAACCCTCAGGACGAGTGGTAAACCGTTTTGAAATATATCCTGATTGGGCGATCGAGATACTTTCTCCCGATCAGAGACAAAATAAAGTGATAGCTAATTTGTTGCATTGTGTAGACAATGGCACAGAGTTAGGTTGGCTGCTCGATCCTGAAGATGAAAATATTTTGTTAGTGTTGCCTGAACGTCGCGTCCAAATTTTAGAAGGCTCTCAGTCTGTACCCGTACTTAGGGGAATTGACTTAACTTTGACGGTTAGCCAGATTTTTGATTGGCTCAGTTTTTAAGACACAAGCAGCTATAAATCCAAAATATAGTTACAGCAACTCTATAGCTATAAAATGGACTATGACCAACGCTGTAACCAACCATTCCATGTTCACCTTCGCACTGCCCAAAGGCTCACTCTTAAAAGACTCAATCCGCTTACTCCAAGGCGTAGGACTCGACTTTAGTGGGTTTCTTGATCCTACAAATCGTCAACTGCAAATTTTAGATCCCACAGGAACCGCTAGAGCCTTGCTGGTCAGAGCGCAGGATGTACCTGTATATGTAGAATATGGACAAGCCCAAGCAGGCATCGTTGGCGAAGATGTCTTGCGTGAAAAAACGCCCAAAGTAGCCAAATTATTAGACTTAGGATTCGGTGGCTGTCGGATGTCGATCGCTGTTTCAGGAGAGAGTCGCTATCGATCACCCCTAGATTTGCCACCCCATAGTCGCATTGCCTCAAAATATGTCGGTTGCGCCCGTGAATACTTTGACAGCATCGATTTACCCGTTGAGATTATTCCCCTCTATGGCTCCGTTGAGCTGGGGCCAATCACAGGTATGGCTGAGGCGATCGTTGATTTAGTTTCTACGGGTAAGACTTTAAAGGATAACGGACTGATTGAAATTGAAGTGTTGTATCACAGTACCGCGAGACTGATTGCCCATCCCCTGAGTTATCGCTTATATAGCGATCGCTTTAGCGAGTTAATGGAAAAGATGCAGGTTAAAGCATAAAGAAAGGGGCGCTAAGCGCCCCTTTCTTTATGCTTTGAGTTTCTTCGATTCAACTACAAGAGAGTCAATTAATGGCTGGAGAATCAATTCCATTGCCATGCCCATCTTGCCACCGGGGACAACCAAGGTGGTATGACGAGACATGAAGGAATCATGGATCATATCTAGCAAATAACGGAAGTCGATTTGGAACTTCTCGCGGAAGCAGCGATTGGTGTGGATAATTACAAAGCTTTCATCAAGGGTGGGAATGTCGCGACAGATGAAAGGATTGGAAGTATCAACGGTAGGAACGCGCTGGAAGTTGATGTGAGTATTGGAGAACTGAGGCGCAATGTAATTTACATAGTCGGGCATACGACGCAAAATTGTATCGACGATCGCTTCAGCACTATAGCCACGTTCAGCATTATCACGATGGATTTTTTGAATCCATTCTAAGTTCACAATGGGAACAACACCCACTAACAAATCAACATACTGAGCAAGGTTAATATCTTCGGCGACTACACCACCATGCAAACCTTCGTAAAACAGCACATCGGTATTAGCTTCGATGCTTTCCCACGGGGTAAATTCACCAGGTTGATTGCTCGTACCTAAGCGACCATTGTGATACTCGGCTTCTTCAGGGCTGTGCAGATAGTAACGTCTTTGACCACCACCAGTTTGACCATATTCCTGAAACAAAGCTTCGAGCTTATCTAGCAAATTGGCATTCAATCCAAAGTGGCTAAGACTACGACCTTCTGCCGCAGCTTGTTTCATGGCTTCGCGCATTTCTAAGCGGTTGTATTTGTGGTAGCTATCACCTTCAATAACTGCCGCTTGAATATTTTCTAAACGAAAAATATGTTCAAAAGCTCGCTTAACGGTGCTAGTACCAGCACCCGATGAACCTGTTACCGCAATAACTGGATGTTTTTTAGACAAATTTTTTCTCCTTAAATTTATATATAAACCTTATTACCCTTGTGGGTTAAGGTGAGACGAAATTATTTAGAGATTGTGGAGATTACCAGAGGCACGTCAGCCAAAGGTGCAAATCTCTTAAACCATTTAGAATTACTATACCTTTGTATATAGCGCCAAAGAAAGCAAAATTTGCGAACATGATTTCGGCTACATCTAAATTACAGCAAAAATTCGCTGAACCTTTAACTATTGGCAATGTCACCCTCAAAAGTCGGGTGCTACAATCGCCATTGTCAGGAGTGACGGATTTGGTATTTCGGCGATTGGTGCGGCGCTATGCCCCAGACTCAATGCTCTACACCGAGATGATCAGCGCTACAGATCTGCATCATATGAAGGCTTTGCCGAAGCTTATGGAGATCGATCGCCATGAAACCCCGATTAGCATCCAGTTATTTGATTGTCGTCCTGACTTTCTTGCTGAAGCCGCCCAAAAAGCCGTATTAGAGGGAGCTGACACCGTAGACATTAATATGGGCTGTCCTGTGAATAAAATTACCAAAAAGGGTGGTGGCTCATCGTTATTACGTCAGCCTGAACTAGCGGCGCAAATTGTGCGATCGGTGGTCGAGGCAGTTGATATTCCTGTGACAGTGAAAACACGCATCGGATGGGATGACAATGAAATTACGATTCTTGACTTTGCTAAGCGCATGGAGGATGCAGGAGCAAAGATGATCACTGTCCATGCTAGAACGCGATCGCAGGGCTATACGGGTAATGCCAAGTGGGAATGGATTCGCAAGGTTAAAGAGGTGCTGACGATTCCTGTAATTGCCAATGGTGATATTTTCTCGGTGGAAAATGCGATCGCCTGTTTAGAGCAAACGGGAGCCGATGGGGTGATGTGTTCGCGGGGAACCTTGGGCTATCCCTTTTTAGTGGGGCAAGTTGATCATTTTTTAAAAACAGGCGAACGTTTGCCTGACCCTTCGCCAATTGAATGTTTGCAAGTTGCCAAGGAGCATTTGCAAGGACTCTGGGACTACAAAGGCATTCGCGGAATTAGGCAATCACGCAAGCATATGACTTGGTATGCGAGGGGATTTGCGGGGGCGGCAGTGTTACGAGATCGCCTCTGTCGGATCGAGTCTTTGCAAGATGGGATGGATTGTCTAGATGGTGCGATCGATGAGTTGCAGGTAGAGGTGAAACCACTTGTATAGATAACATTGCGCCCGAGTCTTGGGAAATACAGTTTCAATCGCATTAGGAAAACCAGTAAAGTCATCGACACTTGCCATCAAAATATAGCCGTAGCCAGTTATGTTAGGACAAAAACAAAAACCAGAAGAGAGTTGCGGCGCTTTGCGCCGCAACTCTCTTCTGGTTTTTATGTCTTAACTTACTTGGCTATAGCTATATCTGTGACTCCACGGTTATGAATTTCGATGAGTACCGACAAATAGAATTTCGCTCCCTTATTGGGAGAAATCCACATCCTCAGTAATAGGAATCGCTCAACCTAAGATGTCGGTTTTGATCAATTGCAAGTTATCAGGATTCTCGGCTGTGAGGTTGTTTAGGTTTTTAAATTCTTTAGGTCGTGATGTGGAGATTGTGGTAAAAGATAAGCCTAAATCTCGTTCTCAAGCACGTACTCAGGTTATGATTAGATAAGGGGCTTTATTCTGATTGTTGGAAGTAGTGGTATAAATTAGCGATCGCCATATTCAGACGATTATTTAACTACATCTTCTACTTTTAAAGCTTTTGCTATAATTCTAATGGCTAAGCAATATTCAATCAATTTAGCCAAAGACAAAGATATTTTTATGATTATCGTTCGAGAGCCTACTACTTCAAAGAATCAGAGAAATGGCAGAACCATTCTTTGGTCTGAAAATTAAACTTGCAGTCGATGTGACTAGAGAAATTCTGGATGGTGGTGAACTTCATTTTGATTGTGAGCAGTTATTGCTAGATGCTGGTATTCAGCAAGAAAATATCTGGATTGCGGATTTGTATCCTCAAACGAAAGAGGTTAGGGTTGAGTCAATTATTAACATCCGTCCTCGTCAACAAAATATGACGATGGAAGTCAGGAATTTACAACTCAAAGTGAGAATTGAAAAAATAGTTCGTTATCTTCTGGAGGTGATGTAATGGAACGCCAAAGTCTGTATGAAAGATTTAAACTTCTAAATTGGCAGCAGCAGGTAGGCAATATCGCTTCAACTCTCGCTATGCAGATTCTCCATTTAGCAATTGATTGGTGTGTGCCAAATGTTCCACAACAGTTTTTTCACCGCTTTGTTGACTATGGGCAGCAACTTTGTCGCGAAACCAATTGAATGCTTTCCGAAGTTGATGCTCTGAAGCATTCAATCCACGCACAGGCATGGCGACAAGCGGTACTAGATAGGTCTGATAAAAACGATTGTTATGACGGTTTAGTTCTAGTTTGGAACGCGGTACGAGTGATACAGGATCAACATAACCGATGTAACTATTTTGGAGGTTTTCTTTACGTCTTTGATTTTTTTCAGGCTCGATCGCTAGGTTAACCAATTTTTGCAAATGATCGAGAGCTGCGAGAATAAGAATGCTAATTGTAGTTAAGCGCTGTTGCCCATCGATGATGTCAAATTGCTTATTATTTAGAGGATTGCGGCACTAGATAGCCCATGTAATGTGCTGTCTCGCCATCTTCGGCAAATAGTCCGAGAATGTCTTGCCACAGGTCATCCCATTCTTCGTCTGTCCAAGAGTAATCGCGCTGAAATGGGGGCACACGATAAAGTAAGCCGTTACCTAATAACTGACGCAAGGTTTGATTGGATGTATTAAAGTTCATTGGAGACATAATATCAATCCTTGATCGCTTCAGTTCTTGTCAGCGTCTTTAGGAATGCGCTAAATTTAACAGTTTATTTTCATTTTATACGAAGCTCAGCGAGGCGATTGTTACTCAAGCCTTGGGCTTGAGTAACAATCGCCTCGCTGTTTGGGGAGCAATTACTGACCATACCAACGCTGAGCTAAATCATCTAATTGCTCCAAAATAGTAATAAGTTCCTTTGCCTTTTCTGTTAATCCATAGGTTACTTGGGGTGGAACCGTGGGTTCGTAGTGACGATATAAAATCTCTTCCTGTTCTAACATCCGCAGGCGTTCGGTTAGCATCTTTGTGGAGATGCCTGCGATTTTACGTTTCAAGGCTCCAAACCTTGTTGGTCCCGAATTTGAGAGCACCCACAAAATATACATAGTCCAAGGACCTGACAATAAGTTCGTCAAAATACTCACGGGACAAGGATTAAGTTCTCGCGATCGCTGCACCATGACTAGTTACCCGAAAGTGCCTATTAGTTACGAAAGAGTACCTACTTTACTTTCGTAGGTAGTTACTTTTAGTATCTAAATCATAACCCACATAAACAACTCACAGAGGTTGCTATGACAACGATCGCCATTGTTTATTTTTCTGGTTCTGGTCACACTCACTTAACCGCCGAAGCGATCGCTGAGGGAGTTCGCAAAGTTGGTAATCAAGTGGACTTGCTCCGCATTACTGGAGAGCAAATCACCAATGGACGTTGGCAAAACGACGAGATTATGACAAAACTTGATCGTGCCGATGCGATCATCTTTGGTTCCCCAACCTACATGGGCGGAGTTGCTGCTCAATTCAAAGCATTTCTAGATGCAGCAAGTTCTGCTTGGTTTACCCAACAATGGAAAGATAAAATCGCTGCGGGATTTACCCACTCTAGTTCGCTCAGTGGCGATAAGCAGGGAACTCTGATGTATCTATCGATCTATGCAGCACAGCATGGCATGGTATGGGTAAGTGCAGGTGAGTTGCCTAGTCATTACCAAGGTAAAACCGATGGAGTCAATCGCTTAGGTTCGTTCCTTGGCATTATGGGGCAAACCCCTATGAATATGTCTGGAGGAAATCCAGTTCTAGACTCAGGCGATCGCCTAACCGCAGAATATTTCGGGCAACGCATTGCTCAAGCTACCAAGCGTTGGCATCTAGAGAAAGTAGCGATCGCTGCTTAAATTAATTCCCAAGAGAAATGCTAAAGAGGTGCACCAAATTTAGCAATCTAACTGCGTTTTATACAAAGATCAGCGATCGCTCTCCTGCGATGACTTCACCGATTCGATTGGTGGTAAATCCTTGATCTTGAAAATAGGCGATCGCCTGATCTACTTTTTGGGGATCAACGACTACCGCCATGCCGATCCCCATATTAAAGGTATTGAACATATCGGCTTCTGGAACTCCCCCTTGTGCTTGTAGCCATTGGAATAGTGGCGGAATTTGCCAGCTATTGCGAGTAATCTGTACTGCTTGACCTTCACCGAGGCAACGGGGAAGATTTTCGGGTAAGCCGCCACCTGTGATGTGAGCAAGTCCATGAATGCCTAAATCAGCTTTGAGGGCAGCCAAAACGGGCTTGACGTAAATCTGGGTCGGTGTGAGAAATACTTCGGCGAGGGTTGAGTCGGCGGTTTCAGGAGAAATGGCTAACTTCGCGCCCCAACTGTAACCTTTAGTTTCGATGATCTTACGGACAAGGCTATAGCCATTGCTATGGATTCCCGAACTAGCTAGACCGATGACCACATCACCGATATTCACCTGTGTGCCATTGAGCATTTCCGACTTTTCAGCGATCGCTACACAAAAGCCTGCTGCGTCATATTCGCCAACGCCATAAAATCCGGGCATTTCCGCAGTTTCGCCCCCCAACAAGGCACAACCTGCCATCTGGCAACCATCGGCGATCCCCTTCACCACTTCGGCGAGTTGATCGGGTTCGAGCTTGCCTGTGGCTAAATAATCTAGGAAAAATAATGGCTCGGCTCCAGAGGTCAGCACATCGTTAACGCACATGGCGACGAGATCGATGCCGATGGTGTCGTGCTTATTGGCAGCTTGAGCAATTTTGAGCTTTGTGCCCACACCATCCGTACCTGAAACCAGAACGGGTTGCCGATAACCAGCAGGAATTTCAAAACAGCCACCAAAACCACCGAGATCGCCTAATACACCTGCACGATGGGTTCTGGCGACTGAATCCCGAATTTTTTCCACGAAGGTGCGTCCTGCTTCAATATCCACACCCGCCTGACGATAATCCAAAACCTCTAACTCCCAAATTTCACGACCAAGCCATTGCAACGCAATGGCTTAAAAAACTACTATTTGCCTAACTCATCAGCACGACGAGTTGCCGCAAGTACGGCTTCTATCATAGCGGAACGCAAGCCCGCTTTTTCTAACTGAGCGATCGCTGCAATCGTCGTACC
Organism: Pseudanabaena sp. Chao 1811; assembly: GCF_027942295.1. NCBI lineage: Bacteria > Bacillati > Cyanobacteriota > Cyanophyceae > Pseudanabaenales > Pseudanabaenaceae > Pseudanabaena > Pseudanabaena sp. Chao 1811. The sequence continues at coordinate 1,644,477 of NZ_CP101416.1, forward strand.
CGCAGGACTCGTCACTTGATCCTTTAACTGCGCGGGATGTAGCTTTGTTTCGGCAATTAATTGGGCTGTCCCTAAAACAGTTTGGGTCGCGAGTTGTAGTGCGATCGCTCTGGGCAAACCTGCTGCAACCCCACCATCCGCCATAGCTTCAATCATTACTGCTACATAGGCAGGCCCTGAACCTGATAGTCCAGTCACAGCATTCATTAGCGATTCGGCAACTTCTACCACCGTGCCAACCGCACCAAAAATCTTTCGGGCTAACCCTAGATGCTCACTTGTCGCCAAGGCATTTGCCGCGATCGCAGTTACTCCTGCACCTACCTGAGCGGGTGTATTTGGCATTGCTCGGATAATTGACTTAGAGGGAAACATCGTCTCTAACTGAGCCAAAGTTACACCAGCTAAAATTGACACAACACAAGGTGCAGGAGAATCAGCTAGACCAATCGCCGCCGCATTTAACGACTGAGGCTTAACTGCTAAAAGCATTATCTCTGCTTCAGCAGCAACTAAATTATTGGGCGTAGTCTGTACGCCATATTTTTTTGCGAGGAGATCGCGACGCTCTGACATCGGATCACTAACACAAATATCGGATGGTGAGTAAATATTACTGGTAATCAGACGAGACAAAATTGCCTCACCCATCACGCCGCCACCGACCAGACCAAGTTGAAATTTCAAGAATTCACCAATAACTAACTACAAACCAATAAGGTAGATGTGGCGCGAAGCGCCGCATCTACCTTATTGGTGTTTGATTGTTTTTAATCATAACGGCGATTGTTGTAATTAAGTTAATTATTGTGCGAAACGACTCACAGGGGCTTCAGCAGACCATGCAGGAGCGGGAGCCGCAGTTGGACGTACACGAGGCTGAGGCATAGGAGCATCATTGAGTACAGAAGACTGCGAAGTAACTTGAACACAGGAAGGGGCAAATAGGAAAATACTGTCACCGATACGTTCTTGATGACCATCGAGGGCATAGGTTCCGCCTGCTACGAAGTCAACAGCACGCTGTGCTTGATCGGGGTCCATCATGGTGAGGTTCAGGACAACTGATTTGCGCTCACGTAATGCTTGGATTGCTTGAGGCATTTCTTCAAAGCTGCGAGGCTCCATTACCATTACTTGGGACAAACCATTTGTTGCACCAGGCATACCAATTACATTGCTCATACCGTCAGAAGTTGCTCTTAATGTTGTAGGACGTTCACGGGTGCGGCGAGTTTGTGGCTCCTCTGGTTCTGGGGCAGCGATCGCACCATTTTCTTCTTGGTAAATGTCTTGGTATTCACGGCTAGAGGCTTCGTCGTACTCATATTCGTACTCTTGAGCTTCAGACAAACCAACAAAATCCTTGAGCTTTGTAAAAATTCCCATCGTAATTAACTCCTAGTGTTTGCTCCTCAGTTTTGGCTCGGAAACCGAAACATCATACTTCTAGACTAGATGAGGAGTGCAATCTATATAAAGCAATCTCATTAAAGCAAAGAGTTGCTTTGTCTAGGTATGTTGGATTGTTTTTACTGTCTAAAACAGTATTGACAAAATGTTTACCCGCAAACTTTAACCGATAACAGGGAAAAAAGATAGATAAACTTGTTAAATTTTTCAAATACGACAAAATACGACTTTTCGTGCATAAAGCCTTGTTGTATATAGGACTTAACTACTTCAGTAAAGTATTTACCTATGAAGATATCCTTTTAATACTTAACAAGTTTTTAATAATTTGGCAAACTTACTTACCAATAAGGGATCTGCACAATCAAAGCTGTTCGCATTAAGAGTCTCTATGTGAGTCTAAATGATGATAATTGGAGGATGTGATATCAAGATTTAGATTTGTTCAAATAGAGATACTCTGAGAGTCATTTGTATTAATAGTCGCAAAAGATTAAAAACATAACATAGAATTGGTTAGCTATTTTTGCTTAGAACTAAACATAATTGCTGACCTTGATGCTGTTACTGGTTTACGATGCTTGCTAAGTATTCTAGGCTACAAAAAATGCGGATATTTAATGTTTTATTTGAAGGTTTTCAAACTGATTACTATAGAGAATTACCATAGTTACCATGAGTGTTACCAGATAAACGATTAAATATGCAGGATTATTATTTAGCGAAGAACGCTAAAACTTATAACAGGTTTGGGGATATCTGGCAAGTAAAAAATAATTGATAGTGATTTTCAAGCAAGAGAGGTACAGAAGTTCGTTTTCCTGACGAAGGCAATCAGATCTGACGGATACAGTCTGTTGAGGCTTAAAGTATCCAGAGAAATTTTTGAAAGTGCGGCTTCTCCGCACTTTCAAAAATTTCTCTGGGTTTCAATTCAGCGCTTTGCGCTGTATCCGTCGAGCTATGGTTGTGTTGGGGTAGAGGCTTTACTAGCTTCACGATCAATAGGCAAGATTAAAGGTGGGTTCTGATTATTTCCTAGAATTACGAGTTTTGAGTTTTGAGATTGTGCCAGTTTTTCGGTTGCCTCAATCTGACGCAATTGCAAGACTGCAGGTGTTAACCCCTCCGCTAGAATTTTTTGAGCATCTGCACTACCTTTGGCTTCGATGCGCTTGCGTTCTGCTTCCTGCGTCTCCTTTTCTAAAATAAATTTCATCTGCAAAGTTTCTTGCTCTGCCTTAAGTCTTTGCTGAATTGCAACCTGCAAGGTTTCAGGAATTTTGACATTACGGAGGAGAGCCTCATCGACAATGAAGCCAAGGGGGGCAAGTTGCGATCGCAGTTTTTCAGCAAGCTTCAAGCTAACTTCCTCACGTTTGGTTGCATATACCGCTTCGGCTGTATAACCAGAGACGATTTCCCGTGAAATTGACCGAAAGCGTGAGATTAGGATTTCCCTCTCTTCTAAGCCAATATTTTGATAAACACTTGCGGCTTTAGCAGGATCAATGCGGTATTGAATGCTGACATCAATGCCTATGGCTAGTCCTTCCTTAGAAGTTGCGGCAATTTCTTCTTTAAGATCGCGCAGTCTTGTTGAAAATTGCACCACATCAGCAAAGGGGTTGATTGCATGAATCCCTGCGTTTAAAGGACGATCGCTAACTTTGCCCTGAAAGTCTTCAACACCGACGCTTCCCGCAGGTATGACCACCAATACACGGCTCAAAGCATTTATGCCTGTGGCTAAGGCGATTACCCCTGCGATCGCTTTGATTACTAGTTGGGTGACACGATGATCAACTAAACGTTTGCTATTAAAAAATACAAGTATCGATACTAATGAGGCGATCGTCGAAACGATAAAGGACATTTAGATATACCTGTGATGGGAAAACCCTGATCGCTGATTAATTTTCTAAATTATATCTACAGTCAATCTTGGTGAAAGTGTGGCAAAACACTCTCTTTGAATACAGCTATAAAATCTTGAAGGTAATGCTTTGCGGCACTTTCGAGATTTAGGACTGTAAATAGCGACGATCGCAGTTACAATCGAGAATATCCCGCATTATGAGGTCTTTCAGAGTGCAAATTACCGACGGTAAATTGTTCTGAAACTATGGAAATCGAAGCTTTGCGATCGCGCCAGTGGTTTAAGCTCATTTGTGGTGCGAGTTATCAACATTTACCTGCAATACGACATTTAGCGCTGATCTATACCTTGGCGGGAGCTGATTGTATTGATATGGCTCCAGACCCTGCCACCATTGCCGCAGCTAGAGAGGGAATTGCTGCGGCAATGGATTTAGGCGCGACGCGATCGCCTTTGGTGATGGTTAGTTTTAATGATGGCGAAGACCCCCACTTTCGGAAAGCAGTTTTTGATCCTGAACTTTGCCCAACGAACTGCTCAAGACCTTGTGAGAAAGTATGTCCCACCACAGCAATTAAATTTGGGAATGATTACAATGGGGTTATCTCTGATCTTTGTTATGGGTGCGGTCGTTGTTTGCCGCTATGTCCAGTGCAGATTATTCAAACTCGCGAACAGGTTTATGTCCCTGAAGATATTTTTGATGAAGTACTTAACCAAAAAGTTGATGCGATCGAAATTCATACACAGCCCAACCGCACTCAAGAATTTGCTGCATTTTGGCAACGCCTAAGTCCGATCATTCCCAAGCTCCAATTGATGGCGGTCAGTTTCCCCGATTGCGAAAATTTACGGGATTATCTCATATCGCTAATCGCAGGAATGCAACCGCAGCCGCGATCGCTAATCTGGCAAACCGATGGTAGACCCATGAGTGGTGATATTGGTGATGGGGCAACGAGGGCAGCCCTACAACTGGGGCGAAAAGTATTGGACTTTCAGCTCCCCCTTGGCTTTGTGCAACTCGCAGGGGGAACCAATGCCAGCACCGTTCCTAAACTCCGCCAAGCGGATATTCCCGTCGCGGGAGTCGCCTATGGCAGCTATGCTCGGAAAATCGTGATGGATTTTCTCGAAGATTCAGGGGTAGAAATTCCCGATCGCCTTGAAGAGAAATCTTGTCTACTCTGGCAAGCCGTAGCGATCGCCAAACAATTAGTTTCCCAAATCAAACAAAACTGAAAGTACTGCTTCGCAGTACTTTCAGTTATAAAACCTAACCGTAAAACCTTTAAAAAGCCTAATGGACTCCATCCGCAAGCAAGTTACAGACAACCTCGATCAACTCCTCGATATTCTGCCACCACGCATCAAAAATAGCCTTGAACTCTGCGGCGGGTTAGAACAACTTGTCGAAATTGTGATGGACTTGGGCAGGTTGCCAGAAGCAAGGTATTTTGACAGTACTAAATATTTAACCGATGACCCAATTACCAAAGAAGATTTAGCGCATTGTGTCAAACAGGTTGGGGAATTTGGCGGCGATAATCGTGCAGGTATTGAGCGCACCCTCCACCGCATCAGCGCTATCCGCAACCGCAAAGGCGAAATTATCGGCTTAACCTGCCGTGTCGGTCGGGCAGTCTATGGCACGATCGCCATGATTCGCGACTTAGTGGAAACAGGTAAATCGATTTTATTGCTCGGTAAACCGGGGATGGGCAAAACTACGGCTCTGCGCGAAATTGCCCGTGTCCTTGCCGATGACCTCAATAAGCGCGTCGTCATTATCGACTCATCCAATGAAATCGCGGGCGATGGCGATATCCCCCACCCTGCGATCGGTCGCGCAAGAAGAATGCAAGTCTCTCAGCCAGAACTGCAACACCAAGTGATGATCGAGGCAGTAGAAAACCATATGCCCGAAGTGATTGTCATCGATGAAATTGGTACAGAACTCGAAGCTCTTGCCGCCAGAACGATCGCCGAACGGGGTGTGCAGTTAGTGGGTACAGCCCACGGTAATCAACTTGCCAATTTAATCAAAAATCCTACGCTTTCGGACTTGATCGGCGGGATTCAGTCAGTCACCCTCGGCGATGAAGAAATGCGGCGGCGCGGCTTGCCCCAAAAGAGCATTCTCGAACGCAAGGCACAACCCACCTTTGATATTGCGGTGGAAATGTGGGAGCGTTACCGTTGGGCAGTGCATAGCGATGTCGCAGGAACCATTGATATGCTCCTACGCGATCGCGACCCTGGGCGACAAATTCGTTCCGTCAGTGATGGGGGCGAAGTGACCACCACCGAGGAAAAGCCTAAAAATCCTGAAGTAATGCGTAATCCTGCGGTCAAGGGTTGGCGGGCAACAGGCAAGCTCAAACCCATCCCCCTCGATCCACAGGTACAGATGCGTTCTGAAGTTGCAAATTTGAGCAGCAAAATTAGTCAGACTTCAGTAGCAGAAATCAGCGAATCCAGCGATGAGGATATAGAGGAATTTAGCGATATTTCCTCTTATAGCGCTATCCAAGAGAGATTTGGCACACTCTATGTCTATCTCTATGGAGTCAGCCGCCATCAAACTGAGCAGGTAATTCAATCGATTAATTTACCGATCGAAGTCACCAAGGATCTCGATGAGGCGGATATTGTGTTGGCTTTGCGATCGCAAATTCGTACTAGTTCTAAAGTACGTCAAGTTGCCGAAGCACGGCAAATCCCGATTCACGCAATTAAAACCAGCACCCTACCCCAAATCAATCGTGCGCTCCGACGGATCTTGCATATCGATGAAAGCCCTGCCGACACGATTACTGATCTAAATATGTTTGCCTATGGCGACTCTGAAGACGAAATCGAAGCCCTCGAAGAAACTCGCCTCGCCGTTGAGCAAATCGTCATTCCTAAAGGTCAGCCCGTCGAGCTACTCCCCCGCTCATCAGTAATTCGCCGAATGCAGCATGAACTTGTTGAACATTATCAACTGCGATCGGAAAGCTACGGCTCTGAGCCCAATCGCCGTTTACGAATCTTTCCAAATTCATAACGTCCGTTCACTTATGGGCTGAGAGTTGCTGCTACGCAGCAACTCTTAGCCCATAAAACTTTAGAGGCAGTGCTAAGCACTGCCTCTAAAAAATAATCTCAACACAAAAAACTCTATTAGGGTAATTAACCGATTACCACAAAGCGGGCACAGGCGCAGCAGGTACTGCGGCTGGCGTTTCTACTCTAGGAGCAGGAACGGCAGGGGCTGGCTCTTCAGGAGCAGCACAAGCATTAAATCCTTCAGCAAGTAACGACGAGCAATAGGAGCTTGGCAAATCACGGGTGCGAATAGTCGCATCACTAAGAGTTTGCAAGTCCATCATTTCCCGATGAACTGCTCGCATAGCATTTGCTTGACGTTCAATCCATTGATCCCTAAATGTGGTTTGAAAATAGGCATCAGGTAAATTAGGATCAGAGGTCATATCCAAAACTTTGTTCTGTACCTGAGGGTAGGTAGCAGGAAAGTTCCGAGGATATTCATCCTGATCGGTAAGTCGGGGATCGGCAAGAGCCGCACCACTAGCTAGCAGCGTTGATGCTACAACTAGTGACGAAGCAAGCCAAGAGAACCGAGTACTCATATAAATACACATCCTCACAGTTGGACGCTGACTAATGTAGCAGATCCAGTCAATTTATGGCTGGTTTCCTAAAATTTGGGTATGTGGGATTGGAGCTAGACTGCCAATTCAATTTTGTGTGGCGAAGGGAGTGGCAACCTTTAAACTTAGAAAAAGCATATAAACAGCTATAGCCAGTTATGTTACAGCGCTTTGTATTTAGATCTGAATCAAAACAACTCTTAAAAGTCTTGCATAGTAGGACTTTTAAGAGTTGTTCTATGGTTCTTTTGCAGGCAAAGTCTCAAAACAAAATCTATAAAGAGAGTTGTGGCACAAAAGGCTGCAACTCTCTTTTGAGTTATGGCTATTAAAACTTGAAAACTCAGTACCTAAGTAAAAGTTGTGGAACATTCAAATCGCGAAAAATTACTAGACCTGTTTTGCCGTCTTGCTTATAAAAGTGGCGACTTTACCTTATCGTCTGGTCAAAAAAGTACTTATTACATTAATGGCAAGTTGGTGACATTACATCCCTTTGGGGGATTATGGACAGGTCAGGTTTTATTGTCCAAGTTACCAGAAGGAACGGGGGCGGTGGCAGGTTTGACATTAGGTGCTGATCCGATCGTGAGTGCAGTTAGCGTTGTCTCTGCTTACGAAAATAAACCAATTCCTGCTTTGATCATCCGAAAACAACCAAAAGGACATGGTACAGGGGCATGGATTGAGGGACCAGAACTTGCGCCTAATACCAATGTGGTAGTGCTGGAGGATGTGGTGACAACAGGGCAATCAGCTTTATTTGCGGTCGAAAAATTGCGTGATGCAGGTTATACCGTGACCCATGTATTAACACTGGTCGATCGCCAACAGGGTGGGGCTGAGCTTTACGCGAAGGAAGGTTTACAATTTGGTGCAGTATTCGATATTGGCGAAATTCAAAACTATGCAAAAGGGATAAGTTAATTACAAGTACTTTGCACTTTAGTCTGAACTAATAGTTTCAAAGTACGGCTTAGCTGTACTTTGAAACTATTAGTTCATAAAAGTTAAGTCTCAGTTATTTTTTGGAATTTATATTTTTGTCTGAGGCAAAATATAAATTGCTATATAGAGCTTTTCTCGCACAAGATTTACAAGACGGGTGTTCCTAACCCCATGGTTATTTAATATAAAGATTTAATTACAGGTTTAAAAAATGGTGATTACAAATCTATTACATCGGTTGTGGTGCTTCGTTCAAGCATTGCCAAAGATAACAAACAGATGGCAAAGGCTCAGTTGTGGGGCGATCGCATTATTAATTAGTTTTAATTTGTTGGCAGTTCCAGCTTTTGCTTTGCAGGTATCGGATATTCCCGACCTTTCCGAAATCAAGACACTGGCGGATCAGACTTGGGTGATTGATGACTCAGAAGTATTAAGTGCTTTGACCAAAAGTACAACCGCGAGTAAAGCTGCAAAACTAGCCGAACAGACGGGTATTGATGTGCATGTGGTGGCAATCCAGCGCATTGATTTAGGACAGCCCACTTCCGAGTTTGCCTCCGAACTATTTGATAAATGGTTTCCAACAGAATCAGATAAAGCTAATCAAGTATTACTACTGCTTGCTACAGAAGACCATCGCACTGCTATTCAAACTGGCTCTAAGGTAAAGGAGTTATTACCAGACAGCATTGCTACTAGTATTGCCGATGAGACAATGCTCTATCCTGCACGTAAAGCCAACTATAACCAAGCAGTTAATGAGGGTATCTCTCGCTTAGAAGCAGTGCTAAGGGGTAAACCAGATCCCGGTGCACCGCTTTTGGTGGTAGAGGAATCGGAGACCAGCAATTATGCAACAAAAGAGGAAACTGAAGCGAGTTCATCAAACGTAGTTGTGATCCTACTACTGATATTAGCCACACTATTACCAATGGCAACCTACTATTGGTTGCAAGGTAAACCATAAATCATTAAAAATCATAAAACATTAAAAAAACGTCAGTTCGGGTTAAGCTGGCAAATTTTAAATCCCAAAAGAAAAGTCTTGCTACGCAAGGTTTTTCTTTTGGGATTTGAGAGAGGGTTTGCTACGCAAACCCTCTCTCAAATCCCGTTTCAAATTATCTCGAACTCAAGTTAAAAAAGGAGCGCTTTGCGCTCCTTTTTTATTCATAAACATCTTGTACTAAGTTTGGTGGAGTCACGGCGCGAGTCACGCGCACTTTATGGCTTTCTCTCTGAGTTTGAGCCTCGATCGCGATCGCTTCAAACGCAACATCGATACTGCTAAGGGGAATAGAAATATTCGTGCGGGTTTCGATAAATTCTGTATTAGGAACCACACTAAAATCTAATAGCCAACGTGGACCATCAATAATTGTGCGAGTTTGCAAATCCTTAATCCAGAACTTCACAAAGAACTTGGGTGCGATCGCAGGTAAGCGGACAGTCACGATCATTGGTGTACCAGAGACGATTTCACCTGCGGGAACAAGCAACTCAGGGACTGGAATTGGCTCTTGCTCTGAGAGAGGCTGAGTTGAAGATTCTTGAATATTACGGATTGTTTGAGCCGTTTCAGAAAGGGCTGCCGCAGCCGCATTGGCACTTCCACTAACTGGAAAACTATTAGAGTCAATAGGATCTTCCCAAACATATTCATTGAGAATATGATCGGAGAAATCGGTTTCTGGAGCAAGTAATCGGTCAAGTTCTAGATCAAGTTCGCGATCAAGTTCAGCGAGACTAGCTTCCTCAGCAATCGTAAGTGGTGGTTGATTGGGGTTATCTAAGTCAATTGATAAGCCCGATAGATTTTCAGGTAAGTGATCAGGAGAACTCAAGGGATCACTAGTTGGGAACTTGTCAAGCAGTAACTCTTCATTACGCTGACTTTCTTTTTGAGCGGCGATCGCTTCAGCTGATAGAGTTTGGAGTTTATTTAGAAAACGATTGTTACGCCCACGCGAATTCTCAGACCTATTCTGACGAGGCAGTATTGGCGGATTGATAGATGCAGTTTCTCGTTTAGGTTTCTCTAATAGATCCTCATAGTTTTTGGGAAGCTCTTCCTCAAAACTATAGAATAGTTCGGGTTCCTCTGCCGATGGCTCAGTATTAGCAGGTTCTGAAAAATCAGTTAAGGCAAACTCTGCCTCTATTTGCTGTAACTCATCGAATTCTACCTGTGGAAAACTCTGCGGATATTCCTCGGATATAGGAAGATTTTCAAGGTTAACAGGATTATCGATAGTCCTATTTTTGAGTGATGGTAACGGTGGTAACGATAAAGAAGTTGGTGGATGTTGAATCTGTTCTGGCTCGATCTCAGAGGCTTTGGGCTTCCTAGAAGGTAAAGGCGGCAGACTCAACGAAGGTGTTGTTTTTGCTTTTGGGGTTGGTTCGGGTGTAGGATTTTGCGCGCCCCTTGATACCTGTGGAAAACTTTGTAAAGACTGTGGATAACTAGAAGAATTACTTGATTCTTCAATGTTTACAGCATCATAGGAAGAACTAGAGCTATCTTGAGTCTGATACTTCTGTGCTTCTTTCAGCATCTCAGGGAGAACTCTTGACGCAGGATAGGAAACGGCGATCGCCTGCTGGGTGATAAATAAGTCTCCATACTGCTGAAAATCTTGCTGCGGATGAATCTGCACTTCTCCAATCAAGACTTGGATTTCCGATGGTGGTGGCACATTGACTTGGTAAGAAAATGGAATGGCTCCTGTTGCGGTATTGCGATTACCGATATTGGCGATCGCATAGCGCTCATGCACAACGACCTCAAGGGTTTGGGGATCCTTGAGGCTGACTTCAATCTCTCCGTTAGTATAAGCATCGCCAGCTAGATTGAAGCTATTATCGTCTTTGATAATATATTGAGGCTGTTGGAGGCGAAGTAAGATGCGTGGTTGTAGGGGCGCTTCAGAGGGAAGGTCAGACTGCTCACCTGCTAAGGGATCTGGATTTGCTAATTCATCACGATTGAGGCGATCGCTAGTAATTTCTTTAGAATTTGTTGATTCCGAATCATCACTCTCATCATCTAGTTCATCGGTAAACAGTGCAAACTCTTCAAACATTGATTGCACTAGTTCAGTCGATCGCTGCTCAGCGATGTCTAGAATCGGGGAACTATAACTAAGCGGAGTTGGCTCAGTTTGCTCGATACCCAGTGCATTAGTATGTATCTCGTTGGGAAACTCTGACGGAGTTTCCGCATCTTCTTCAGGGTCACTGTCAATATATTGCCATTCTGAACCAAAGTCCGCAGAGATGGGAATTACGTCAAACTTAACTGTTTTTTTCCACGGGGGAAGATCATTCGCATTGTCCGATTCAGACTCATCCCCAGTATTAGATTGCTCAACATCAGATTTTACCGAGAGACAATCAATTTGCCATAGCCCCGGCACAAAATTGGTATAGGGCATAACGATTACCAAACCGTCATGGCTGAGGCGTTTGACTAATTTCTGCTGAAGAGGCTGATGCCGCACATCAGCAAGCGGACGATAGGCGATCGCAATACCAACTAGCACGTTCGCTAAATCAGAGCGTGCAGCGAGTCTGTACTGCCCTTCCAAAATCTCCACAGTTGGAGATTCTAGGGGCAACCAGGACTTGTCACCTTTTCGTTGTAACAAAAACTCCCAGTTTTCCATGGCGGCGATCGCGAGTTAAATCGGTAAGGTGTGTTTAGTTGCAAATACTAACCCATCTGGGCAGGTATAGCAATTAAACAGAGCTGTGAAGTGTGAGTTTTATCTAAGGTAAAACTCACACTTCACAAGGGCTAGATCGAAAGCCCTAATTTCAGACCTAAAGCCGCATGAACAAATAATAAGAGTACGATCGCACTACCTAGATAAGCATGGGCATTACGGAGTAATGGCTTATTACCCCCAAATCCAGTTAGAGAGATAGCTCCATTAATTGCCAACAAAGTCAGAACTACTGAGCCTGTGATGAAATGAGGACTCTCAAGAAGGGGTTTGCCTTGCATTACTAGGGAAAGTAAACCACCACTGTAGCCTAGAGCCAAGAAAGTAGTCATTAACGGGGCAACCTTGCGGTGATCAGCTTTATTTTTAATCGCAACTTCAGTATCTGTGACCATGCGACCACGCCATCCTGAAATAGCAACAAATGATCCCATCGCAAAAATAACGATCGCCATGAAAAATGGATGTCCCCAGTGAGTCACTGGTGCAGGAATATTCAGAGATTTGAATTGATCGGCAATGGGCTGAAGGGACTCAGCCATCTTAGTAGCAAATTCAGTCATAGATTTGTGCAGAGTTTGATGCAAAAGTGCAATGAACAATTATTAAAAATCTTTACAATTTTTAATAATTGTAGCGGCTCTCTGGGATCTCGCTGTCATCAAATAACAACAAAAGTTTTGAAAAGTTTTTCCCTTTTGATGGCGTGGCTTTTCCACGCTATCAAAAGGGGCTTTGTAACCTAATTAACCACCATGCTATCGAGAGGATCAGACATATCTGTATGCAAAGATGGTTCGGGAAGATCATCAACTAACTGATGCTGTGGCGGGACATAGGAATGGCTCACCGAATCGTAGGCAAGCACTTCACCAGTTTCCAGATTGTAAACCCAGCCATAAATATTTAAACGTCCTTGATATAAACGAGATCGCACCAGTGGATAGGTTTTGAGATGATCGATTTGCGTTAATACATTTTCGGCACTAGTGATTTCTAGTAACTCTTTATTCCGTAAATGGCTATAGTTCTCTTTCACCAAGCGTCGCGTCCCTTCTGCAAGTTTTAGCCATTCATAAACGATCGGCATTTCTTCTCGCAAATGCTCCAGCTTTAATAAACCATTCATCGCTCCACAGTGAGTATGTCCACAGACAATCACCTGCTCAATCTCCAAGGATTGAATGGCATATTCAATCGTTGCACCTTCACCGCTTAAACTACCATAGGGTGGGATAATATTACCTGCATTGCGCATAATGAAAAGCTCTCCCACATCCGCTTTAGTCAGCAAGTTAGGGTCAATCCGTGAATCAGAACAGGTAATAAATAAAACTCTCGGTTTCTGTCCCATTCCTAACTTCTCAAACAGTTCTAAATGGGATGGAAAATGATTATCTTTAAATTCGCGCAAACCCCTAATTAGTTTTCGCATAGAAGCACTTTTATTACTTTATTTATTAACCATAGAAGCTACCACAATGCTTAGAACAACAACGTAAACTAGAAATGCTTCTTTGCAATCAAATAGTTAACGCGAGTTCGAGATAATTTGCAACGGGCTTTGAGAGAGGGTTTGCGTAGCAAATCCTCTCTCAAACACCAAAAGTAAAAGCCTTGCGTAGCAAGGCTTTTACTTTTGGTGTTTTAAAATTTGCCAGCTTAACCCGAACTGACGTTAGTTATTCAAACTGCGATCGCTATTAAATGTAAGTAAGAATTTTTTGATCTTACGAAGGTTGTAAAGAACAGTTCTGTAAATAAACAGAAACCAGAACATAAATGTTCTTTTTATAATATATTGACGAGAATTATTAGAGCAGGTATGTAAATTCTCAATTGTTGATGCCTCTGCACAGTAAAGCTTATAGCCTAAAATCAAGAACTCCTTATCTTGCCAATAGGATTCACCATATTGGTTCAGGGTATCATTGCGGACATCACTGCGATGCAAATGATGGGAAACAATGCTTAAACAAGGATTAGCAACAACTAGGCTTGCTTCCACTGCGCGTTGGGCAATCATCTGATCACAGCCTAAAATACCTAAGTGGTAGTTAGACTGAAATGAGCGCAGTGGAGTACGGAATACCCAGCAATCATGGGAACCAATATCAGCTTTTTCAGTTAATACCCATTGATTTTCCCCTTCCTCGTCATAGCGAGAAATTGTCCAAAAAGAATCGCTAGAAATATTGTTAGCTAAATCCAGTCGGCTATTTTCATCAAAATAGATATCTGCATTACAGATAGCAATTACTTGATCGTTTCCAAGCTGATTTGCGATCGCAAAAAAATCAGAATAAAGTGGTCTTTGATCAATTTTAATGATTTCTAACTTCTCGTCCTTAATTTCATTGAGCAAATTTAGATCTGCTTCATTATGGTTGTTTTTTACTTCCAATAAGACTTTAATCTGTTTGATGGATGGATTGGATAGATTAATCTGGAGACATCTAAGATATTCAGCAAATCTTTTACTCTGACAAGGAATGTGAAAAGTCGTAAATAGCGTAACCATAGTTAGATCTTCAGTAATTCTAGATTCCCAATTCTGCATCAACGCTCGTTGATGGGTACATAGGTTACATCATGTAACCCTGTGTACATTTGGGTAGGACGGAACAATCGGTTATCGGAAAGTTGTTCTTTCCAATGCGCTAGCCATCCAGGTACACGAGCGATCGCAAAAATTGTAGTAAACAAATTACTGGGAATTCCCAACTTCTTGTAAACCAATCCCGAATAGAAATCAACATTAGGATGAATTCCCTTACTTGCAAGCTTCTCATAGGCTTGCTTTTCCAATTCTAAAGCAACATCGTAGTAAGGATCGTGACCGAATTTGTCAAACAACTCATGTACTAATCCCTGAAGGACAATCGCACGCGGATCTTTCACTTTATAAATACGATGTCCAAAGCCCATAAGCTTCTCTTTCCGCTCAATTTTGCGTTGGAGATAAGAAGTTACGTTATCGACGGAGCCAATTTCTTCGAGCATATTCATTACCTCCTCATTAGCTCCACCATGCAAAGGTCCAGCCAGAGTACCGATCGCCGAAGTCATCACCGCATAGGGATCAGTTAAGGTCGAAGCAGTCACCAAAGCGGCGAAGGTCGAAGCATTAACTGTATGCTCAGCATGGAGAGTCAAACATACATCAAAAATACGTGCCGCCAGAGGATCAGGAACCTTCTCATTTAACATGTAGAGAAAATTGGAAGCATAATCTAAATCATCACGAGGCATCACAGGATCATTGCCTTGACGCATCATGTGAAAGGCTGCCACCATAGTTGGGACTTTAGCTAACAGTCTCACTGTTGCTTGATAGATATAGTCTAAGTCATGGAAATTCCCCAAAGGATAAAACATTCCCAACGCCGCAACACTAGTTTGTAGCGCATCCATAGGATGAGCATTATCTGGAAATGACTTAATCATGTCGCGAATACGATATTTGATTCTTCTTCTATGGGTAATATCGTGTTCAAATTCATTTAGTTGAATGGCTTTGGGTAGATCACCGAAGATTAATAAGTAACTGGTTTCAAGGAAATTACTATACTTGCAAAGATCCTCGATACGGATACCCCGATATTCGAGCAACCCTGCTTGACCATCAACATAACTTATGTTTGATTGGGTGGCAGGCACTCCTTCTAAACCAGGCTTATATTCTCCGATTGCCATATATTAGCTACCTTACAAGATTGATTTTGTTGATTTCTGGGATTATTTTATCGTTTGAATGCTTATGATTACGCATCTAGTGCTGCAAGAATGTGTGGCAGATTGCACTAACGCAATTTTAGCGCTGTAAAAATGCAACTTGTAAATACCATCACTTTCTAAAAACTGGTATGAGCGCAAGCATTGCTCACGCTCATACCAGTTTTGCTTAAGGCTTAGATAGGCGATAGATTGTAACTATCTAAATTAACTATCTAAATTTTTATTGAAATGGGTTATTGCCATATTTGCCAAAGAGAGTAGCTTCACCCTTAATAACGGCTTTACCGAGGTTAAAGGCTGCCCAGAAAACTACCAAGACAACTGGTCCTAATACAACTAATACTCTCCAATCCATATATTTACACCTTAAATAAAATTAAATAGAAATTGCTTTTAGCCCCTATTATGACAGTAAATCTGTCCAAAAAGTAGATGAGCAGGGGCATGTCCCACTACTTTGTCAACGTTATTTGACTAGTTCGTGATATATGTCATCTGTCTAGTTTTAATTTTTTATGGAATACTGGCAAGCTTTTATTTTGGGGATTGTGCAAGGACTGACTGAGTTTTTGCCTATTAGTAGCTCAGCACACCTGAAGGTTGTCCCCGCCCTTCTGCGATGGAATGATGCTGGAGTATCTTTTGATGCTGTGATCCAGCTTGGGAGTATTGTGGCTGTGGTGAGCTACTTCTGGAAAGATCTCAGCAATATTACGCTTGGGAGTATTGTGGCTGTACGCAAGAAACAGTACAAATCGCAGGAGTTTAAACTCGCTGTGGCGATCGCCTTAGGGACAGTTCCGATTTTATTTGGCGGCTTGCTGATTAAAGTATTGGTAAAAGATTACGACAACTCACCTTTACGGAGTTTGACCGCGATCGCGATCGCCTCAATCTTTATGTCGATCTTGCTTGCCCTAGCTGAGCTATTTGGACAAAATAGCCAAAAAGAAAAGCGCCATTTTCAAAGAGTCAGAGTTATTGATGGGATCTTGATGGGTTTAGCCCAAACGATGGCACTTGTTCCGGGGGTATCCCGTTCTGGTTCGACCTTAACCGCAGGTTTATTTCTTGGTTTAGATCGAGTTGCCGCCACGAGATTTTCATTTTTGTTAGGGATTCCTGCAATTACGATCGCAGGTTTGGTGGAGTTGCTGAGCATTATCAAAAAGGGCTTTGATGTTGGCGCAGGACAGTTAGCTGTTGGACTATTCTCTTCAGTGATTTTTTCCTACTTGGCGATCGCATGGCTCCTCAAGTTCTTTCAAACCCATACTACATGGGTGTTTGTTGGCTATAGACTAGCTTTTGGGGCATTACTACTCACAGGTGTAGGCTTAGGCTGGTTTAAATAAAACCCAAAATTTAGAATAAGGAATCGATTCTTAGTGGCACGGCAAAGCCGCGCCACTAAGAATCGATTCCTTATTAAATCTAAGTATGAATTCTCTAGATCAACAAATAAATTTTTGCTAGAGCAAAAATTTATTTGTTGATCTACTGTATAGTTATAGATCGCACGATCTTTTATGCTCGGATCGGGTTGTTTGTAAAATTGGTGAACTTCACTCGCCAATACCTGTACGGCATCTACTGAATATTTAAAAACCATGAGTTACGCAATCATTGAAACAGGCGGTAAGCAATATCGCGTCGAAGTCGGCAGATTTTATGACGTTGAATTACTTGAAGCCGAACCAGACAGTAAATTGACCATTGATAAAGTTTTGTTTGCCAACTTAGACGGTGACATTTCTATTGGTCAGCCTATCGTTGATAATGCAAGTGTCGAAGTTACTGTACTGCGCCACCTAAAGGCAAAAAAAGTAATCGTTTATAAAATGCGTCCCAAGAAAAAAACTCGCAGAAAGAACGGTCACCGTCAGCCCCTCACCCGCATCATGGTTGAAGCAATCAATCTAAGTGGTAAGGCTGCTTAAGTATATAAAAAAGGCGCAAAGCGCCTTTTTTATCAGTTTCTGTTAATCATTACGAGGATCAAAAACAAATGGCACATAAGAAGGGTACAGGTAGTACAAGAAACGGTCGTGACTCTAATGCTAAACGCCTTGGCGTAAAGCGTTATGGTGGTCAAGTTGTTAAAGCTGGCAGCATTCTAGTGCGTCAGCGTGGCACAAAGTTCCACCCTGGTAATAATGTTGGTCGTGGTAGCGATGATACTCTATACGCAACCGTTGACGGCATTGTCACCTTTGAACGTTTTGGTAAAACCCGCAAAAAAATTAGTGTTTATGCTCCTGTAGAAGCTGCATAAAGCATATACATCTATCGTCTGTGTTATAAACCCAAGAAGAGAATGGCGACGCTTCGCGTCGCCATTCTCTTCTTGGGTTTTATGTACTAATACACTTGGTGGCAGATATATAAAGCCAATAAAAAAGCAGCGCTTAGCGCTGCTTTTTTATTGGCTATTTTTGAGAGCCTCATATTGCTGTAAAACGCTTCTGAGTTTATCGATCTGAATTGGTTTGCTAATGTAATCATTCATGCCTGCCTTGCGACAGACATATTGATCATCATGGGTTGCATTGGCAGTAATGGCAACGATCGCAATCGGTGACATTTGGGATTCAAGTTCCTGATTACGAATATATTGAGTTGCTTCTATACCATCCATTTCAGGCATCTGAATATCCATGAGGATCAGATCGTAGGATTTATTGGCGATCGCTTTAATTACTTCTTGACCATTGCCCACCACATCAGCTTCATATCCCAAGTGCTTAAGTACACGCAGAGCTACTTTTTGATTGACAAGATTGTCTTCAGCTAACAGGATGCTCAAGGGGGTATGCACTGATGAAGAAGAGGAATTGCTGAGATCGTCACTAATATTGCAATCTGGTGTTTGATTGCTCGTTGACTGATCTAGGTTCCCTAAAGTATCCATAACTTATAGTGGGTATACTGAGTTCTCTTGCTAACCCATGATTTGGGGGACACGGAAAAAGTCTTCCTCGCGATCAGGGGCGCAGTTGAGTAAGACTTCGCGATCAGCAAATGGTTGCAATATATCAGGACGAGTAATATTGACTGTATTAACTGCTCTTGTGGTTGGTTCAACTCCTTCTAGCAAAGGATCTAGTTCATTTAACTGTTGAAAATAGTCCAAAATACTATCCAGTTGCTTAGTAAAGGAAATTTCTTCAGCTTCAGTTAGTTGTAAACGTCCCAAGCGGGCAACGTGGCGAACTTGCTCTCTGTCAATCATGATAATTACATAAATTATAAATTTAAATAAGCTTAGTTGTGGTGTCCAACTTTAGAAGAAAAGATTAATATCAGCTCTACCTGTTGTTTTTAACCAGTTTTGCGCTTCGATATAGTTGTTAGGTGCGAGGCGGATGGCTCTTACCCAATGATCGGCAGCAGTGTTGAAGTATTCTTCCGCCTGTTCTTCATCCTGAGCATTTTCGCCTTTGTGGTGATAAATCACAGCAACATTGTTTAGAGCTTGGGGCATCCGAGGATTAAGATCGATCGCTTGCTCATAATATTCCAGAGCCTTGTCATGATCGCCATTACTAGCATGGATTAAGCCCATGTTGTAATAAATGTAGCTGCGATCATAGGCATTTTCTTCAAGTTTGAGAGCTTCTTCGTAGTTGCTTAAAGCTTCAGCATATTCACCATCGCCTTGGGCAGACATCCCATCACGGTAGTAGGCAAAGGCTTCTTTTTCTTTCTGACTTGCAGGAAAGAGTTTTAAAATCGTGTCAGCAATAACGGTAAAGGTTTGATCGACGAAGTTGTCATTACGTTGCGATCTAGGCATAGTTCTTTATAAATTGGCAGTCAGTTGTTAACCAGCATATCAAATAAAGATGTAGGGGTAATTCAGGAATTGCCCCAGATGCATTAGTAGCCAGTTATGTTAGCTAAAAAGCAGAAGAGAGTTGCGGCGCAACTCTCTTCTGCTTTTTAGCTAGAAGCACTTGTATAAAATCTCAGCGCAAATTTCCAGAATTTATTTGAAGCATAAAGCAAGACGATCGCTAAAAAGCTAGACCCAATAATCCAGACTGCTTCACCACGTCCTAGCAAAGCTTCCGCAGGTACAGTGGTCAAAAAGGCGATCGGCACAACGAAGGTAAAAAAGAAACGGTAAGAAGCAGGATAAGCTGCCATCGGATATCTGCCAGCCTCCATCAGTCCTCGCAGAACCTCGGTAACGTTATAAATTTTTACAAACCAGATACTAGTTGCCCCCAACATAAACCAAATGCTATAGAGGCTGATAAAACCAAAGGTGAGGGGAATTAAAGTTAATAGATAATTGCTAAGTGCTAAACCGAGCTTACTGCCTGCATAGAACAGAATACAGGAACCAAAAACGAGGTTAGGAAATCCCCAAGGCGAAATTACCCTTGCTGATAGCCAAAACTGGCTACTGATAGGCTTTAACAAAACAAAGTCTAATGTCCCGTTCTGAACATGCTCAACGATTTTACTGAGATTTGGGGCTAGAAATGTGGTCGAAAATCCTTCGAGGATCGTGAAGATACCAAGGACAACGATCGCTTCTTCCCAACGCCAGCCCGCAAAGGTGTAACCAGTGCGGTAAAACAAAAACAAACCAAATAAGCTACCTGCTAAGTTGCCGATACTACCAATAGCAGCGATCACAAAATTAATTCGATATTCCAGTTCCGCAGCGATCGCCGTTGACCAGAACAGCTTAAGGGTATGTAGATATCTACTCATAATTTAATTTTGCATTAGAAACAGCCAAGAATGAAGACAACACCCTTGGCTATTTCTAATGTGAGCAATTAATTAGGCTCTAGGCGTAGCCACGACCTCTAGGGCGATCGTTAGTACGTTCACCACGAGGCTTAGCCTTATTAACGCGCAGGGTACGTCCCAGCCATTCAGCCTCATTAAGTGCAGCGATCGCAGCTTCTTCCTGAGCATCATCCTCCATATCCACAAAGGCGAAGCCCCGAACCCGACCTGTTTCTTGGTCGGTAGGCAATTGCACACGCTTTACAGTGCCGTAGTCTGAGAAAACGCTTGTCAAATCATCCTTAGCAGCTTGATAAGACAAATTTCCAACGTAAATAGTCACAGTCAGTTCGCTCCAAAAAAGAGATCGATATAATAATTTAGCCAGTCTTCGGAAAAGACTCGCTCGATCCGAGATCTCACAAATCCAACCTAAATTTCAGCTTTGATATAAGTTTACCGTTTACCCGCAACAATTTGCGTAGGCTGTATTACAAAGCTTTGTATAAGTGATGATATGCAGATATCAAAGTGGACAAAAAAATAAATTCCTTACTAGAAGCGGTATTTACGGCGATTTGAGACCACTTACAACCCTATTTTTCTGGGCTTAAATTCAAATTTCTTTCCAAAGGTATAGGTTAAATTAACTAGACAACGTGGGATTTTCCACTAAATTTCATCTTATTTAATAAGACATGAAAATTTTTTGAGAAATAGTTTTAAGAATTCTCTGTCAAAACAATATTGATAATCATGGATATTGCAAACTACATAAAAATTTATAGAAAATCATGAATGCACTTAATCAGTTATTGTCTCTTTTTGAAGTTTTGACTAAGTACAGAGAAATTTTTGAAAGCGTGGCGAAGTCACACTTTCAAAAATTTCTCTGGTTTTTAATTCAGCGCAACGCGCTGTATCTGTGGGGTATGATGACAGATGTCTCAAAATATCCTCTGTTTAATCTAGCTTGAAGTAAAGCTACAAAAGCGATACAAAAGCTATACCAAAAAGCTATACAAAAATATGGGTAAACAAAGCCGCCTGCTTGCCTTCGTATTGGCAATCTTATTAGGGGCTGTGTATCTAATCGTCATGTATCCACCTAAATTAGGTTTGGATCTACGAGGTGGCGCACAGCTTACACTCCAAGCAAAAACTAATCCTGAACAAGGTATTAATGAAATTACGCCGCGCATTATGGAAACCGCCAAGTTTGTGGTGGAGCAGCGTATTAATGGTTTAGGAGTTTCCGAAGCCACAATTTTGCTAGCGGGTAATAATCAACTGATCGTCCAGTTACCGGGGGTCAATGATCCTGCCCAAGCTGAGCGCGTACTTGGCACAACTGCTCAACTTGATTTTCGGAAGCAAAAAAAAGGCACGGAAGGTGAGCTAAGAGCAAGATTGCAAATTCTACAGGCAGCAACGGTTCAGCGCGAGATCCTCAAAAATTCTGGTGATCAAAAGGCGATCGCGGAAAATGAAGCCACATATAAAAAGAGCATTGAAGATCTTAAGGGCATCTTTGAACGCACAGGATTAACTGGCAATATGCTCAAAGATGCCGTTGCATCGCCGAGTGGCAATGGTCCCGACTCTTGGCAGGTTGCTCTAACCTTTGATGATAAGGGTGGTGATCTATTTGCTAAAACTACTGGCGAAATCGGTGGCACTGGCCGAGTCTTAGGAATTTTCTTAGATGACAAATTAATTAGCTCTCCCTCAGTTGGTCCAGAATTTCAAGGTAAAGGCATTTCAGGTGGACGAGCCGTCATCACAGGCAACTTTACGTTAGATTCCGCAACTGAATTAGCGTTGCAGCTACGCGCAGGGGCTTTACCCGTACCCGTCGAAATTGTCGAAAATCGCACCGTTGGTGCAACCCTTGGGGCAGATAGCATTCTCAGCAGTATCTATGCTGGTGTATCAGGCTTAGCACTAGTCCTGATTTTTATGGTGCTTTACTACCGCATTTTGGGCGTAGTTGCCGATATTGCGCTAATTACCTATGCGGTGATTACCTATGCCTTGTTTAGCTTGCTCGGTGTGGTACTGACCTTACCAGGTATTGCAGGATTTATTCTCAGTATTGGGATGGCTGTGGATGCCAACGTCCTAATTTTTGAACGTACTAGAGAAGAGTTGAAAGCAGGACGCACACTTTATAAATCCGTTGAGGCAGGCTTCTATCGCGCATGGTCAAGCATCCTTGATAGTAATGTAACTACCCTAATTGCTTGTTTAACTCTGTTTTGGTTGGGTTCAGGATTTGTGAAGGGCTTTGCCGTCACCCTTGGGGTAGGGGTAATCGTCAGTATGTTTACGGCAATTACTTTGAGCCGATCGCTAATGTTAGCGATGATTAGTAACCCTCAATTCCGTAAGCCTGAATACTACGGCATGAAAGCTTTTGGCAAAATCTCGACAGTGACGACTGATATTGAAGCCGAGACAGAAGTAGTGGATGACCAAAACGATAAGACAGACAATACAAAAGACAATACAAGCGGTGCAGTTCTATGAGATTAGATGTAATTAAAAACGCGCGTCTTTACCTCACGATTTCCACAGCAGTGATTGTGGCGGGAATTGTGGCGATGGTGTTGTCCTTTCAGCAGTTAGGCTCTCCATTACGCTTAGGAATTGACTTTACAGGTGGTTCTAGTGTGACGCTTGGCTTAGCTTGTAATGGAGATACTTGTGGCAAACCCATTGATATTGCGGTAGTACGTCAGGCCGTAGAAAGTAAAGGATTTGCGAATAGTGTCATCCAATTAGTTGAAGGCAAGGACTTAAAAGGAGTCTCAGTACGTACTGCGCATCTCTCGACTGAGGAGCGCGAAAAGCTGAAGTCGACACTAACGGAGTCTTTGAAACAATATGGCGAAGTCGATCCCAAAAAGTCACAGCTTGATGAAGTTGGTGCAGCGATCGGTCAACAAGCGCTTCGGAATGGCTTATTGGCAATTTTGCTTTCCTTTGCAGGTATTGGTATTTATTTAGCATTCCGCTTTCAGCTAGATTATGCAACCTTTGCGGTGTTAGCACTCTTTCATGACATTTTCGTGACGGTTGGGACTTTCTCGATCTTGGGTTTGACTTTGGGCGTAGAGATTGACAGCTTATTTATTGTGGCGATGTTGACGATCTGTGGCTTTTCCGTCAATGACACCGTGGTAATTTACGATCGCATTCGCGAAAATGTAAAACTTGATACGGGTAACACGAGTTTTAACGATCTAGTTAATGCCTCGGTCAATCAAACTCTAGGGCGATCAATTAATACTTCACTGACAGCGACATTACCTCTGATCGCAATTTTCTTGTTTGGTGGTGCAACCTTAAGGTTTTTCTCCCTAGCTCTGATCATTGGCTTCTTATCTGGTGCTTATTCCAGTATCTTTAACGCCAGTATCTTGCTGGCATGGTGGCGCAGTCGTCAAACTTCTAAACTCAACCAATCAACCGTCGAAGCAAACTAAGTCATAGAAAGGCTCCCACATGGGAGCTTTTCTGTAATTGCAACAGTATTCACATCAAAAAATGGCACTGAGTAATGGATAGTGAAGATATTGATACGGTTTCTAATGAGCTAGAGGATTCATTCTCTGAGCAAATTCTAGAGCGTCAAGTGCAAAGGCTGATTGAGGTGCAAACCTATTTGCGATGGATTTTTGATGTCTTTTTATGGCTAACGGTGGGAACGGCAAGTATTTGGGCTTTGCGATCGGAAATAGAGCTATGGATTGCAGCCTTTACATGGGCGGCAGTCCGCATGAGTTTGGTTTATAATCGCTTGCCAATGTTGGGCTTGGGGATATGTATTGCGATGACTTTGGCAACTCTGGTATGGCAGAGTTCGATTATTTTGTGGGGGGTGAGTCCGAGAGAAAAGCGATCGCTAATTAATCAAGTCAAAAGCATCAGGGAAGCAGGGAAAAGTCATCCATTATGGCGCTGGGTCTGTGAAGAGAAGATTACCAACTAAGAAAACTTAGGACTGCCATAATTTGAGTTCACATTCCTTTTTCAAAAAGCTCCCAAAGAAGACAAAAGCCACTAATCTTTTGGTTTTAATGCATTTTTAAAGCCTAAAACCAGCAAAATATTAGTCATTGTCAAAAATGACTCCGCACTGCCATGTAGCCAATCAACATTAGCTAATACATCATGATATTGATTCTGAGCGTAAAGCCCTGCGGGAATTGTAATAGCTACAAATACTAAAGTTCCATAAAAGCCCCATAGTCCTAGCTTGGGAAATTGCTTTGATTTTGTGGCAAACCACAGAAAGGCAAGGTAGGGAAATAGAGATAGTCCAAATAGGGTTTCTTGAGACATAGATTTATCAAGTTTCGACGGATCGCGAAATCTTCCAGATGAAATAGGTAGCGATCGCCAAAGTACAATTGCCAAATAGAGTCATAGCAGCTTGCACTGTCACTAGCCATTTCAGGGAATCAGCATTATCAAAGAAATGCCAAGTTACCGCACACATGGCACTGACTAAAGCAGGAAACATACCCCATGCTAATCCACGCCATCCGCGATCGGGATTTTGCTTGTCATATTGCCAAATGAGCCAAATTGCTAAAGCCCATTCAATTACGCTAGAAATATGGATAACCCATGTGGGTAAAGATAAAGAGTGCATAATTTTGTTGATAATTTCTTGATACAAAGCGTCAAGAAATTATGATTAATGTTTTGACTCGCGCATGGCTAAGAATTCACGAATTTGGCGATCGCTTGGTTGACCTGTGATCGCACCAACATCTAGCGTAGACAATGCACCTGCGGCACTAGCATAGGAGATGACCTCTTCTGCAAATTGCGAATCCTGTAGATGTGTAAGCGGACGATGATAGATCTTGTGAATGAAAGCAGCTAAGAAAGCATCCCCCGCACCAGTCGTATCGAGGGAATAGACAGGAAAAGCAGGATATTTACTTTGTTTTTCGCCTAAATAATAGCGACAGTCTTTATCGCCATTGGTAATAATGATGCCTTCAAGATGGCTATAGGCCTGTGCGATCGCCGCAGGACTAGTTAAACGAAATAGCAACTTGGCTTCATCTTCAGTCAGTTTTAAGAAATCGGTATATCGTAGCAACACTGGTAAAAGCTTTGCCACCTGTTCAGGATGCCTCCAAAACATCGCGCGCCAGTTGACATCAACGACCACCTTTACAAAATTTTCTTCGGCAAGCTTCAACGCTCGACCGATCGCCCGTGAAGTTAGAGGATTTGATAATCCAAGTGTCCCTAGCACTAAAAACTTCGCATCGGCAAATAAATGGGCGGGTAAATGCTCTGCCGATAGTAGAGTGTCTGCAAATACTGTCTTGGCATCACCGTTAAAGCGATTAAATTGGCGATCGCCTTTGGCATCACGGGTGACATATACCTCACGGGTGGTGGATTCTGGATGCACCTGCACGCCCGAAGTTTCCACCCCTGCGGCTCCCAATTGCTTGAGTAGATCTGATCCTGTGGCATCTTGCCCCACAGCACTAATTAGACTAACAGGTGTTCCCAGTTTGGCTAAACCACAGGCAACATTAGCAGGCGCTCCTCCTAAATAAGGCTTCCAAGTACTGACTTGGTCATAGGGAACACCCACATCTTCAGCAATCTGATCGATTAAGACTTCGCCAAGGCAAATTACACGCGGCATAGGCGACTTTATGACAATTATTATTGCAATTTAGACTTTCGCGATTCAATGATAGCAATAGCTGCATCCACTTTATCGGGGAATACAACGACAAGACTGCTTTGAGGAGCGCTATCCAAAGCGGCTGTGAGGGCTTCCGCTTCATCAAGAATTGTAATACAGGGAATATTGCCATTAACTTCTTCCACACCTTGACGGAGGAGATCAGCCACCACCCTTGGGCTACGTCCCCGCAAGTCCTTATCTTCTTTAATAAAGATGCGGCTAAACATATTTGCCGCTAGCTGTCCTAGTTCGATAATGTCTTCATCGCGACGATCGCCTGGTGCACCAATTACACCGATCGCTTCACCTTCCCATTTTTGGATAAAATCGGCGATCGCTTTAAATCCCGCAGGGTTATGAGCATAGTCAACTAAGGCATGATATTTACCCAAGTCAAACAAGTTCATACGTCCGGGGGTTTGGGCGCTAGAGGCAACGAAGGTAGCTAATCCCTGACGAATCTGCTCGATCTTTACGTCTTGCGTAAAAGCTGCCAAACTTGCGGCGAGAGAATTTTGAATATTGAAAGCAGCACGACCACCAAGGGTTAAAGGCACATTAACAGCCTCTTCAATCCGCAGTTTCCAATCACCTTTGAGAATTGTTAAATAGCCCTCTTCATAGACTGCGGCTACCCCTCCTTGGGCAATATGGGATTGAATTAAAGGGTTATCAGGATTCATACTGAAGTAGGCAACCTTGGCTTTTACTTCTTTTGCCATAGCGACAACCAATGGATCATCGGCGTTAAGTACGGCATAGCCGCTTGGTAAAGCCGTGCGTACCACGACACTCTTGAGTCTAGCGAGATCCTCTATGGTATCAATGTCACCAATACCAAGGTGATCCGCTTGGACATTCATCACCACACCGACATCGCAGCCATCAAACCCTAGTCCCGATCGCAAAATGCCCCCCCTTGCAGTTTCGAGAACCGCAACTTCAACGGTAGGATCGCGCAAAATCACTTGAGCGCTATAGGGACCAGTCGTATCACCTTTTTCAACTAAGCATTCGCCAATGTAAATACCATCGGTGGTGGTGTAGCCAACCCGCTTACCTGTTTGCTTGAAAATATGTGCAATCAAGCGCGTAGTTGTAGTTTTGCCATTCGTACCCGTAATCGCCACGATGGGAACTCGCGTCGGCGAACCTGCGGGGAATAGCATCTCAATTACAGGAGCAGCGACATTACGCGGTGTGCCAATGCTCGGCGCAGTATGCATTCTAAATCCGGGGGCAGCATTAACCTCAACGATCGCCCCATCGGTTTCGCGCACTGGCAAGGAAATATCTTCGGTAACAACATCGATCCCTGCAATGTCTAAACCAATAATGCGGGCAACCCGTTCCGCTAACCAAATATTTTCTGGATGAATCTCGTCGGTGCGATCCACAGATACGCCACCCGTACTGAGGTTGGCAGTTGCCTTGAGATAGCAAATCTGTCCTTTAGGAGGTACGGATTCGAGGGTAAAGCCTTGTCTGGCAAGGATATCTAGACTTGTGCGATCGATCTCAATGCGAGTGAGAACATTATCATGTCCATCACCACGACGGGGATCTTGATTGGTAATTTCAATTAGTTGGGAAATCGTGGATACGCCATCCCCCGTAACATTGGCAGGTACACGCTCAGCGACAGCAACAAACTTGCCATTAATTACCAAGACACGGTGATCGCGACCTGTATGGAAGCGTTCAATAATTACTTCCTCTGAGACTTCCTGTGCCATGTCAAAGGCAGCGATCGCCTCTTTCACTGTGCGTACATCAATAGTGATCCCGCGCCCATGATTGCCGTTAAGGGGCTTAATCACAATGGGGAAACCGCCCACTTCCGCGATCGCATCTTCTAAATATTTAGGTGATCGGATCGTAGTTCCCCTCGGTACAGGGACACCCGAATCCCGCAAAATCTGCTTGGTTCCCTCTTTGTCACAGGCAAGCTCAACTGCCAAGATCCCTGTTTTATTGGATAAAGTCGCCTGAATCCGACTTTGATATACACCATAACCAAGTTGAATCATGGCACGACTGCCAAGTTCTAACCAAGGAATCTTTTGTGCTTTAGCTTCGGCAACAATTGACTCGGTACTAGGTCCTAATTGTCCATCAAGGCGGATATCTCTTAAGTCCTTGAGATCCTCTTGTAACTCACTGGTGGCATAGGTTCCTGTTTCTAAAATACTAGTGCAAATCCTGACCGCTGCCCTCGCTGCATAACGTCCAGCCTGCTCAGTTTGATATTCAAAAACGACCTGATAAATATTCTGCTCAACCGTTGGTCGGATTGCCCCAAAATCCACCTTCATACCAACATAACCTTGCAGAGCGATCGCAATATCCTTGACTATCTCTGCTAAAAAATCAGCATCACTAATATCTTGGCGTTGCGCAATATCCTTTCCCGCTAAACTTGGCAGAACCTTAGTCAGGTTTTGATAAAAGCTAGCCCGTTGTACTTGAAAACCCTCTAAATCTAGGCGTGCAACTACAAGCTGATGCCGTTGAATACTCCAATAGTTTGGACCCCGTAATGTTTGGATTTTGAGAATTTTCATAGTCAAGCGTCTTTAAGGTGCATCCAATGCCTAAGGTTCGAGTATTTAATCCTAGCGATCTTATGGATCATCATTTTGTATAAATTGAACCAAATTGGTATTTTCAGCATCTACGGTGCTGAAAATACCACGATTTGCTAATCAGATATTTACTGATTTGAAAGGCGAGGGAACTTCAGCCCATTACTCTTCAAATAGCAATAATCTAAATTTTAGAGTGTCTCATCAGTATGTTGATGCTGTTGTGGCAAGGTCTCAATTCTCCCTGGGATAGGTTTTTGAGTGGGCTGTAATCCCGATAACATCCGCGAGAGTTGTAAGCCATCAAGGACGGGCTTAGTCTCACGGATTTTATGCCAGACCGATCGCGCCATTAGCAAGGAATGACCTTGACGTTGCGCCTGAATTCTTTCCAAATAGTCCTCACGCTCAGGCTGATAGTCCGCCGAAGATAGTTGCAGACTTGCACCTTCAGGGGATTGCTTAATCACAATTTGAGCAATCTGCGAAGTTAGTTCGGGATAGAGCCATGTATAAGCAGGATGTACCGTAAGCTGGCAATGGTGAACCAGTTTCTCATCGGGTTGATTGACCGTAGGACGCTGTAATAGCAAGTAAAAGTAACCGATCGCGGCTTTGCGTTGAGGCTCATAGACATAGCCCGACACATCTTGCAAATGGTTAATCAGCAAAGAACCGTGATTAATCAGCTTATCAAGCGCTTTGGAACGGAAATCATCGACATTAAGGTCATACACTTGCCGAATTTGTGGTGGCATCGCCGCAGTATCTAACTGATACAGCAAACTTGCATCGGCATTACTAACAGGCATCAAGTTGGGAAGATCGGGAGAATGCTGTGCAATCTCCTTAAGACTATCAGCACTAATTTCCCAATCCGTAAATTGGGCAAGGGGTTGAAACCCATTCTGACGATAGAGGGCGATCGTATCTTTTTGATTAATATCAACTTGCAGTACCCAAGTTCTTGCCTCTAGACAAGATTCGAGGCAGTAGCGGATTAGTTGTGTACCAACATTATGTTGACCATTCTGGGCTTCAGGCAACACAACAACACGATCAATTTTCCAAGTACTGCTGTTGTTATTAAACGGTGAAACTCGAATAAAGCCTTGGATAATCCCATTACATTCTGAGACATAGGCACGGACATAGGGTTTCAGGAGCGTTTGCACTGGGGCAGGCAACCAACTCGCAAGCTGATGTAAGCTAATTTTCTGACGACTACGACATCCACTAAGATCGCTCACAGCAATCTGTTCGAGATCTTGGGGCGAAGCAAATCGCTGAATAAACTCTAGATCTCGATGTTGAAGCGGACGGATCGTATTACCAAGCACTGGGAAAGATTGCATAACTGCTCGTGCTAGAAAAGAATTTAATAGATCTTAGGAATTGTTAAATTAGACGTTCACAGAGTGATCTTAATACATATCCCATAGAAGCAACCTGAAAAGCTATAAGTCTTCAGAAAAAAAGATGATGCCCTGCGTAGGGCATCATTGTCTAACTGAGTCTAATTAAAAAAGGTGCGATGTTGCAAAGATGGCATTTGGCGACGGATTTGATCGATGCGTGATGGTTGGATTTCTGCGATCGCTACACCTGTGCGATCGCCTGCATCGGCTAATACGATACCCCAAGGATCGATAATCATCGCATGACCGTGGGACTGACGACGTGGGGTGTGCATTCCTACCTGTGCAGGGGCAATTACATAACTCGTATTTTCGATCGCCCTTGCCTGTAATAAAACCTGCCAATGATCTTTACCTGTAAAGGCAGTAAAGGCGGCAGGCACAAATAGGACATTTGCCCCATTTTTAGACAAATGGCGATATAACTCAGGGAACCTTACGTCATAACAAACCGATAGTCCCAAGTTGCCATACTGCTCTGATCTATATACAGGGGGAGCTTCTTCGCCAGCAAGAATTGTTGCGGATTCCTGATAGGTATTGCCATCGGGCAGATTGACATCAAATAGATGCATTTTGCGATAACGAGCCAATTCTTCGCCTTCGCGACCAATCAGCAGGGCGGTGTTGTACATCTTGATCGCAGAGGAATTATTGGGAGTAGCTACTGGCACAGGAAATCCACCACCAAGCAACAGAATTTGATATTTTTGGGCGATCGTAATCAAAAACTTTTCGCTCTTTTCGGCAATTTCTGTAGACTGTCTCGTCTTTTCACTTTCGTCACCCAAAAACGAAAAGTTTTCTGGTAAACAAACTAATTCTGCACCTCGATTTACTGCCAGTTGGATCAAATCTTCTGCTTGAGCAAGATTTTTGTCTACATCTGAGACACTGGTCATTTGTACGGCGGCCGCCAAATATGACTTCATTGCAATCCTTAAA
The DNA here is from genome assembly GCF_027942295.1 of Pseudanabaena sp. Chao 1811. Lineage (NCBI taxonomy): Bacteria > Bacillati > Cyanobacteriota > Cyanophyceae > Pseudanabaenales > Pseudanabaenaceae > Pseudanabaena > Pseudanabaena sp. Chao 1811. The sequence goes on from NZ_CP101416.1 coordinate 1,675,264, forward strand.
ACTTTCCCACGTAATTCAATTGCGCTATACAGCACTTAATCTAGATTACCCTGCTATAGCGCTTTACGCTAAAAAACAATTGGGAGAGCGTTTATTGATGCTTGTCTCAATTAGCCCAGTTTACCAGTGACAATATAAGCAACCCTGAGACCAACATTTGTTGCATGATCTGCCATCCGCTCTAGGTGATGAATTGCTAATACCATCAGCATTACAGGCTCTAGAGGTTCGCCAAATACCCTTTGGGAAGCTATGAGGTTATAGATATTCTGATAATCATCGTCAACGGCATCATCCTTTGCCTTAATTTGAAGACCGATATTTTCATCAAGGTTAGCTAAGGCTTCTAAACTCATGGCAAGCATGGCTCGGCAGCGATTAGACATAATCTCCAATTCACCAAGATAAGGGGATGGTGGGTAAGGAAAAAGCTTAATGGCAATATCACCAAGATTTTCGGCATAGTCACCGATGCGTTCAATATCGCGGATTAACTGCATCAAAGCACTCAATAATCGCAGATCGCGAGCGACTGGTGACTGCAATGCAATTAAATTGATACAATCCATTTCAATTTGTCGATAAATTCGATCAATTTGCTTATCTTGAGGATCGATACGAGTAGCAGCTTCTAAATCGCGCTCAAATAAAGCTGCATGAGCTAAAAGAAATGAATTTTCGACAAGAGCGCCCATTCGCAAAGAGTCTTGTTCTAGGCGATGGAGTTGACGTTCAAACTCGCTTCTTGTCCTTTTTTGCGCTTGATATGAGGTTTCGACCATGGACTCCCACCAAATCAAATGGGATATGAAAGTAATGTATATTTCACATTCTTATATTACATCGTTACATAGGTTGTAAGTCTTGGGAGTATTTGCAAATACCACACGATAAATTAAGAGATGCTTGAGACCTAAAAAACTAGAGATCCTAAGCTCTCCAGTTTTTATTTAAATTATTGCTTGAGTTAGTTCAGAAGTAGTGATTTGGTGATCGCTATCTACACGATCAATACCTTGATTAAATAAAACCAATGTGGTGGAAGAATTTTGCTCAAATCCAATGTGCTTATAAAACTGTTGCTGATGGGTAGTCATTAAATATACCCGTTCCACATCGCAAACATGGGGGTGGGATAACACTGTCTGGACTAACTTGCGCCCTAAACCTGCCCCTCGATAATCTGGATCAACCACCACATCCCAAATGGTAGCGCGATAAACGCCGTCACTGGTGGCGCGAGCATGTCCAATTAAGCGATCGCCATCCCATACCGTTACGACTGGTTTAGAATTGGCGATCGCGATCGCTAGCCCTGCCACAGTTCGCTCCTTTGCCCAAAATGCCCCTATTTTTAATAATCCTTGCAACTGCTCTAAATCGACATCTTCTTGGCGATCGCTAAAGCGAATGTGGCGATTATCCATATGCTTGTCTTCCCGCATGTATTAATACAGCCTGTTGAGGCTTAAAGTAGTACAGAGAAATTTTTGAAAGCGCGTCGCAGCAACACTTTCAAAAATTTCTCTGGTTTTCAAGTCAGCGCAAAGCGCTGTACCAATCCTCAAATTAGCATTGCGATTTTGAGGATTTTAAAACCTTACTGGGTATTGTTTTTAAGTCTGTTGAGTATGGCTAAACTTCACAGACTTGATGTAACCCATTGCAATAAGGGTGACATATTGCCAATCCCATCAATGTATCTGTTTTTGCTGTATCTGTTTTTGCTACTGACAGTAATTTACTCTCTAAAAAAGAAAGGGCGCTTCGCGCCCTTTCTTTTTTACTTAGTTTACTTAGCTTGCCAAGGTTCAGCAATATAAACTTTTTTGGCTAACCCCAACACTTGTAAGAGGTTAATCACTCCCCAAGTTGGGTCAATTTCCCACCATTTCAAACCAGAGCGGGCAGATTTAGGATAAGCATGGTGATTATTGTGCCAGCCTTCGCCGTAGGTCAAAATCGCTGCCCACCAGAGATTTGTGGAATGGTCAGGAGTTTCGGCAAAGTTCTTGTAGCCCCACTTATGACAAGCAGAGTTAATCAACCAAGTGCTATGCCATAGAAAGACTGAACGTACAGCCATACCGTAAACCAAGAAGGACATGCCGAGTCCAGAGAATAACTTTTCACCAATCACATAGAGCAATGCTGCGAAGGGAACTTGCAAAAGCAAGAAGTATTTATCGAGGAATCCATAGTAAGGATCGCTAGCGAGATCGGGGGCAAACTTGTTGTAATAGGTACTCTTGAAATGTTCAGGCTTGGAGTACATGATCCACATGATGTGGCTCCACCAAAAACCTTTATTTGCCGAATAGGGATCTTTTTGATTGTCTTCTGTAAAACCGTGATGCTGGCGATGTCCACCCACCCAAAATACAGGACCACCCTGCATGGCTAAGGCTCCAACGGTAGCGATAATATATTCCAACCACTGAGGCACTTGGAAACTACGATGGCTCAGTAAGCGGTGATAGCCGAGGGTAATACCGATGCTGCCAAGGAACCAATGCAAGAAAACTGTAAGAATGACAGCTTGCCATGAAAAATAAAAAGGGGCAGCGAGGGCAGCGATATGAAATGCACTGAAAAAGGCAACATTTGTCCAGTTCAGTTTTTGTTCAGTTGAGATGGCTTCAGTAGTGGCGGTCATGAAATAACAACTTAAGGGGTGGTGAGGAGATGCAAGTATCACTTACAGTTATGTTAAGTCTAACTGTTTTTTAAGTAATAATGCAAGTATCACTTGCAAATCATCTCAATGGTACATGCTCCCATGTCTGTATCTCGGATTCCCACTCGCCAACGGATAGTGAACACAGCACTAGAACTGTTTGCTAGCAAAGGAATTACCGAGACCACTACCCGCCAAATTGCCGACTTTGCTCAGGTCAATGAAGTAACTCTATTTCGCCATTTTGGAAATAAACATGGTTTATTACTAGCAGTATTGCAAGAATGTTTGCAAAAATATTTGGTACTGGCTCAAGTAGGGGAGTCCTTGATGGTGTCTGATATTTCTAGTCAAAGCGATTTGCGTCGCTTTCTCAAATACTACATCCAGAGTTCTTTGCGGGCACTCGAAAGTGTGCCTGAGCTGGTGCGATCGCTCGTTGGAGAAGCAGGACAATATCCCGCCGAGAGTCGTCAAGCCCTTGCCCAAGGAATTAATCAGGTCAATCAAACGATCGCCACAGCAATTAATGATGTCTTGGCAAATTCGCGGCTGCAATATACTTTGCCACCGATTAAACTGGCTAACCTATTAAATACCTGTATTTTGGGCTATGCCGTGATTACCTTAACTAGTGATGTACAGGCAATCTGGCGCGATCGCGATGATTTTGTCAATACTCTTGTCGATATGTTTATCCAAGAGGTGAGTCCCCTCACACCCGCCCACCCAATTATCGATATCCCTGCGGAAACAGTACGCGAAATTCTACTGCAAGCGAAAAAATGCGGGGCAAAGGACTATGCGATCGCCTATTTATTGTTTGGGGCAGGGTTAATGGCGATTGATATTACGCGATTACGACTCAAAGATTATCAAATTCAATCGAATCACGGCATTTTACGCACTAAAGATACATCAAATCAGGTGCGGTCAGTCCCCCTCAATCAAAAAATTCTCGGTCATCGTTATGGCTCAGCAACTAGTAACCCCCTCAGTGCCTATCTAAAAGTCCGTAAACAGGAGCTTAAGGATCTCCAAAAGAGCCGCCACAATGGTGATGGCGATGAGATTGAGGCAATGTTTATTAGTGGCGATCGCAAGCCCTTAACCCTAGAAGAAATCGAACAGCTTTGGGGACGGTGGACACAACCCTATTGCAATCTTGACGGCTCACCTTTAGCAATTATGCAAGCAAGACATACTTGGTGTATCGAAATGTTAGCGAGGGGGATTGATGCTGACAGTTTTTGCATCATTAGCGGGATCAAAGTCAAAGAATTGCAGGCCTATCAAACCCGTCTCAATGAAAAATTAGCGATCGATAAAGCGATCGCCCTTGACTCTTAGTAAAGATCTTTGTAACGTCACGGGAGTTCGATAATGCCTTTTGCACGGCGCTTCGCGCCGTGCAAAAGGCGGAACATGGTAAAAATCGCTTAGCGATTTTTACCATGTTCCGCCTTCGTCGAACTGACGTTAAAGATCACTAGCAATCTCTATAACAACCCCTATACAAACAAAGTAGAGGCAATTCATGAATTGCCTCTACTTTGTTGAGCTATTTTCACCAAGATAATCAACTTAGTGTATAATTCGGGCGTTCTATGTACTCTATTTTGTGAGTGTATTGAATTAAATGTTTTTAGTGCGTTAGGTACGGAGCATCTTTTTTGAGAGGCAAACAGGTTGGCATTATCGGCACTCGGATCGGCATTTCCAATTGAAGTTTTGGGTAGAAAAGCAAAGTGAGAGTTCCCCTAGACTGTTACCGAATTCTTGGTCTAACACACCTATCAGGGCTAGATAAAATCCATCAAGCCCATCGTGATCGCCTGCTTTCTATGCCAAGGCGCGAGTATTCTGATGCCGCGATCGCCTCTCGCAAACGCATCATTGATAAGGCTTATGAACTTCTAATCGAGCATATAAATGCCCCCAAAGACAGCAATATTGATGAGTTAGCTGGGGATCAACGCCCAGTCGTAACGCTACCACCACAGGTTGAAGCTGATGAAAAAGACTTTGCGGGGCTATTACTAATTTTGTACGAACTCGGCGAATCCGAGAAAGTCCTTTCCCTCGCAAAACCCTATTACGACCCCGAAGAAGCTGAGTATCAGTCCGCAAGGATCTCGCCTCACGATCCTGACCTACTACTCTCTGTATCCTTATCTTTCCTAGATCTCGGGCGCGAATATTGGAAACAAGGTCAATATGAAGCAGCTGCCTCTTCTCTAGAGTCTGCCCAAGATCTGCTCCTAAGGGAAGGACTATTTCTCAGTATTCGCAGTGAGATTCAAGCGGATCTATTTCGCCTCCGCCCCTATCGCATTCTCGAATTGTTGGCATCTCCTGACAATCACACCAATGAACATCGCAAAGGAATGTCATTGTTGCAAGAAATGCTTGAGGCTCGTCGAGGCATTGATGGTTCAGGCAATGACTACTCCAGCCTTGGTATTGATGACTTTTTGCGCTTTATTCAGCAACTCCGCAGCTATATGACGGCGATCGAGCAGCAAACTTTGTTTGAAGAAGAAGCACGTCGCCCCTCATCCGTAGCCACCTATTTAGCGGTCTATGCCTTAATTGCGCGGGGATTCTCGCAGCGTCAACCTGCATTGATTCGGCGAGCAAAGGGCTTGCTGGTCAAACTGAGTGCCAAGCAGGATATTTATCTCGAAAAAGCAGTATGTGCTTTGCTCCTCGGACAAACCGAAGAAGCAAGTGCAGCGATCGAAAATAGTTCTGAAGACGATCAAATTGCCTTTATTCGTCAAAATTCTGAGGGTGCGCCCGATCTTCTGCCCGGATTATGTCTCTATAGCGAACGCTGGCTTCAGGAAGAGGTCTATCCCCATTTCCGCGATTTGATGAGTCAAATTGTGTCGCTCAAGGATTACTTTGCCGACGAGCAGGTACAAGCCTATCTCGAAGAATTGCCGAATACAGGCGCACTCTCATCAGACTGGACATCTCCTGTCGGGGGCGATCGCTTTGGGCTAACTCCGCCTATAGATGATACTCCACCTGTAAAGCGTGATTTGGAAACGAGTACTAGCAATGAACCAAGACTCTCGACCTATGCGCCTGAGACTCCAAACCGTTTCCAACGCTCCAGCACCCCTGTCCTTGAGCGTCCTTCATCCACATCATCCTCCAACGGTAGCGGTAATACTGCCCAAAGCTTGCCGCGATCGCGCCGCAATGTTCCCCCTGCAAGAAATACAGGCAGAAGTATTAACGAATCGGTTAAAGCAATTAATCGACCTGCAAATACATCGCCAAATTCATCCCATCCCAAACGCAAATTTAATATTGGTCGCTTAGCTACGGTTATTGTTGTGGCGATCGCCATACTTGCAGGTTCGCTCTGGTTAGTGGTTTGGGCTTTTCGGGCTTTAACTGGAGCTTCACGCACCGATGCCTCAATCCCTTTAGAAAAAACAATTACGCCCATAGTGCAAGCCATCAAAGAAAATAATGCTGCACCAACCGCCCAACCAGGTCCTTTAGATAAAGAAACAGCAACTAAAGTTATCGAAACATGGCAGGCAACGAAAACTAAAGCCCTTGGCAAGACCTACGAAGATAATCTCTTAGAAGAAATCTTGACTGATCCTGCTCTAAGTGATTGGAAATCAAGGGCTAAGGATTTAAAAGCCAGTAACTCTTATTTGCAGTATCAAGTTAAATCCAGCGAAGTTGATAAGGTCACGCCTGATGGTGATAGCAAAGCCAAAGTAGTTGCCAAAATTTCTGAGACTCGTAACTATTTTAATAATGGGGAGCTGGATCGTGGGGCATCGAAGGAAGATGCGAACTATACGGTGGAGTACGACTTAGTCCGCAAAGATAATCGATGGCTAATTCGTGAAATGTTGGTGTTTTAAGTAGCTAGCAAAACCATCGGCGCACGCTGCGCGTGCGCCGATGGTTTTGTCTCTATTAGCATTTTAAAAAAGTGGGGCGCTTCGCGCCCCACTTTTTTGTCTAGAAATCATCTGGGGGAATATCGTCATCTTCAGGCTCAATTTCTTCAGGGACAACCTTGGTCGCTGAAACGGCTACACCTGCGGAAAGTTTTTCGCGTACTTGTCGCTCAACCTCCTGAGCAAATTCTGGCTTATCTTCCATGTACTTGATCGTATTGTCGCGACCTTGACCGATGTTGTCACCTTGGTAGCTATACCATGCCCCCTTACGGACGATGATACTCATTTCCTCGGCTAGATCAACGAGACAGCCGAGAGTAGAAATGCCTTTACCAAAGATGATGTCGAATTCAGCAATACGGAAAGGTGGAGCGACTTTATTCTTAGCCACCTTAACCTTGGCACGAATCCCATATTCTTCTGTGCCTTTTTTGAGGGTTTGGATACGACGAATATCGAGACGCACTGAGGCATAGAACTTGAGGGCAGTACCGCCTGTAGTTGTTTCAGGACTACCATAAGATACGCCAATCTTTTGACGTAATTGATTTAGGAAAATGACAATGCAGTTCGATCGCCCTACATTTGCTGTGATTTTACGCAATGCTTGGCTCATCAATCGGGCTTGCAAACCGACATGGGAAGCACCCATTTCGCCTTCGATTTCAGCACGGGGTACAAGTGCGGCAACGGAGTCGATCGCGATGATATCGACAGCCATTGATCGCACGAGATTATCAACAATTTCTAATGCCATTTCCCCTGAGTCAGGCTGGGAAATCAGCAGGTTATTAATATCGACACCAACACTTGCCGCATAGGTAGGGTCGAGGGCATGTTCAGCATCCACAAAGGCAGCCACACCACCACGTTTTTGGACTTCGGCGATCGCATGGAGTACTAATGTCGTTTTCCCAGAGCTTTCAGGTCCATATACTTCGATCACCCGTCCTTTGGGCAAACCACCGCCAAGGGCAAGATCGAGGGGCAATGCGCCACTAGGAATTGTCTCAACGCGCATGTTCGTCGCATCACCCAAGCGCATGATCGAGCCTTTACCGTGATCCTTCTCGATCTTTTGCATGATCGCATCGAGCGCCTTCTTTTTCTCAGGGCTGATGCTCGCCTTTGCTAATTGAGCATTTGCTGCTTGGGCGATCGGGGTAGCCTTATCAACTTGACTATTTGCCGTTGCAGAAGAATTTTTCGCCATTGCCTTTCGAGGTTGATTTCGTTTAGTAAGTCTGCCTCATTATGACACTAATATTCCTTAGTTGGCTTTGTTTAATTCATACTGAATTTTAAATGATTACCTTACTATGACTCAAATTTAGATATTTGTACTAAAAATTCGCAACATTTATTTAAGGTCGAGCACTCTTTTCAAGCAAACGAGATATAGCCAACAACTTCTATTAGGACATGTGGGGCGGCGCTTCGCGCCGCCCCACAATATTAAGATTACCGACAGCTAAACATAGGTAAAAGCGGCGCGTGAACCACAGCTTTTACCTATGTTTAGAAGAAATATTGTGCTAAAAGAAACGCAACATTTGTAAAGTCTAGTGTCAGAATTGAAATAGGTAATTTTAGCTAATGGTTGATCTTAATGTCTTCGGAACATCCACCAGTAATGTTGGTGGACGGCTACAACGTGATTGGACTATGGCGACACTTGCAGGAAATTCGCGATCTGCGGGGGTTTGATGTGGCGCGATCGCATTTAACCGAGACAATGGTTAACTTTAGCGCCTATCACGGCTATAAAACCACATTAGTCTTTGATGCCTATGTGCAAGCTACACCCGCCAAAGCCGAAAGGATTACCAAAAATCTCAAGCTATATTTCACCGATCATAACGAAACTGCGGATACTTATATTGAGCGTCAATGTGGCAAATACCGACGCGATCCGCTCAGGCATTTAAAAAGAATTATCGTGGTCACTTCCGATCGTGCTCAGCAACTTACTGCCGTTGGCTTTGGGGCAGAGTGGTTATCAGCAACGGCTTTAGAGCAAGAAGTAGAAGCAACTCTGCGATCGGTACAAAGTCGGCAAAGACCGCAAAAGGCAAATACCAATAATCTATTAGGCAATCGCATCGATAGGGACACCAAAGACAAATTAGCCAAGTGGCGCAATCGACTGAATTAACGTCAGTTCGACGAAAGCGGAAAATGGTAAAAATCGCTAAGCGATTTTTACCATTTTCCGCCATTTGCGCGGCGCGAAGCGCAAATGGTGTTATCGAACTCACGTTGAATTAACATTTTTCGCCTGCGTTGAACTAATGTTGAATGAAGGATATGGAGTAAAAATGATTATTTGCTTCAAACAATCATTTTCAATAATCATTGCTTTGCAGAAAGTTGCCCAACCATTTCTGCCCGTGATGAAACCTCAAGTTTACGGAACATCCGCTTCAAAGCCTGTTTGACAGAGTTTTCTGTAATCCATAGCTCATTCCCTATCTCTACATTGGTGTGTCCACGAGCCACCAATTCCGCAATTTGCAACTCGCGAGGCGTTAAGCGATCGCTTCTCAGAGGTTGACACTGCAAGCTATTAGTTGCGCTCCAAGCTGATAAATGCAAACAGATTGCGCTCAAATCGACTAAGTTTTGCATATCAAAGCTAGTCATAGACTTCTCACGGGTACAGCCGACTACACCCACTAATTGACCACTATTGACAATGGGACCTGCCATAACATGCCAATGATCGGGACGGGGACAAATTAATGACCAGACTTTGGGTGTTAGAACTAAACCTTCATGGACAGGAGAATGTCTCTCAACGAGATAACGGGCAATGGGATTATGTTCGACCGATAGCGCCACATTCAATATTTTCTGAAAATCGCGATTGCCCAAATGTAATTGGTCAAAGAAAAAAATCGCCGATCGCGTAGCTGCAAAATATTCACCAATTTTCGGTGCAACCTGCGATCGTAAATTGTGCCGATCCTGCGATTGGTTGATTGCTTCAAAGATCAGCTTTAAGGGACTTGTCATAGCGCAAACTTTTAAACGAAGTGTACCCGATCGAGGTCTAGAAGAATTAAAGCACTCAACTTAATATTACTCTCGTTCTCCCAAATGGATTGAAATGATCGCAATGATACAGGAATCTATCTTCAGTCCCTTCTTTGCAACCATACTTCTCACAATTTTAGTGTGGGTATACATGTATATTCGCCGCATCAATTTTATTGTGAGCAGAAAGTTAACTCCCAAAGAGCTTACACCAATTTCCCTCTCTCAGTTATCTCCTCCAGCAGTATCCAATCCATCAGACAATCTCAAAAATTTATTTGAACTTCCAATCATTTTTTATGCGCTGGTCTTCTATCTCTTCATCACCAAACAGGTAGATTCAATATATGTCAATGCAGCATGGATTTTCTTTGGGTTTCGCACTTTGCACAGCCTTGTCCACTGCACATTCAATCTAATTATGTTGCGATTTTATCTCTATTTGATTTCCGCGATCGCCCTATGGTTTATGACAATGCGTGCAGTTCTAATGTACTTTAACTCGTAAATCCACTGACATCGAGTTAGGCTTGCAAACATCTCATAAATTAGCACCATCCAAAATCATGGGTGCATTTCGCTCTACTTTACTTTAGGAAGTGCATGTTTTATCGTTGAAGCTAGATAGTTTAAATTCGTAGGAGTAAAGCCGTATAGTGCTTGATTTAAGTGGAAAGATTGCTTTAATCACTGGTGCATCGCGAGGCATTGGTGCGGCTGTTGCTCAACAGTTAGCTGAGCGGGGAGCCGATATCGTCATCAACTACCGCAGCAAAGCACATCGTGCTGAAGAAATTGCCGCAAATGTGATGGCAACTGGACAACGTGCAGTTCTCGCACAGGCAGATATTACCAATGAAGAGGAAGTTGGCAAAATGATGCAGAACATTGTCACTGACCTGACAAAATTAGACTTGCTAATCCTGAATGCCAGTGGTGGCATGGAAAAGGATAAATCCACAGACTATGCGATGGAGCTTAATCTTAAGGCTCAAGAACGATTAGCAGATCTAGCAGTTCCCCTAATGAAAGATGGTGGGCGAATTGTGTTTGTGACTAGTCACTTAGCGCATTTTTATGGACAAAAGCCTGTAAGTGCAATCTACGAAAATGTTGCTGCAAGTAAATACGCAGGAGAACAGGCACTTCGCGATCGCATTCCCAAACTCACTGAAAAAGGGATTAGTTTGGTAGTCGTTAGTGGAGATTTAATCGAAGGGACAATCACACCAAAATTAATGGAACGCGCCAATCGAGGATTTATTAATGAACGGCGTGAACAAGCAGGCACATTACCAACTGTTGCTGATTTTGCAAAGGCGATCGCTGATGCTTGTGCAAGTACCAGTCTCCGCAGTGGAGAGACTATATTTGTAGGAAGTACGGAATGGTAATTAGAAGCAAAGGGGGCGCTAAGCGCCCCCTTTGAGAAACTAACTTCTCAAAGTTGCTTGGAACTTCTCTTCGAGTAAATCGCGGACTTTCTGATGCACGGGGTTAATGTCGGCATCAGTTAAGGTGCGATCGCTAGCTCGATAGACTAGTCTGAAGGCAAGACTGCGAGAGCCTTCGGGAACACCTTTACCGATGTATTGATCGAAGAGGGTGACGGAATCGAGTAACTCGCCGCCCACATGGGTAATCGATCGCTGAATATCGGCAACGGTGAATTTAAGTGGTGCAAAGAAAGCAATATCGCGATCGCTACTGGGGTAAGTCGAGAAGGGCTGGAAGGTAGGAATTGATTTCTTCATCATCGCATCGAGCAAGGTGTAGAAATCTAACTCAAATACATAAATTTCATCGGGAAGTTCTTTCTCAGCGCGTAACTGAGGATGCAATTGTCCAAACGTGCCGAGGCGTTCACCCGCAATCCAGAGAGAAGCAGTGCGTCCGGGGTGTAAGCGATCGTCCTTTTGATCGGGCTGATATTCCACAGTAACCGAGAGATTGTGGAAAACGGAATCAAGTAGCCCTTTCGCTTCATAGAAGTTTAGAGGCTTAGAATCATGCTGCCATGCTCCCACGGTGGGATCGCCGCCGAAAATACCTGCAATGCGATCGGTTTCATCGCTACCCGCTTCATCGAGCCAGAATACGCGACCAATCTCAAAACCATTCAAGATGCCATTACCTTGATTAATATTGAAGGCGCAAGCGTCAATCAAATTGGTGAGCAAGTCGCCGCGCAAGGCTCCATACTCGATCGCCACAGGATTATTGATTTTCACCTGATGGGACTCGGTGGGACTGCATAGGGACATATGCATGACTTCCGTTAAGCCCACAGCACGGAAGGCGGCGCGAATCATCCGACCACCTTCTTGATCGGCGGAGAGGAAGCCAAACTCGGTTCTGGCTGGCAGAGTTTCTACAAATTTGTCATAGCCATAGATCCGCGCAATCTCTTCTACGAGGTCAATTTCTCGCTCGATATCCGCATAGCGATAGGGCGGAACGGTTACTTTCCAAGTAGCATAGCTGCCTTCTTCAATGGGTTGCTTTTCCAATTCAAAGGACAAGACCTTGAGGGTTTGCTCAACTTCTGCTTCGGAAAGAAGAGGCAAGACACTTTCATCTTCGCGATCAACTTCACCGAGGATTTGCCACACTTTGGTTAAGCGCAAATCAATCACCCGCACTTCCTGAGAACGCGCATCGGCAACACTTTGCTCAATAACCTCACCACCTGCGAGTTCTACAATCATTTGGATTGCTTTGGCGGTAGCTGACTCGATCGCTGCCTGATTGACACCCCGTTCGTAGCGTGCCGAAGCCTCAGTGCGTAAGCCCTGAGCGCGTGCCGATCGCCTTGTCGTAACTTGCGTAAACAGTGCCGCTTCTAAAACAATATTGGTCGTTTGGTCAGAAACTTCGGTTTCTGCACCACCCATCACCCCTGCGATCGCGATCGGTTTATCGCCAGAGGTAATCAAAAAGTTCTGACTGGTGAGAGTGCGATCGGCATCATCAAGGGTTTTAATTTTTTCGCCAGCCTTAGCAAAGCGCACCCCGATATTCAGATCCTTGTCCAAGGTATCTGCATCAAAGGCATGGAGCGGTTGTCCCCATTCCAACAGAATGTAATTGGTGATATCGACAATATTGTTGATCGATCGCATTCCTGCGGCTTCCACGCGACGCTTCAGCCATTCAGGAGATGGGGCAACCTTTACGCCTTTAATTAATGTGCCAATATAAGCTGGGCATGATTTTGGATCTTCCACCTTCACCCAGTTGGCAACCTTGAGCTGAAAATCTTTAGTTGCTACGGGTAAACGCACCTCTTTACCGAGCAGAGCCGCCACTTCACGGGCAATCCCTACCACACTCAAGGCATCAGCACGGTTGGCTGTCGAAGTCACATCAAGGATGGCATCATCTAGCCCTAGCAACGGGCGCACGTCTGCACCAACGGTTAAGCCATCAGGAAATTCATGGATGCCGCTTGATTCTTTGGCTAAGCCAATCTCAGCGAGGGAGCAGATCATCCCCTCAGAACGCTCACCCCGTAGCTTAGTGGGGCGCAATTTTAAATCAATGGTTGGTAAATAAGTCCCAATCGTGGCTACAGGCACAAATAAGCCCTGTCTCGCATTTGCCGCACCACAGACAATTTGCAGGGGTTCGGGTGCGCCAATATCAACTTTACATACCTGTAATTTATCGGCATTAGGATGGCGATCGGCGGTGAGGATATGACCAACGACCACGCCCTCAGCCCATGTTCTGCGGTCTTCGATGGACTCCACTTCAAAGCCTGCCATCGTGAGTTTTTCTTCTAGCTCTTGGGGCGAGAGATCGCAGTCAACAAGTTCGCGGAGCCAATTCAAAGAGATACGCATTGGGATTTTTAGAGAAAAGTGTAGGGAAAAGTGTTAAGAAATATTCAGGTTATAGTAGTTTAGCAAAATCCGCACGGCAAACTTGCGAACTGCATTTCGCAGTCTACGATATTTGCCTATTCAAGCAAAAGTTCTCTCCACTGATAAACATTTTGAACAAAATGATTTGGGTGACTTCTTCAGAAATTAGATAAGTAGTTGGACGCAATTAAATATAAGGCTAAAAGCCTATTTTGCAAGCTGATCATGCTCCATAGGCTTTTATTCTGACTTCTCATGATGCCCAGCTACTGAAATGGAAAGATCAATTCTAAAGAGAAAGGAATTTTTACAGTCTGTTAAAACTTGAATTAGTACAGATAAATTTTGAAAGCGTGGCAAAGCAACGCTTTCAAAATTTATCTGTTTTTTAATACAGCGCAATGCGCTGTGTCTCCGCGATCGCAAAGAAATACTTGAAAGTCAATAGGAAACTTCTAGTCTCAATAATGCTATTCAAGAAATATAGGCAACCTGCTACTTCAAACCAACAGGAATCAGAAGGCTCAAAACCCAAACCTAAAAAATCTAATTTGCAAACATTGCCTCAGAAGCAAGTTTTTGAGGAACATTACAGGCTGGGATGGTTAGTGCGACGATCGCAATAGTTTAAAATGCAGACAACCTTTAAAATTCCTTTAAAATTTTTGTTTCGCATGATCGATTCGCCCCAGCCAGTTGAACAACCCTTTCATAAATTTCGCAAGGCGATCGCCAGTAAGGAATTTCTAATTACAGCTGAGGTATCTCCCCCTAAGGGCAGTGACCCCACGCATATGCTCGCACAAACGCGAGCGCTCAAGGGGCGCGTCCATGCCGTAAATATCACCGATTCCAGTCGCGCTGTGATGAGCATGAGTCCTGTGGCAGCTTCGGTCTTAATCCAGCAGCAAATTGGTATTGAAACGGTATGCCAGCTTGCTTGTCGCGATCGCAATCGCATTGCTTTACAGGGAGATTTATTTGGCGCTGCGGCATTAGGAATTACAAATATTCTTGCCCTCACTGGTGATCCAGTAAAGGCTGGAGATTCTCCCGATGCGCGATCGGTATTTGACTATGAATCAGTGCGCCTACTGCAATTAATTCAAAAACTCAATCAAGGCATTGATGCCAATGGCAAGGCTCTACCGCACCAAGGTACAAATTTCTTAGCAGGAGCTGCCGTCGATCCGCAGTCACGCAGTTGGTCAGGTTTGCAAAGACGCTTCGAGCGCAAGATTAATGCGGGGGCACAATTTTTTCAAAGCCAATTAATTACGGATTTTGATCGCCTTGATAAATTTGTCAATCAAATTGCGAACCAATCGGATAAACCCGTGTTAGCAGGCATATTTCTCATTAAATCCGCAAAAAATGCCCTCTTCCTGAATAAATATGTACCAGGGGTACAAATTCCTGAACATATTATCGATCGCCTAGCCAAAGCCAAATCACCTTTACAGGAAGGACTAGCGATCGCGGCAGAACAAATCCAAACAGCAAGACAAATCTGCCAAGGCGTACATATCATGGCAATTAAAGCTGAACACTTAATCCCTGAAATTCTGGATCGCGCAGGTGTATCCGTTATCTAAACTAAGCAAAAAGTGGCTACGCTATTTTTTTAGTTGCTAGGTAGCTGGGTGCAATTAAATATAAAACCCAAAAACCTGTAGCGCATGCTGCGCGTGCGCTACAGGTTTTTACTCTGGTTTGTAATTATGCCTAGCTACTTATATCTTTTGAGGGGTTTGTATAGCAAGCTTCTCAAAAGGTCAGCACTTTCGGTTAATCTAGGAAATAACCCTAACTCACATCTATGGCAAGACGTAGATATTCTTCAACTCTGAACACGCCACCTACTGAACCACGGTCGAATGGCACAACGACCAAACTCGCGATCGCAGGTGCAATTTTTGCGGTCGGTATTGGTGTCGGCATTGCCCTCTCTACGCTCAACCCCACCCCCCGTACCGTTGACGCAATCCGTTTAGATAACCTCGCCCCTAGCCGAGATTTTTGTAATAACTATGGTGCATCGGCGATGGTGATGAGTAGCCGAGTGTACGTCACGCTCAACCCCTTTAACGTATTTATCAGCCAAGCAGAACCGATCCCTGGTTGTGTGGTTCTGCCTAACAACTGGAATTTGCTCTTGCAAAAAAATGTAATTAAAGAAGCCGATATTCGTCAGTGTAAAGATCGGATGAATACCTTTGGCTTTACAGGCGATCTTGAAAAAAATCCTAGTGTTGACTGCATTTACGAAAGTAAAAACGCTACGGAAAAGTTTACTAATGGTTTACCAGCCACACCTAGCCCCAGTCCTAAACCCTAAACATCAAGATGCATTAAGTGCATCTTGGTATAAAAAACAAAAAGGGACGCTTTGCGTCCCTTTTTGTTTAGCATTCATCAAATGCTTCTAGGTCTAGTAAATGTCGATATGGCTCGGCTAGGTCTGAGCCTTTAAAAGCTAGCGATCGCAAAATATGCCAATCTCTAAGACTCTCAAAAGCATTGGTATAGTCATCACGCTCTAGACGATCTGCAATTTCTGCAACATCCGCCGCAGTAAACTTACTAGGATCAACTTCTGGCGCTTCACCGATAGTATCCTTTGAGGGGTTATCAACCATATCCTATGACAGGCTCGTGAACGGAGAGAGAGGGATTCGAACCCTCGGTACGGAGTTACCTGCCGTACAACAGATTAGCAATCTGCCGCTTTCGTCCACTCAGCCATCTCTCCAAATTTATTAGGAATTATATCTTAGCAGATGCTGGATACAATGCAACCCTAAATTATTGAATTTATTAAACTTTATTTTGGCTTTATTTGATCTGGTTTCATCAAACACAAATATTTTGTCATATTGACAGCATCAAAACTGCTATTTCTAGCCTATGGGTTCGCCGTAGCCAAACATGATAACCAAGCTCTATGTTTACTAAGATTTACGCGCACATTGGTTTAAAACTTGATTAGCATGTTCCGTACAACATCCGCATTGTGTACCCAATAGCGTTAATTCCGACAACCGCGCAATTGAGCAAGCTCCCTTACCGACTGCTTTTTGAATATCTTTCTCTGTTACTGCATGACAAATACAAATATACATTTGCGATTTTGCTCTCCTAAATATAAAAGGATAAAAGGGTTATATAGTGAAAATTTGATAACGACACCCAAATGTTATAGAGCGA
Organism: Pseudanabaena sp. Chao 1811; assembly: GCF_027942295.1. Classification (NCBI taxonomy): domain Bacteria; kingdom Bacillati; phylum Cyanobacteriota; class Cyanophyceae; order Pseudanabaenales; family Pseudanabaenaceae; genus Pseudanabaena; species Pseudanabaena sp. Chao 1811. Next base: position 1,691,988 of record NZ_CP101416.1, read on the forward strand.
ACCTCACTAAAATTGAGGGGAGGAATCTTTTGGCTAAACCTGAAATCTATCAGCATCAGCCAATAGCTCTTTAAAAAATAATTTAGTTTTATTGCAAGTAATTCTCATTATTCTCTATGATGCTAAATTAGTCAAGCATGACATTGCAGGTTTCAAACACTTATAAAATATTTGGCTAAATGTTTGAAATGTTAGGAATTATCATTATTGAGAGCAATCTTTGTAATAGAGATTACTATTGAAAACTGCTATAAATAGTCTCATGCTAAGTAAATCTAGGATAGTTGGCTATGCAAGGACAATTAGAAGTAAAGAGTCAGTTAAATGAGGCTCTTAAGGCTCAACTGACTGCGATCAACCAATATTTTCTCCATGCGCGGATGTGCAAAAACTGGGGATTGAATCAACTCAACGATCGCGAATATCGCTATTCAATCAAAGCCATGAAACAGGCTGATGAGTTGATTGAGAGAGTCCTATTTTTAGAAGGTCTGCCCAATTTACAAAGTTTGGGGAAATTGCTGATTGGAGAAGATGTACCTGAGCTGTTAAACAATGATCTGGCTCTCTGTACCGAGATTCGGGACGGATTAAAGGTAGCCGTAGCAACCTGTGAGACCCAGCAGGACTTTGTCAGTCGGGATTTGTTTGCCAAGTTAGTGGAAGAGACCGAAGAACAAATCGACTGGATAGAATCGCAACTTTGGCTAATTGAAAATTCGGGATTACCTAATTTCTTACAGTCAATGATTTAGCTATTTTGCAAATTATTGGTTTGATGGAACATCCCATTAAATTCTGGAACTTTTACTTTAGAAATCAATTGAGGAAAATCATGAAAGGTAGTGAGAAAGTCTTACAACAGTTGGCGAAGCTGTTGCGTGGTGAGTTAGCAGCGCGTGACCAGTACTTTACTCACTCACGGATGTATTTAGATTGGGGGCTGAATAAACTATATGAGCGCATCAATCATGAGATGCAAGATGAAACTCAACATGCAGCTTTATTGATTGAGCGCATTCTATTTCTAGGTGGTACACCCGATCTATCACAACAGGATGATCTCAACATTGGAAAAACAGTACCAGAGATGTTGCAGAATGACTTGGATTATGAGTATAAAGTGATTGGAGATCTCAAAGAAGCGATCGCTATTTGTGAAAGCGAACAGGATTACCACAGCCGTAAAATTTTACTAGGCATTCTCACGGATACGGAAGAAGATCATGCCTATTGGCTAGAAAAGCAACTCAAGTTAATTGAGCAACTCGGTTTACAAAATTATTTACAATCACAGGCATAGTTCGCTCGTTGCCCTAAATAATTTGTATTAATTAAGGATTGGCAGTGATCACCATGGTTAATCCTTAATTAATACCTGCATCAAATCCCCTACAAAAACTTGAATAGCTCTCAAGTAGACGATACCATTCGTGATTGGAACCCTACTCTCAATCGCTCTAACATCATCGAAGAGAACTACATTTCATGTCTGAAGTTAATCCTCCTTCAATTAGTCAAACAATCACAAGTCGCATAAATCAAATTCGTGCCAATATTCCGCCGCAGGTAAAGCTTGTTGCGGTCAGTAAATACACCACTACAGAAGCAGTGCGTGCTGCCTATGCCGCAGGGATCCGAGACTTTGGCGAATCAAGAGTACAAGATTCCAAAGTCAAACAAACGGAACTTGCAGATTTAACGGATATTACTTGGCATATGATTGGCTCCTTGCAAAGTAATAAGGCAAGGCAAGCAATCGCCCAATTTGATTGGATCCATTCGCTTGATCGCCTTAGTCTTGCCTCACAATGCGATCGCTTAATTCAGGAACTAGGGAAATCACCAAAATTACTATTGCAGGTAAAGCTGGCGGAAGATCCTCATAAATCAGGTTGGACAGAAGCAGAGCTATTAGGGGATTTACCTCAATTAGAGAAGTTGCAAAACCTTGATATTGTGGGACTGATGACAATTTTGCCTTTGGGCTTAAATGAGGCTCAAGCCTATGAGGTATTTAGACGCTTAGGGGAATTAGCAGCAAAATTGAGATCGCTCGGTTGGACAAATATTAAAGAACTCTCAATGGGAATGTCGGCAGATTATGCGATCGCCATTAAGGCAGGTGCAACCATCATTCGAGTAGGAACCCAGATTTTTTCAGATTTTAGCAGCCGTGAACATATTTAAATGATCGGCAAATAAGAAAAATGCAATAAGTAGCTAGGGCATAATTAAGTTAGCTTATAATTAGCGTGCATGAAGCAACATAGCCGATTGTCAATGAGAGGAATCTATGAACAGACATTATCAGTACATTTCTCCAATTTGGGCGCTCCTAGGACTAGTAATCATTAGCAGTCCTGCATGGTCTCAACCAAGTGAATCAATTCAGCCACGGAAAGGTGATGCCGATCTCTTACGACCTGCCCAAGGTCTGCCCATTTCTCCTACTAATATCAAGCAATTTTCAATAGAAAGAGACATACGAAATACCAATCTCAATATTCAAAATACCTATCTCAAAGTTGAAACTGTCCAGCCTATTGTCCCTGGTAATTACAACGCTTCTCCGCAGAAAGTCAATCGGTCTGGAAATTTTAGTAGCGACCCTCTCAACGCTGTCCAAATTTTTCAAGAAACTTCTACACCTCGTCGTAATTCAAACTAGTTAAAATTGACAAAGTTTCCTGTAGTGTTTACATAAACTAACGTGAGTTCGATAACGCCATTTGCGCGGCGCGCAAATGGCGTTATCGAACTCACGTTAAACTATTGAGAGAAGAAAAACAAAAATTAATAACCAAAGCAGAAAGGGACTAGAATCAATGATTCTAGCCCCTCTTCCTTCTTATCTAAAATTAAGCTTGGCATCGAGCTATTTTCCCGTAGGGCTACCCCTAAAGTATCTTCACCGTGACAGCGTTTCACATCTGAGTTCGGGATGGGTCAGAGTGGTTCCACCGCACCATAGACACCAAGCAAACTTATAAGGTCTACCTGATAGGAATAG
>NZ_CP101416.1:1697500-1895000 GCF_027942295.1 Pseudanabaena sp. Chao 1811
TTGCCAACTTTAACTTTTAATTACGAGGCTTTCACTCTCTTTGGCGTGTCATTCCAAACACTTCATCTAATCTCTGTTGTACATTATTGCTGTCCTATAACCCCAATCAGTCTTGCCGATTGGTTTGGGCTCTTTCCCGTTCGCTCGCCGCTACTTAGGAAATCATTATTTATTTTCTCTTCCTTCAGCTACTAAGATGTTTCAATTCGCTGAGTTCGCTCTTTCCCGTCTATTTTATTCAACGGGCAGTATTTAGGGTTGCCCCATTCGGAAACCTGCGGATCAGGGCTCGCTTCCAGCTCCCCGCAGCTTATCGTAGGTAACCACGTCCTTCATCGCCTTCTTGTGCCTAGGTATCCACCGTAAGCCCTTTGTAGCTTGACCTCTGTATCTCTACTTTGGATCTACTTGCTTCTTAATTACTATTACTATGCAGTTTTCAAGGTTCTTTCTAAATTCTCGCTCTCGCTAGAATTTAGCAGTCTCTCTAGTTTTTTGTCTTATGTGACATGACTAGATGAGTTGCTAAACTCTTGCTCTTGCTTTTGTTGGTCTTTCGTTAGTAGTTTGGTGGAGATAAGGAGATTCGAACTCCTGACTTCCTGCGTGCAAAGCAGGCGCTCTACCAACTGAGCTATATCCCCAGAGTTAACTATTGCTTTTGGCTTTTTGCCTCTAGCTTTTAGCTTCTCAAGTGGGCCATACTGGACACGAACCAGTGACCTCACCCTTATCAGGGGTGCGCTCTAACCAACTGAGCTAATGGCCCGTTTGTTCTTAGCCAAATTTAGAACCTGACTTAGTTTGAAAGCTTTCCAATAAACTTCGTTCGACCTTGGGATGACTTATGCCTGACTTAATTCTGTATTGGTTCAGTCTAGACATAAATAGGTCTCCCTATAAGGAGGTGATCCAGCCGCACCTTCCGGTACGGCTACCTTGTTACGACTTCACCCCAGTCACCAGCCCTGCCTTAGGCGCCTCCCTCCGCGAACGGTTGAGATAACGACTTCGGGCGTGACCAGCTTCCATGGTGTGACGGGCGGTGTGTACAAGGCCCGGGAACGTATTCACCGCAGTATGCTGACCTGCGATTACTAGCGATTCCGCCTTCATGCAGGCGAGTTGCAGCCTGCAATCTGAACTAAGACCGGGTTTATGAGATTAGCTTGCATTCGCATGCTCGCGACTCTTTGTCCCGGCCATTGTAGTACGTGTGTAGCCCAAGGCGTAAGGGGCATGATGACTTGACGTCATCCCCACCTTCCTCCGGTTTGTCACCGGCAGTCTATCTAGAGTGCCCAACTTAATGATGGCAACTAAATACGAGGGTTGCGCTCGTTGCGGGACTTAACCCAACATCTCACGACACGAGCTGACGACAGCCATGCACCACCTGTGTTCCAGCTCCCGAAGGCACTCCTCCCTTTCAAGAGGATTCTGGACATGTCAAGCCTTGGTAAGGTTCTTCGCGTTGCATCGAATTAAACCACATACTCCACCGCTTGTGCGGGCCCCCGTCAATTCCTTTGAGTTTCAATCTTGCGACCGTACTCCCCAGGCGGGGTACTTAACGCGTTAGCTACGGCACTGACCGGGTCGATACGGCCAACACCTAGTACCCATCGTTTACGGCTAGGACTACTGGGGTATCTAATCCCATTCGCTCCCCTAGCTTTCGTACTTCAGCGTCAGTTGAGATCCAGCAGGACGCTTTCGCCACTGGTGTTCTTCCAGATATCTACGCATTTCACCGCTACACCTGGAATTCCTCCTGCCCCTATCTCTCTCTAGTCTTACAGTTTCCATTGCCTTTCCAAGGTTAAGCCTCGGGCTTTGACAACAGACTTATAAAACCGCCTACGTACGCTTTACGCCCAATAATTCCGGATAACGCTTGCATCCTCCGTCTTACCGCGGCTGCTGGCACGGAGTTAGCCGATGCTTATTCGTTAGGTACCGTCATTATCTTCCCTAACAAAAGAGGTTTACAATCCACAGACCTTCGTCCCTCACGCGGTATTGCTCCGTCAGGCTTTCGCCCATTGCGGAAAATTCCCCACTGCTGCCTCCCGTAGGAGTCTGGACCGTGTCTCAGTTCCAGTGTGACTGGTCATCCTCTCAGACCAGTTACCGATCGTCGCCATGGTGTGCCGTTACCACTCCATCTAGCTAATCGGACGCAAGCTCATCTACAGGCATTTAAACTTTCACCCGAAGGCACATCCGGTATTAGCAGTCATTTCTAACTGTTGTCCCGAACCTATAGGTAGATTCTTACGCGTTACTCACCCGTCCGCCACTAGTACCGAAGTACCCGTTCGACTTGCATGTGTTAAGCATACCGCCAGCGTTCATCCTGAGCCAGGATCAAACTCTCCATGGTGTCTATCAGTTTCAAGATTTCTCTCTACTCCCTCTAGCTTTTTTCCTTTCGGATGGGTTTGACTTTTTTTTGCTTTTCGCTTATCCTGTCGGATAGCTGGTTATTTTTCAATAATCCAGTCTTTATTTTCTTGACGAGGTTTATTGGTTTCTTAAAGCTTTCAAACTATTCTTTTGTCTAGGTTCTCGCGCCTTTCCTTTCAGTTCGGTTCGCTTCGCTTTCGCTTGGCTCCCCTTCAGCGCTTTATTAATATAGCTACCTTAAATCCCTTTGTCAACTACTTTTCCGAAAAAGTTTTTTTGAGTCTCCTCTGCTAGAGCTGAATACCTTCCTAGGTAAAGCCTTGATAGTGAAATATTCTTTTAGATTTGACCTCCTTAATCTGCTTATCAAGGCTTGGAAGGCTACTGGTTGACAATATACGAGGAGGGAGTTGCTTTTATTTGCCCCGATCGCACTAGAGCTTGGTAGATAAAAGCGGCAACTTCAGCTCTAGTTGCAGTCTGATTAGGATTTAGAATTTTTAAATTAGGGTAATTGACAACCATCCGATTTTCAGTTGCGGCAGCTACACTATTACGAGCATAGGTAGGGATAGTGCTTGCATCTGAGTACACTTGTAAGGTTAAGTCAGTAGATTTAGTGGGGGAATAGCCTAAACCATTGGCTAGAGAAACCAAAATCTGGACACGGGAAATATTTTCATTTGGGCGAAATGTGGTAGCAGAATAACCAGACATAAAGCCTGTGGTATAAGCTTTTTGAATGGCGGTAGCAGCCCAATAATCTGAGGCAACATCGGTAAAGGTGGTGTTGCCACGGATAGTTTGCTTATTCATTGATTGACTGAGAATGGCAGCAAATTGTGCTCTGGTGACAGGAGCATCTGGACGGAAACTACCGTCGGGGAAGCCTTTAATAATATTTCTGGCGGCTAGTTCTTGGATAAAAGTTTGTGCCCAGTAGTTAGCAGGGACATCCTTAAATGAGACTTGATTAGTCGGTGTTGTTGGTGTAGATGGTGGGGTAATGGGTGATGTTGATTGACCAATATTGACTGAGCCTTGAATAAGTTTGGGGTTCACTTGGTTGCCGATCGCTACGACGGTGACTCCCGAAGCATTGTTAATATCAGCTTGCTTATTATTTTGAAAAATATTTTGACCAGGGCTCGCAGTTGTACCGAGATCGACCGTAGGCTGACCTTTACGATCTTTCAAGATTACTAATCCGTTTTCTTGGTTATTGGCAATGAGATTATTGCGAAATGATGGGGTAGATAAATTAGAAACTACAACCCCCCCACGGTTATTGACAATACGATTGGAACTCACAGCTACTTTTGAGTTTTGACCGATCGCTAGACCAAATCCAGTGTTGTCAAAGGTATTCGACTGAATATTTCCTGTACTTGTCCCAACAGCCGAAAGACCATTTGCACCATTTTTGGTAAAAATGTTGTTGCTAATATTGGCGGAAGTTGCACCTGTTAAGAAAACTCCGTCATGGTCAGAGTTGGCAAATGTATTGTTGGTAATAGTGACATTTTGGGCAGATTCTAACCAAAGAGCATAGCCCCTAGTATTTTTATTAGTTAGAGTAATGCCTTCAATACGAGCGCCATTGCCTGCAAGCATGGCAATATTTTGGCGAGCAAAGGTGGGACTAATAAAGCCACCTCCACCTAAAATAATAATTTCTTGCCCCTGATTAGTGGGATTGCCACGCAAAGTTACACCTGCGGGGATTGTGAGGGGGAATTGTTCTCCTGTTGCAGTGGAGTAAGTCCCTGATGCTAGTTGAATAATCGCCCCATTTTGTGGATTTTTTTTGAGTGCGGCTGTTATTGATCTCAATGGCTGATTGGCATCAAGTCCTGAATTAGTATCTGAACCATTAGGAGAAACAAAAATAATTGTATTAGCTTGGGCGATTTGTAGAGTTGTTGAATTTGAGATTTCCGAATTAGCATTTGTAACATTCTGAGCGATCGCTACCTCAGTTAATGTGACAATTTGAGATAGTCCAAAAGTCAAAAGAAATGAAAGTCTCAGAGATGTCTGTGAAAATGACATAAATTTATCCTCTACAATTTATTTAAGTCTCAAATTCTTAAGTCTTGGGTGTCCAGCTTGACGCAAAGCCTCTCAAAATAGTTTCTTGAGCAGCTTTGAGCGCTAGGCACCAAAACTTCAACTAAATATACAGCCAAGTTTTAATTTTGGTTTTGCATTGATCGAGGTATTTGTGAGTTCACTTCCTGTTCCGTCCCATATCCACTACGAGCTTTTACTTCAGTTACTGGAGCGCCAGACCTTGCCTGCACTGCATAACGAGATGAAACAACCTCATTTAGGGGCAAAGCTAAATGTTTCTAGAGAGCATCTTCAGGCTGCAATTATTAATTTACGTAAAGCCTTTGCTTTGCAGAAGCAGGTTGAAGATCTATGCGAATACCACGGTATTCAAGTTTCTTATCGTTGGTCACTGAGTGAGTCGGAGCAAGAAATGGGGAAATCATTAAAAGAAATTTCTAGTCCGCCTAAAGATACTTAAGCATTGCCAAGCAATAAGCCGCCGATTGGGTTAGGGCAAAAACACTCCCCAAGAAGAGAAAGGTGGCGCGATGTGCCACCTTTCTCTTCTTGGGGAGTATGTACTAGGTATCTGGGCAACCGCTGTACTTTGTGTTCTTGCCTAAGGCAACTCCTAATATAGAAATAGAGTGCAGAAGTCTACATATGTCTTTGGACTTGAGTTTACAAAAGTTGAACGCAATTGTGACGAAATTGTTACAATGTGGAGGAGAGTTATTTGTAAATATTAAATATGGTTCAGACTGCATCGCCTACTTTTTCCCGTGAAGATTGGCAAAAGGGATATGAGTCTCTGCGTACTGAGCAAGCTTATTGGATTGATGAAATTGAGGGGGCAATTCCTTTAGGGCTAGAAGGAACTTTATTTCGGAACGGACCTGGGCAGCTTGATATCAATGGTCAGAAATATGGACATCCTTTTGATGGAGATGGGATGATCTGCGCGATCGCCTTCAAAAATGGCAAGGCACATTTTGCGAATCAATTTGTGAAAACACCTGAATTTTTAGCAGAGCAGAAAGCAGGGAAAATTTTATATCGGGGTGTATTTGGGACACAAAAGGCTGGGGGATGGCTGAGCAATATTTTTGATTTGCGGAATAAAAATGTTGCAAATACCAATGTGGTTTATCAGGGAGGTAAGTTACTAGCTCTATGGGAAGCAGCACACCCTTACTCCCTCAATCCTAAAAGTTTAGACACAGTGGGGTTAGAAAATTTTGGTGGTAAGTTAGGGGCAGGAGAGGTTTTTACCGCACATCCTAGAAAAGACGATCGCACAGGGGATCTATGGGGATTTGGGGTACAGCCAGGACCTAAGTCCACGATTTCGATTTATCGGATCACACCTCAAGGTGAATTATCAACGGAATCTCAGGTTAAGGTTTCAGGATTTTGCTTCCTGCATGATTTTGCTTACACGCCTAACTATCGGATTTTTATGCAGAATCCTGTTTCCTTCAAGCCCTTACCCTTTATTTTGGGATTGGCTACGGCTGGTGAATGTATTGAATTAAAGCCAAATTCGCCCAGTCAGTTTTTACTGATCGATCGCCAAGGTAATTTACAAACTATAGAAACCGATCCTTGTTTTGTCTTTCATCATTGCAATGCCTTTGAAAAAAAATCCGAGCAGGGTGATGAAATTATTGTGGATTCGGTTTGCTATCCTGACTATCCCAAATTAGAACCCAATACAGATTTTCGAGAAATTGATTTTGACAAAGTAATTGCGGGGCAGCTATGCCGCTTTACGATTAATCCCCAACTTGGCACAGTGAAGCGAGAATTAATCTTAGAAAGATCCTGTGAGTTTCCTGTAGTACATCCCCGCTGTGTAGGGCAAGAGTATCGTTATGCCTATATTGGCGCGATCGCAAAGGAATCAGGTAATGCACCTTTGCAGGCGATCGCTAAGGTCGATATGCAAACGGGCAAGCAAGAATTTCATAGCTTTGCGCCACGCGGTTTTATTAGTGAGCCAATTTTTGTCCCCCGCGATCGCAGTGCAACTAGCGCGGAAGATGATGGATGGGTATTGACTTTAATTTTTAATGCTGAACATAACCGTTCGGATCTAGTGATCCTTGATGCTCAGAATATTTCTGGTAAACCTGTAGCGACTTTGCATTTAAAGCATCATGTCCCCTATGGATTGCATGGTACTTTTACACAGGAAGTTTTCTAAGAAAAAAGCGATGCATTGCGTCGCTTTTTTCTGTGCTAATACAACGCGAGTTCGGGATAATTTGAAACAGGCTTTGATAGATGTTTTGCTATGCAAACCATCTATCAAAATCCAAAAGCAAAATCCTTGCTAAGCAAGGATTTTACTTTTGGATTTTTAAAATTTGCCAGCTTAACCCAAACAGCTATAAAAAAAGGTCTAACGGAAAATGTCCGTGAGTGCCGCTATATCCATCGGTAAAGTCGGTGTGAAAAGAAAGCAATACACCACGATAAGTACCTTTGTAATTATCGGTATGATAGCGACGGCTGCGCGGATTATATTTTAGATAAATACCATCCGCGATCGCGGGTAAATCGGCTGTGGGTAAATCGTATCGAAAATGCGCCGCATAATTTTGTAAAGTTTGCAAGGCTTCTTGAGTGCTATCAGCACAGATCCCAAAAATGTGATAATCGGCTTGTTTAGTCAAAAAATCTAGGGCTTCACAGATTTGAGATCGGCGCTCTGGAGTCGCTGTTTCTGGGTCTAAGTCACTTAATTCCCAGAGAACACGCTCAGCATCGGCGATAGTTAAATTATTGCTCATGGGTTGCGAAGTGAAGGAAGAAGCTCAATTGTATTATGAACATCAATGAAGAAATCGCGCGTTTGAGAGATCTGCTACCCGCATCTTGGCGCATGTATACATCAGTTAAGTCCAAACCTGAACAACCTGAGTTACTCTCTAGCCTGCCCATCTTACCTTGGCAAAGAGGAACCCAACTAAATATCAATTTTCGTCTATGGAGACAATTGACTGAAGCCCAAAGAGACTTGTTATTTTTGCATGAGATAAGCTGGCGACAACAGACTAAATGGCTGCAAATGGGGGCTTATCAGGGTATTGCCGCAGTATCTGTGGTGGGGGGCATAGTTGAAGCAGTACAGGGTGATGTCACGGGCATTGCGATCGCCTTATTGCTAGGAACCATCGGTTTTAACCAAATTTTGCGGAGTCACAAAAGCTCACAGGTAAAAGTACAAGCTGATAATGAGGCGATCGCTGTTGCTCAAAAACGTGGCTATAGAGAGGAGGAAGCAGCTCAAGCATTACTCGAAGCCATTCCTGCGATGGCAAGGTTAATGGGACGAAATACACCAGAATTTACGGAATTGATCCGTTGTCAAAATCTAAGAGCGATCGCAGGGCTATCCAAAACAACGATCCCAGACAAAGAAATTAATGATTTTTAAGCATATATATACAGAAAATATAATGTAAATACACTGATAGATAACAAAAGGATTGTCACGATCAATCAACTCTTTTTGAAGTGGTGCTAGTTATAATACGAAAATATATTTTTATGCTAGTATTTAAGGCTTTATAGGATTAGATAAAGCTGAATCCTAGCGTGTTTAATCCTCAGAATAAAAGGGTCTCAGTATGAGCAGTTGTAGAAATGCCCTAGAAGAACTAGTCATCGAAGAAGCAGAAGCACAATACAAACGATTAGGTGCTGATGTAAAAAAGCGCGTTGATCTCAGTGAAGTGATCGCTTATACGCTAAATCGCTTACCACCAATGTATGCAACTACTCAGCGTGGCTGGGTACAACAGCGCAAAAAAGCCGATCAGGAATTAGGGGCGGCGATCGCTAAGACAGTACGCAACGGATTTTTAAGTACTCAAAGTGATGTTTTACGGCAGCAAGATCCAATCCCTGCCCATGAGCTAATCAGCCAAGCGCGCTCACTAGTTAAATTAAGAAAATTATTTAATAAAGACTATCTCAAGTGGAAAGATGTTCCCGATGTTGTGCGCGATGCTCTAGATTCAGGTTATTATCAAGGTTTATCTAATGGCACATACATCAGCTTAGATCGTCGCAATTCGCTATTAGCTCGCAGCTATGCAGTGCGTCGCCGAGCAACACCTATTTTAAATAGCTCCTCCAAATCTCCTAAGACTGAGCAAGATATCTCTGCGGAAATTAGGGATTTCGAGTCATATATGTCAGGAACTGTTTATCGATACAGCAATATTTTAGAAAGTTTAGTATCTGCGATCGTGGAGCGCCGAGTCCAGCGCCTTGACGAAGCAATTCAGAAAAAAATTAGCATTGATGATGTGGCTGCCTATGTCCTCAATCGATTGCCTCCGATGTATGCCACTAGTCGTCGCGGCTTACAAAGCCTACGCCAGAGGGTCAAGTCAGAGATGACCAATCAAATTATTAGTATCGTCAAAGAAGCTTTAGTAAAGGTAATCCAAGCCCCTGAACGAGCTTTATCTCCATTACCTTTTGAAAGATTTAATCTCGAACTAGAAGATACCCTAGTTCAACTACGTGAATTACTCCAAAGGGATGACATCACTTGGCGCAATATCGCAGAGATTGTCGAAGAGTGTTTAAGAGCACCTAGATCCGATTATCCAGTTTGGCGGGCAAAACATGATGTTTGATCAAACATCTTTTTCATAAAGAAGAACAGTTATACAACTCTTATTTTTTCGAGATTGCTATAGTAACAGTAGTAAATTAATTAAAATCAAACCTCAGCCTACATTTAATATGCTTAGCCCTATTTTGCAAACTAAAATCGAAAGCCAGATCAAAACTAACAAAATCTTCCTTTACATCAAAGGCACACCTCAACAGCCCCAATGTGGATTCTCTGCCGCAGTTGTCCAAGTATTTAATGCCTTGGGACAGCCCTATGAATCTGCCAACATTTTGGAAGATAACGATTTGCGCCAAGGGCTAAAGGAATTTTCCAGTTGGCCAACTTTCCCTCAAGTGTATATTGATGGCGAGTTTATCGGTGGTTGTGACATCGTGATGGAACTGAATAATCGCGGTGAACTAGCACAAATCGTCCAAGAGGCGATCGCTAAGTAAATCAAAAAGGGCGCTAAGCGCCCTTTTTTTATAGGACTTTTTGTAATGCCTTTTTAGTACGATTCCAAGCCCATGTCCCAAGGGCAAGCACAATCACACTAAAGGCGATTAAGACGATCTGAAACCCCAAAAATCCCTTCTCTCGCCCCCCAAATGTACTAGTGGAAATATCAAGGGCGATCGCAATTAGAGCAAGGGGTAAACTCGCCGCAATATTTTCGCCATTATTTAATAAACCAAATACTTTGCCCCGCATATTTTCAGGCGTATGTTCTTGGATTGCCGTTTGCATAGGAATCGCAATCATTGCCCCATGAATACCAATAAAACCTCCAACAGCTAGCCCCACCCATACATTAGATACAAAAGCAAACATCAATAGCCCGATCGCCATCCCGATAAAACCTACAAAGGGCAAGGGTCGATGGGCAAAGCGATCGCCAAATTGCCCCAAAATAAACGCACCAATTGCTAAGCCAACACCTACCGAAGCAATAAAAAAACCAAAATCATCACGATTATTTGTGACCACTTCAGCCAAATTGAGGGATAGTTTTTGCATCGTTCCTAACACCGAATAGAGCAGAGTTAGCTGGATCATCGCTCCACCAATCAAATGATGATGCCTTACATATTTAAAACCATCCTTTAAGTCTGACCAAATTCCCACCCCTTCTTTTTTCGGCTCAATTATTTCATCCTTGGGCAATATAAATAAAATGAGTCCCGACAAAATATAGATAGAACCAAGCAAAAGCTCACGACTATATTCCCTCGCACTAGGAACAAGATGCATTGTCCATGTCAGCAATGGTGAACCGATCGCAAAGCCCACAATTAACGAACCCACCATTGTGATCGTAAATAGAGCATTGGCTGGTAATAGATCGGACTTCGGCACGATCAAGGGAATTGCCGACTGTTCAGCAGGGGCAAAAAAGTTGGTAAGCGTAGAAATGATAAAAGTGATTAACAAAAGCACCATCAGCGAATGGGGCAGAAAGGGAATCACAAAAATACAAGCCCCCCGCAGAAAGTTGCATAAAATCATCACCTCACGTTTAGGATGCCAATCCACAAAAATTCCTGCGATCGAGCCTAAAAATACCGCAGGCAAAGTCATGGCAATCATGATCAATGACTCACGGGTATTCACAGGTACAGGATAATCTTTGTAATCACTAGAAACAGCGATCGCAATTAGCAAGATCAGCACAATTTTATCGACCAGTTGCGACAGGATTTGCGCGATCCATAGTGCTAAAAATTGACGATTACGCAAAACTGTTAAATAGCCAGCAGTCGAATTCAGATCGGGTTGAGACATCAATTAAGGTAGCTAAAGTAGCATTCAGAGAAATATTGTATAGCGATCAGAAAGGCGGCGCGTTGCGCCGCCTTTCTGAATTATTGAGGGTCTGTTCCATTCATGAAAACTGCCTTCTTGTACCGAGCTTATCCTGACGTTTATTTTTGAGATCATTCCCCCCTTTTCCCCTAGCGATCGGAATGACTTCTGCTGACGACATTTCTCGCGCTGAGCGAATTAGTAAACCTGCAATAAATAAACAAGATAGGGTTGAGCTACCACCATAGCTCAAAAAAGGAAATGGCAAGCCCGTGGTTGGTAACACTCCAGTTGCCACACCCACATTCAAGATTGCCTGTACCACTATTAAAGATGTAGAGCCAAGGGCAATTAAGCGAATGACAGGATCTTTACATTTATAGGTCACGGACAAACCAATCGTGCCGTAAATCATGACCAACATCAACAAACAAATCCCACCAAACAAGCCAAATTCTTCTGCAAAAATGGCGAAGATAAAGTCTGTATATTGAATTGGGAGAAATAGCTTTTGTTGCGACAACCCAAAACCACTGCCCCACAAACCACCTGAACCGATCGCCATCAAACTCTGCACCAACTGATATCCATCTCCCGCTTGATCTTGCCAAGGATCAAGAAAGGACATAATCCGTCGTCGTTGATATTCCCGAAAAGTCACACTGGCTACAGCAACACAAGTACCTAAAGCTGCCGTCCCAAACATCTGAATGCTCGGTAAGCCTGCTCCTAACGCAATCAACCATAGCGTAATACCACAAAGCGCTGTTACGCTCAAACTGGGCTGCATCAAAATACCGCCCAAAACCAACAAAAATATTACGATCCAGAAAGTTCGCGTTTTCCAATGGGTACGATTCCAATTGCCGAAAAGTTGGGCGGCTTGCAAAATCAAAAATGGCTTGATTAACTCCGATGGTTGCAGCAAAAATGAGCTTGACCCCACTGACAGCCATCTTGTTGCTGCATTTCGCGTGGTTCCTAATCCTGGGATATGCGTCGCATATAGCAAAGCCAGAATAATAAATAAGAAGATTGGGCTAATTTTGAGCATGAACCGTAATGGCAAATGCACAATCCCGTTAAAAATCAATAAGCCGATCGCTGCCCAAGCCAATTGATATTTGAAATAAAGCGTGCCATCCTTGAAGGCAATATCCGCAACAGGATAGGATGCCGAGAAAAGCACAGCTAATCCTGCAAATAGCCACAAAAACGTCAGCCAGCGGAGGAGGCGAGCTTCTGTTGCCCATTTATCGACGGTGCGATCGAAAAAGGGGAAGGCTTGAAAAATTTGGAGGAGTTTCACGGTTGCGTGGGGACTTGTGTATTTAAAAGCAAAGCAATATTTCGTGATGCTATTTTAACCACGATTTTTCGCGATCGCTGAAAACAAAAAATTATTTCTTGCAATTACTTGAAGAGAGACACGGCACAAAGCGCTATCCCTCTCCTTTATACGTGCAACTCAAAACTCAAGTTATAAAGTTTGCGTAAATTACAGACCTCATAATCATTGATATTCGTGTCATGTAATTCCAGATTATAAAAATCAATAAATTCTTCTTCAAAAAGGGGACCAGCGTGCCAAGTGCCAGCATTGAGCTTGATGAAACAATTGCCTGTAATCCGAAATGCGGCAATTTGCTCTAAATTAATCTGATCGGTTGCTGATGCGGGGGCTACCGCCATAAACCATTCCTTACCGCCAAGAGAGCCAAGACATTGTGTACATTGCTGATGCCGCGCCAAGCTCTGAAATTTCAAACCAACTTTGCGGAGATGCATGATGTAAAAACGCGGAATCCCTGCCAAAGATAGCTGAGCATCCTTCTCATCAAATTGCTTACCATCGTCAGTAGGAAAAATCACCTGACCATAGGGCTGAAAGTTTTCAGGTGTGATTAATTGCGGAGTTAATTGAGTTGTTAAATTTGCGATCGCCATATTCAAACTGCCTCCCTAAAAAGCGAGTTCAAAAATACTAAATAACTCCTTGAGATTTTGCTTGTCTTGCTCATCGAAAGGAAAAATGATGTTTTTAATTTGAGTGGGAGATCTTTGTTTAATACTTAAAATTTCCACACCAACTATCTTGTTTTGTTCATCAAAGTCACAAATAACCCCATCAGCCACTTCTTCTGACTCTACAATTTCTGTTTCTCGCATACGAATGTAAGCAGCATTAGCGATCGGGTCATATTCAACTCTCATAATTTCCCTCGCATTTTTCGATCAAAATATACTGAGACAACTTTATTAGGGATGACTTTCACATTATAAATGACCCGCAAAACCCTATTGTCGTAATCAGTAATGGTTAACAGAGCATGTCGTAAATCAGGATCTTTGGAGTCTAATTCAACTTTTTGAGGTGCGCTTAAAGTCATCTTAATCCAATTCAAGGATATTTGGCGATCGCTAATCCTTAATTTTGCGTGTTCAGTTAGCTCAAAATCCACGGGAAATTTTTAAATTTTGTGATGCGAATATGCGTAGCTTCAGGGTTTATTTCCCATAGACAATATCTAAATTATCTAATTTTTTATTTAAGCCTGCTTGAGATTCAAAGCTTCAATCATGATCCGAATATTTTCAGCTTGAATTTTCACTGTTTCCGCTTGCAGTTGAGCCGAAATTGCATAGCGATCGGCAGTTGCACTTTGTTGTTTAGTGACTTCCTTGAGTTCGTGTAACTCATCTTTTATATCCACCACATCAAGGGCAACCACATCACGTTGAGTGTAAAGATGCTCAATCAGGCTATCTAATCTACTATTGGTAGATCTCAATTCTTGATTAGTAGCACGTAATTCTTGGCGTAATGCTTGAGATTCTTCAGTTAAAGCAATCAAAGCACTCTCTACGCGATCTAGTCTATTGTTTATTTCTTGAGTCATTTTTAGCTCCCTTGGCTCACAACTCAATTCTATACCTGATGTAAGCCCATCATAAAGTACATCAAAATGCGCTTGAGAGGCGCAATTTGCAAAAGGAGCAAC
Source organism: Pseudanabaena sp. Chao 1811 (assembly GCF_027942295.1). NCBI lineage: Bacteria > Bacillati > Cyanobacteriota > Cyanophyceae > Pseudanabaenales > Pseudanabaenaceae > Pseudanabaena > Pseudanabaena sp. Chao 1811. The sequence continues at coordinate 1,711,406 of NZ_CP101416.1, forward strand.
CCAAAGCGGCGTAAGACTTTGAAGAACCAATTATGGTTAGAAAAGAGGATGTTAGAAATATGTGTCAGCAAAATCACACCGAGGTTATCCCACTTACGTTTGGATTCGTAACGCTTTAGGACAGCGATCGCGCCGAGATCTTCTTTGTTTTGATGAGCAGCTTTTAACACCTTGGCTAAAGCATTGACATCACGAATACCGAGATTCATGCCCTGCCCTGCGATCGGGTGCGTGGTATGCGCCGCATCACCAATTAAGGCTAAACGGGACTGGATATATGTCTGGCTATGCATCCAACGGGGAACATAGTTGGCGCGTTCACGGGAAATTACTTTAATCTTGCCGAGCTTTTCCATGAGGGGATTACCAAAACGTTGAGTTAACTCTTGGAGAAATGTCGATTCATCGAGGGCAAGCAGATGGGGCGTTTCCTCAGTAGTGGCAGTCCAGACGATACAAGAGCGATCGCTACCGAGTGGCAAAATTGCGAAGGGTCCACTGGGCTGAAATCTTTCATGGGCAAAATTTTGGTGAGGCTTTTCTGACTGAATCGTAGTGACGATGCAGGTTTGTTCGTATGGGCGTTGATCGATCGCAATATTGGCTAATTGCCGTACTAGCGATCGCCCACCATCGGCTCCCACTAATAATTTTGTTTCTAGATATTGCTCACCAATGTCGGAGCTTATTTTTACGCGCATGACATTGCGCTCTGTGACCTCCTCAATATCTAAAATTTTGGCAGGACAAATTAATTCCAAATTTTGACATTCCCGCGCAAATTCCCAGAGCGAAGCCAAGGTCACTGAATTTTCGACAATATAGCCTAAGGCTTCTTGCCCCATATCTTCGCGCCGCAATTGCACCTGATAGGGCAGATCACCTTCTGAGACTTGGATCGCGTGCATCGGTGTAACTCCACGACGCTGCATCCCACCCCACACACCGATATTTTGCCAAATCTGGCTCGATCCATAGGCGATCGCACTGGCGCGACCATCGGCAGTAAATTCTCCGCGCAAGAAATTACCATTAGCCTCAATAATTCCCACTTTGAGATCACGGGTTGCCGCGCAGTTCTTATCACCTAGCGCACAAGCTAAACTCGCGCCCACCATACCCGCACCAACAATTAGTACATCAAACATGAGTTAAATTATTACTCCTACTACTCCAAGAGAAGATACTTTGCGTTCTCCCTTGATTATCAATGGTTCTAGTTGAATAGAAGGCACAAAGCGTCTTTTTTTGATTGCTCGATAGCTTTACCTCAAGAGCGTAAAACTTCGTGTTCTCTCTTCATTATGGACGCTTTGTAAAGAAATATTGCAGAAGTATAGATATTTTTAACTAGAGCGCTCACAAATGATAACCAAAAAATTACTAGCAGATTCCTAGCAAATTACTAGCAAAACAGGCTACAACTAACAAACGGGTAGGCTGGTATGGTATAGAAAACAATAGAGATTTTATGCTTGCTTCTTGCCATGAGATTTCAGCACAGCAGGAAAATTTTGGACTAGAAAGAAATATTGGAGAAAGTTGGATGAGTTCCCCAGCAGCACTGTCAGCGTCATTAGTACAGATTGTCAACATTGAGAGCGATCTGCGTGCCGCCAATTCTCGTCTGCGATATCGTCTCAAGCTCGTCGAGGATTTGTGGGAATCAGTCCTATTAAGAGAAAGCGGTCAAGAACTAGTTGATTTATTGAGGCAACTGCGGGCGATGTGTTCACCAGAGGGGCAAGCCCCTGAATACCCTGCGGAAGAAGTGCTAAAGGTGGTTGAAAGTCTAGATTTACACCAAGCAACCACAGCCGCTAGAGCCTTTGCTTTATTTTTTCAACTCATTAATATTGTTGAACAAGATCATGAGCAGGAACAAACTAGCATCTATCGGGTTAGTCCGATCAATAGCGAAACCGAATATCCCGTTGGTACCTTTCGCTGGCTATTTCCTGAACTGAAAAAGCTCAATGTACCACCACGTCAAATCCAAAAGATCCTAGACAATCTTGATATTCGCCTCGTCTTCACTGCCCACCCTACGGAAATTGTGCGCCATACCATTCGAGAGAAGCAGCGCACGATCGCCAAGATGCTCAAGGAATTAGATCGCTTAATCGGCTTTCGTGGCGATGAAGCTGTCACCCAAGCGATCGCTATGAACTGGGAAGCAGCCTCATTACAAGACCAAATAGCAGAGGAAATCCGTCTCTGGTGGCGCACTGATGAGCTAAACCAAATTAAGCCCACTGTTTTAGACGAAGCCGACTACACCCTACATTATTTTGAGGAAGTTTTATTTGATGCGATCCCAGTTCTTTACGATCGCATTGCCTCCGCAATTTCTGTAACTTTTCCGAAACTAAAGTTACCGCGCTATGACTTTTGCAAATTTGGTTCATGGGTTGGCAGCGATCGCGATGGCAATCCCTATGTCACCCCCGAAGTCACATGGCAAACCGCCTGCTATCAACGCAATCTAGTTTTAAACAAATATATTAAGTCCGTAGATCGCCTCAGCCGTTTACTGTCACTATCCCAAAGCCTCAGTGATGTCTCTCAAGATTTACTAGACTCCCTTGGTGATGACCAAATCCATTTACCTGAAATTTACGAGAAATATTCGATCAAATTCCGCCAAGAGCCTTATCGACTCAAACTCGCCTACATCAAAAATAGACTAGAGAGAACGCGCGATCGCAATCAAAAGCTTCGCCATAGCGGTTGGCAAGCCTCGGAAATGGAATTGTCTACCAAAGGGCAAGAGCATCAGCTATATACCAATGTTGCCGACTTCTTATCAGAGTTAAAGCTAGTTCAAGCCAGTTTAATCGAAACCAAACTCAATCCGAAGCCCCTTGAGAATCTGATCCGCCAAGTTGAGGTCTATGGTTTTCACCTAGCACACCTTGATATTCGCCAAGAAAGTACGCAGCATAGCAATACGATCACCGAAATTGCCGAGACCTTGCAACTTTTACCCAAGCCTTACGATGAACTCACTGAAGTAGAAAAGGTGACTTGGTTAACGCAAGAGCTAAAAACGCGCCGCCCAATGATCCCTGCCAATCTAAACTTTAGTACCAAAACCAACGAGATTATTGAGACATTTCGGATGGTGGCAAAGGTTCAACAGGAATTTTCCGTAGAAATTTGCAACAACTACGTGATCAGTATGAACCGTAGTGTCAGCGATATTCTTGAAGTATTGCTCCTCGCCAAGGAAGCAGGACTCTACGACCCTGCTACAGGCAAAGGCTCCCTCAGCATTGCCCCCCTCTTTGAAACGGTCGAGGACTTGCAAAGCGCACCGCCAATTATGACGGAGTTGTTTGAATTGCCCCTCTATCGCGCCTATCTTGAAAGTCACGATCATCTACAAGAGGTGATGCTGGGCTATTCTGACAGCAACAAAGATTCAGGATTTTTGAGTAGTAACTGGGAAATTTATAAAGCCCAGCGGGCGCTGCAAGATGTTTGCCAAAAATATCAGGTGGAACTACGGATGTTTCATGGACGTGGCGGCTCAGTTGGACGTGGTGGTGGCCCGACCTATGAGGCAATCTTGGCGCAACCCGGTCGCAGCATCGAAGGCAGGATCAAGATCACCGAACAGGGTGAAGTACTTGCCTCAAAGTATTCATTGCCCGAAATCGCTCTTTACAACCTCGAAACGATCACCACAGCAGTTATTCAAGCTGCCCTATTACCCAGTAGCACCGATACCCTCGATTGCTGGCTGGACACGATGGAAGAAATTTCTAAGCGATCGCGCCAAGTGTATCGCCATTTAATTTACGAGCAGCCGAATCTGGTGGAATTTTTTCACCAAGTTACGCCGATCGAAGAAATTAGCCAGTTACAAATCAGCTCCCGTCCTGCCCGTCGTGCGGGTAAGCGCGATCTTGGCAGTCTCAGAGCCATTCCTTGGGTATTTAGTTGGACACAAAGCCGCTTTTTATTACCCTCTTGGTATGGCATCGGTGCAGCCCTAGAAGAATTTCTCCAAGAAAACCCCGACGGGCATTTGTCACTATTGCAATATTTCTACAGCAAATGGCCATTCTTTAAAACGGCGATCTCCCGTGTCGAGATGACGATCGCCAAAACCGATCTGCAAATCGCCCATCACTACATGCGAGAGCTAACTAAAGAGGGTTACGAGGAAGCCTTTGTCGAAATATTTGCGGAAATCACCGAAGAGTTTCAACGCACACGCAAAGTACTGCAATTGATCACAGGTCAAAAACAAATGCTAGATAGCGATCGCGATCTCCAAAGATCAGTGCAGCTCCGCAATGGCTCAATTGTGCCACTTGGATTTATTCAAGCATCTTTACTCAAGCGTCTCCGTCAACATCGTCCTGATACCGTCGATCTGCGATCGCGCTATTCCAAGAACGAGCTATTACGTGGGGCATTACTCACTATTAACGGCATTGCGGCAGGTATGCGGAATACAGGTTGATCCCTATTGATAGAAAGCACCCTAGGGGTGCTTTCTATTTAGAGCGCAAAGCGTTATACATCCATGTTACGATTTTGGACAAACTGAGCGTGTTTATTGAGCGTGTGTGAGGAGTATGAGCCCCAATCGTAATTTCCACGATCCCATAAGGGTTGGTGTCATTGGTATCGGTAATATGGGGCAGCATCATGCAAGAGTCCTCAGCTTGCTCAAGGATGCAGAATTGATTGGTGTTTCCGATGTCAGTGTAGAGCGTGGGCGTGATACAGCAAACAAACACCGTGTACTTTATTTTGAAGACTACCGCGAACTCTTACCCCTCGTTGATGCAGTTTGTATCGCCGTTCCCACTCGCCTACATTACGATGTTGGCACAACTTGCCTGAAGGCTGGCGTACATGTGCTGATCGAAAAGCCGATCGCCGCCACCATCGAAGAAGCCGAAGCCTTAGTTAAAATTGCTGCCGACCATAACCGTATTCTCCAAGTTGGCCATATTGAAAGATTTAACCCCGCTTTCCAAGAACTCAGCAAAGTTTTAAAGCATGAGACGATTTTAGCGATCGAAGCCGATCGCATGAGTCCCTATTCCCAAAGGGCAAATGATGTCTCGGTCGTATTCGATTTGATGATCCACGATATTGATCTGATCCTTGAACTAGTACCATCAGCGATCGTGCGCGTCTCCGCTCATGGTAATCGCGTTTCCCCAGAATCCAGCTATCTCGACTATGTAACCGCTACCATCGGTTTTGAAAATGGCGTAATCGCTACGCTTACCGCCAGCAAAGTTACCCATCGCAAAAAGCGCAAAATCACGGCTCACTGTACCAACTCCCTCACCGAGTCCGATTTCCTCAATAACGAAATTTTGATTCACCGTCAAACTACAGCCAACTGGACAACCGATTACGGACAAGTCCTCTATCGTCAAGATGGCTTCATCGAAAAAGTCTATACCAGCAACATTGAGCCACTGCACGCCGAACTAGAGCATTTTGTTGCCTGTGTTCGTGATAAGGCACAACCCTCCGTCGGCGGTGATCAAGCTTTAAAAACCCTCCGTCTCGCTAGTCTGATCGAACAAACAGCGATCGATGGTCAAGTCTGGAGAAGTTGTGATTTGCAATTACGCGAGGTTGCCACCGCAGGAAATTATTCCTAAAAAGATTCATCAAAAGGAACTTACCAAAGCCAAGTTCCTTTTATATCTCTCACCCATTAGCATGATTCTCTAGAGATAGAAACCACTCAAAAGGGCAGAAATCCAGTCGGTGAATGGATTTCTGCCCTTTTGAGATTAAAGGGAACATGGGAACTATGCCAATTATCTCCAGTCAAAATAGGCATAGTTCAGCAGGAAATCAATCTCATGAAAGCTCTTACAAAAATCTATTTAGGTGTTGCGATCGCTACTTCAGTTCTTACCTCCTTTAGCGCAGTCGCCTCAGCCGAAGAAGTAAAATTACCAGGTAGCTATGTAGGTGCTGGCATATCTCTCCAAGGATTGGCTACTAACCCTTCTAACGTTGGCGCAAACTTAGCAGGTCGCTATAAGTTTGATGACGTACCACTTTCCGTTAGAAGTTCTGTTCTCTTTGGTAATGGCGGTACTTCCATTGTTCCTACTGTTTCCTATGACTTGCCAGTAGGCGATCGCACTAACGTTTATCTTGGTGCTGGTGCTTCCTTTAAAGTTGGTGGTAACAGCAGCATGACGGGTGATCAAACTGCCTTTGCAGTTCAACCTGGTGTCGAAGTTAGTCTCAACAAAAATATGTTGCTTTATAGCAATGCCGTAATTCCATTTAATGGACAAAGTAATGGTTCTGCAGGAACCTCTCTCCAAGCTGGCGTGGGTCTTCAATTCTAACTTCCCAAAAAAGGCGGCGCAATGCGCCGCCTTTTTTATGCTTCCCAAAAGCGACATCCCTGACAAGGGCCATTCGGATTGACCGCACAACGAAGTATTTCCGAACCTGCGTTATATCGACAACTTCCATCCCCAATTATCCAACGTCCATTCACCAAGCTTCTTTCTAAATTCTCTGGTGCTGGTTGTACATATACTAAGACCCTAAATAAGTTATATTTTCCTCTCCGAAACTGATATCGATGACGGCGCTCTAAGATCACATAGGTTTTACCTTCTAAATCAATATAGTTTCCTGGTTGAGGCATCCAATCAAGATATATTTTACCCAAAGTGCTTTCAGGATGAAGGGTGCACACCTCTGTAGGCACTGCTGATATTTCCATAGGGTTAAGTGTTTAATTGCGCTAAGACATTGTGCCATTAAGTTACAGCGTCATTATAATTTAAAACCTCACAATGAGAGACAGCGCAATAGACCACCAATGATTTATAAGAGAATGGCAGCGCAAAGCGCCACCATTCTCTTATTGGATTTTACATACTTGACGACAGCTAAGTAGATGAGCATATTAAAACCTAAAACCAGAGATTGTTCCGCCCGCGTAGCGGACGGAACAATCTTTTCGGTTTTCAGTTTATTTATGACTAGCTACTTATAAATAGTTGATAAATACAAGATTTCAAAAATCTATAAATAATTCCTGATTGTGATATGCGATGATTTACATAATTATCGCATTCACTCCGAGGTTATCCTATGCCCAAAGCGATCGCCGAAGCAGACACTTTTCTGAAAAAAAAGTTGCTTGGCTCAACGGATTTAGCCGATTCCGAGAAGATTTTTATCAAAAAGGGGCAGTCTTTTTTTGTGACTGAGTATAGCCCCGATCGCAATCAACATCTTCTGCTAACTCTTGCCTCTCCATTCCCTGCCTTAGATGGCAAAGCGCAACTGCAAAAGGTCTATGCCTACGATCCTCATATCAAAATTGAGGGAGAAGATCTTAATACCCTGATTAAACTACCAGTCAAATATTGTTCACAATTAGATAATGATCAGGCAATCTTTGGACCTGGTTGGCGACAGTGCAATACGACTAGCAATACGATGCTAGCCGATTTTGTGCTAAATGGAGCCTTGACAACTATGGCAAAAGCACAGGGATTTGCCGAACCCGAATCTGTCTATATGCGAATCGTGGGTAAGTACGGTGATACCACTGATCACGATGCTCAAACATGGGCATTGAAAGAACTCGGTATCAACTCTTACTTTAGCTATTCCCTCTCCGCAAAAGATGTCTTAATGTCTCTTAAGGCAAATATTCCTGTAGTTGTAGGATTTGCGTATAAAGGCAGTGGTCACATTTGCCTGATCGTGGGACATGACCCTAACAAAAAAGTTTGGCTTGTCCATGATCCTTACGGAACTCGTCATGGGGCTAGCGATAGCTATGATGTTGGGGTTGGTGGAGCTTATGATCCCTATACCTATACGGTAATGCAGCAAATTTTTTGGGATGGCGGCGGTGAAGCTGGCTGGGGAAGAGTCGTCACCAGTATTAAGGGCAAGCCAACGGGTTTACCTTCAGGACTATAATCCTCTCCATTACGGCTCAATAGAGTCATTGAGCCGTAACAAATTTTTAGAAAAACTAGCCAATCTGCTAGTTTTTCTAAAAATTTATTGGCATTTGAATCAATACAAAGTGCTATAAAACAAGATTAAAAAAGGTATTAAGGCAGCGTGAATATTTTAGAACCGAAGCAATTAGTTGACTCTCTGGGATCTATCGGTGGTCATTTAGCAATTTGGGCGATCGTCTTTGCAGAATCTGGTCTACTTATCGGTTTCTTTTTACCAGGGGACTCGCTTCTATTTGCCGCAGGTTTTTTGGCTTCTATAGGAAAGCTCAATATTTTTGCACTGATTATCGGATGCTTTTTTTGTGCAGTGCTGGGAGATAACGTGGGGTATGCTACAGGCAAACGCTTTGGGCATAAATTATTTTCTAGAGAAGATTCGATATTTTTCCATAAGAAGCATATTATCAAGGCACAAAACTTTTATGATAAGCATGGAAAAAAAACTATCATCCTAGCTCGCTTTTTGCCCGTTGTTCGCACTTTTGCCCCCATCGTCGCAGGCATTGGGAAAATGGACTATGAAACATTCTTTAAGTTTAATCTAGTTGGTGGCTTGATTTGGACTTCTGGTTTGTCTCTATTGGGTTATGGATTGGGAAATGTTATTCCTGATGTTGATAAATATTTGCTTCCTATTACGATCGCTATTGTTGTGATTTCGGTTGTTCCTTCGCTTTTACATTTACTTCCAGAACGCGAAAAATAATGAAGGTGATGCTTTGCATCATCTTCATTATTTTGTACGAAAGATAGCTCTAACGGGCAGATGATCAGAGACGTTAGAAAAATAGGTGCGATCGCTATCAAAGCCTAAATCTTTTTGCGGATCGAGAATTTGCACTGATTGAGGAATATATTCTTCTTCTGCACCCTTAGGAGCTTTGGAAACAGCAATATGGTCGATGACGCAACCAGTGCCACGATTGGAATAACGCGGACGACCATCAGGGGTTTTCGGTTGACCATGTTTTTTCAAACAGTTCTCTTGAGCATTGGTTTCCACCGATCTTGTTAAGAAGGTCAAGGGTGCATCACGTAAGCCTCGATTTTGTTCTGCCCATGTGGGACTATTGAAATCGCCGACCAGAATCAAGTCAGGATCGGATTGAGAATTCTTTTGATATTGATCAACCTCTTTCCGTAGGATATCGCTTTGATGTTGACGCAGGCGATCAGCCTCAGCACCGCCACTACCCTTTTGATGCACTACTACTAAGGTAAAATCAAACTTCTGTCCAGCTTTGATGTAGGTGACAAGGGGCGATCGCAAAGTCCCTGTGATATTTACCTGTTTCCATTCCGTCACTTTTTGAGCAGATACTTCATCTTGGCGATAGAAAAGAGCGACCCTTTGTTTATTGCCCGATTCTCCTAAGATAAAGTTCCATTTTTGAGATTTATTCAACTTCTCTTTGAGCTTCTCCGCAGCGACGGGACTGACCTCTTGTAAGCCGATGACATCAAAATTCCGCTCAATAATTTGGCTCACCGCATCAACCTTTGCTGAGTTCAATCCATCAAAATTTTCCAGATTAAAGGTTCCGAGGCGAATTTGGTCGGGGGTATTGGCAGTCGCGAAGGGATTGGAGCAACCCGCAGCGATCGCAAATACACCAAAAACAGCTAAACCCAGAATATGTAAGTATTTAACATTGTGAAAACGCGATCGCATCATAATATTCACATATTTCATGAAAACAAGATGTCAGCAAGGCTATAGCTTAGAATGAACCACTCAAAAAATCATCTAGAGTTACCGATCTTAATTTGATGTAAAAAATCTTCAAGTACATCGATTAACCAACTCACCTCCGTTGGTCGCAAATCGGATACTGCCAAAGTATAGGGAACTCCCGCTAGATAGAGAATCACATTAGACTTCATTGAGTTATCTTCACTGGGTTCACTCGCAGCCCAAGCGAGCCAATTGAAAAAGTTACTATTCTTTCTTTCAATCATTTTCCATTGTGGCTCTACCCTTTGAAATTCACGGGTGGGAAATTTCGCGTGCCAGTAAATTTTGCCAAGTAGCGATCGCCTTAACCAAGTTTCTTGCTCACCGATTTCTAAGATGATGGTTGTTAGGGAATTTACAGTGCCAATGAGCAATAGTAGTAAGATGAAAGCAACACCAATGTAGCTCCAATTTCCTATAGTCGCAATGAGTATCAGGATACTAGGAAAAAATGGCTGAAGAAAGAAACTAATTACAATAACTAATACCCAAATCGCAATTGCTGTCCAGATCTGACAAGGAATAATAATTCTCAGTTGGTTTGCCGATTGCTCAACTTGGATATTGGTATTGTCTGGTGGATAAACTCTACGCTTGGGGCGAACCGTGGCAGTTGGGGCAGATATATTCGAGTTAACTTGAGGTTTTACTAAGGGAGCCGATGGTTCTTTGAGAGCTTGTAAAGCCTCTCTCGCTGACCCATAGCGTTTTTTGACTGTAGGCTCTACTAATTTTTGAATCCATTGCACTAGATGAGAACTAGCACTGGTGCGATCGCGAAAAACTATCTTTGCATCATCATCCTGTGGTAAATCCGCAGGAGAAATCCCCGTCAATAGATGAATCATCGTTGCACCCAAAGCGTAGAGATCAGAGGCAGCTACGGCTCTACCTCCATATTGTTCCATCGGCGCATAGCCATAGGTTCCGACCACGGTAAAAGATTTGCCTTCAGCACTAGCTTTGTCCTGTACTGCTCCAAAATCCACCAGATAAATATTTCTAGATTCCCCTTCTTTACCAGCCAAAATCAAGTTACTAGGCTTAATATCACGATGGAGAACTTGAGGATTCAATTCATGCAGATAAATGAGAATTTCTAAAATGGCGATCGCCATTTGTTTGACCTGTACTTCTGTAAATTTATGTCCCTGAGCAATATATTCTCGCAAAGAATTTCCTTGAATATATTCCTGTACGAGTCCAAACCACAAAGAGCGATCGTCAATGGAAAAGTAATCGCGATATTTAGGAATCCTTGGATGATCTAACTGTTTAAGTACATTTGCCTCCCGTTCAAACAGTTTCAAATCTTCCCATTGCACATTCCCTCCAAAAGCTAATAGCTTGACCACCACCAGTTCATTCTCTTGCTGCAAATCCTTGGCAAGCCAAGTTTCTCGTCCTGCATTCTGACCTAGTTGACGTTCTAATTGATAGCGCTGATTAATGACTTCTTGAGGCTGAAGTGTAGTCATAGAATTTGCTCAAAGAATTGAGTAGTTATACCAAAACTAAAAATGGCTACGCCATTTTTAGTTTTAAAAATCCTTACTGGGCTTGTTTTTTAATTCGCGAAAGTGTTGTCATACTTTCGTGAATTGGTATTAAGCATAGATAAACTTAAAACTTAAACTGTGTGGTTGCACGCTATGTGGGCAGCCACACAATTTGGGTTGAGTTTACAACCATGCTGAGCTATTTATAATATAAACATAATGACAATGAGGAAGATCGAAAGTCATGACTTTCACAATCGATCCATCTATAGATCCTGTTGTACTACCCGATCACACCCAACTGCCAGAGTCAGATGGCACATTTGTGAAAAATTTCCAAGAGCATCCCCAAAGTATTCTCCTGACAGATTCAATAGAGCCTGTATTACAAAAAATCCATCCCGATGGACAATATGCGATCGGTCAGGATAGCGGCATTTATTGGCGCATGACTGAACCTCCCGAAAAAGGAGCAGAGGCTCCCGATTGGTTTTATGTACCAAATGTACCCCCATTATTAAATGGGATTCCGCGACGTTCCTATGTTCTCTGGCAAGAATTTATTGCTCCGTTAATCATTTTGGAATTTGTGTCTGGAACTGGTAAGGAAGAGAGGGATAAAACGCCTTGGAAAGGTAAATTCTTCATCTATGAACAGGTGATTCGTCCTGCTTTTTATGGCATTTACGAGGTTCAAACTGCTAGCGTTGAGCTATATCAATTTGTTGGCAATCAATTTAAACTTGTACCCGCTAATGAGCGCGGACATTACCCCATTGAACAACTGGGGGTTGAGATCGGGATTTGGCAAGGACAATATCAAAATATAGAACTACCTTGGCTCCGTTGGTGGGATGCTCAAGGCAATTTATTAATCACTGGCTCAGAACGTGCTGAGATTGAAAGCCAAAGAGCAACCAAGGAATATCAACGCGCTGAGCAAGAACACCAACGCGCTGAACAAGAACGCCAACGCGCTGATCGCTTACTTGCTCAACTCAAGGCGGCAGGAATTGAACCAGAGGCTTAAGTGCCTAGAGTGTCATATCTTATAAGTCGCTCGGCATAGTTATAAACGAAACCAATATTTCTGTACCGCCCGCTACGCGGGCGGTACAGAAATATTGGTTTTAAGTTTACTTATGCTTGACTACTTAAAACAAATTTGGCGATCGCTGCGGCTGCACCATCATCTTCCACACTAGGCGCAACCCAATCCGCGAGAGGCTTTAATCCTTCAGGACTATTACCCATCGCCACACCGATGCCTGCATATTCGATCATCTCTAAATCGTTGAAGTTATCACCGATCGCTAAAACCTGAGAGCGATCAAATCCCAAAATATTCTCTGCTAAATGTTTTACGGCAGTACCTTTATTAGCGATCGGATTGGTTGCCTCAAAGAATGTCGCCACCGACTTCGTGAGATAAAGTTGCTGCGGCGTATAGCGATCTTTCAATACTCTTAGCATTTCCGTTACTAGTTCGGCGGTATCACTCAGAGCCAGAATTTTTGTGGGGGGATGATCGGTACTAGCACTAGTCAAAAATTCGCGCAAATCACCAACTACCTTAACGCCAACCTTAGAACGTTCGGCATAGGCTTGGGTTTGGGCAGTCATTTTGCGAACATAGAGTTCATCATTGACATAGATATGAATCGAAAGCTGGTCATGGGTCGCAAATTCGCCCAGATCATCTAACAAAGAAAGAGCCTGCTCTAGTTCAACTGGCCAATGTCCTACTAATTCATCGGTTTGAGGATCTTTAATAAATGCACCTTGATAGGAGATCAATGGCATATCTGAGGCGATCGCTTCATGAAAGCGTAATGCTGAGCGATACATTCTCCCTGTGGCGATCGCGACCTTTACCCCCTTTGCCTGAGCTGCTTTGACTGCCTCTTTAACTGCATCATTGACCTGATTGGCATCACCGCTAATCGTGCCATCAATATCTACCACGACCAGTTTAATGTCTTGCGCCATGAGTTTTTGCTTGCCTTATATAAATATATGTAGGGAAAATACGGGTTTCCTACGAAATAGCTGGCAATAGTGTAGCGAAAATTGCCCCAGTCAGGCTGTAGTTAGTGATGCTTATAAAAAAGAAAGGTGACGCTTTGCGTCACCTTTCTTTACGCGAGTTTTGAGAGAGAGTTTGCGTAGCAAACCCTCTCTCAAAGCCCAAAAGTAAAAGCCTTGCTTAGCAAGGCTTTTACTTTTGGGCTTTTAAAATTTGCCAGCTTAACCCGAACTGACATTTTCTTAGGATGAGCGTCAATTATTTTTCAGGACAGGCTACCCCACCTGAGATATTACGACATTGCTCACGAATTTCAGATAACAGACTTGGGTTCAACTGCTTGGCTTTACTCAGAGCGAGTTCAAATTGTTTTTTCGCCTCAGGCACGTTATTCCCCATCCACAACACCTGCCCCTTCAGATAATATAGCTCTGGATTGTTAGGTGCAGAAACTAGTGCCTTATTTACGGCTTCTAAGGCAGGAGCCGCAATTCTTGCATCACGATAGGCTAGAGCAATACCACGCCATTTCAGATAGTCAGGAGCCGCATATTGCTTCAGGCTTGCTAATGCAGACTCAAGGTCAGACAAAGGTAGTACTGAGGCAATCAGCATATCGATATAGCCCTTAATCAAATTCAGCTCAGGATCGTTAGGGTCGATATCCTGTGCTTTTTTGATATTGTCAAATACACTCTGCACAAGGGGCAAAGCTCTAGGGGCGCTAGATACGCCTTCAGTTTTAACAATATATCCAGCTTCAATCAAGTCACTTGCAGCTAGATAAAGATAGGCACGGAGGTTATCTTTCCCCTGTAATGCCTCAGCATTGCGCCGAACTCGTTTGCCAGCTACTTGCATTCCTAGATAGTCTTCTTTGGCATAAAAAGTCGAAGCCCGCAACGCAAAGACGAGTGGCTCATCAGCTTCTGTACCTATGGCTTTGTCTATTTGCTTCACTGCCTCTACATAGTTGCCCTCTTTAAACATTAGTTCAAAGGCTTTTTGGGTTTCGCTACCGATCGCCCTAGCATTTGAGGTGCGAAACGGATCGGCGGCGAAGCTAGGCATTGCGGTGGCGACGCTGACTAATGCTGCCAATAGGGATGCAAATATTGGTGCAGATATTGGTTTCAAAGGACGCTTCATATAATTTCCCCGAAAATCTCAGGCTATAGGTAGTTAGCAAAGTTTAGATCGTATTCTTAGGCATTCTGTCAAAATTTATTCGGACTTAACCTAAACACTTAATCTAAATTTAGTCTGAATTTTTGATCTGCCTGCAATATAGTACTTTGATATATCGAAAGACGATTTTAATTTACAAAAAGTTTCTGACCTTCACCTGATGGTCTAGATCACAAGCTAGCGATCAGTTTTACATTTGCGATTCGACTACTTTTGCGTACCAATCCCATCGCAGAGATGTCTGTCGCTTTCGCTGACGTTAATGTTGTAGGTTAAATAAGCGCGTACTCTGTCGCAACTGCGCCCCATCAAAGCGTCTAAATCCCAACCTGTATTACGATTCCAGAGTTTGATAGTGGTATCACTGCTACCAGAAGCCAAAGTCTTGCCATCGGGACTAAAACTCACGTGCAAGACACTGCCGTCATGCCCCTTGAGGGTGCGAATTTCGGTTCCTGTCTCCAGATTCCAGAGTTTGATTGTCTTGTCTTTACTACTAGAAGCCAAAATCTTGCCATCAGGGCTAAAACTCACACTCCCGACAGACTTATCATGCCCCTTGAGGGTGCGAATTTCGGTTCCTGTTTCTAGATTCCAGAGTTTGATTGTCTTGTCAAAGCTACCAGAAGCCAAAGTCTTGCCATCAGGACTAAAACTCACGCTAATGACAAAGTTATCATGTCCCTTGAGGGTGCGAATTTCGGTTCCTGTCTCCAGATTCCAGAGTTTGATTGTATAGTCACCACTACCAGAAGCCAAAGTCTTGCCATCGGGGCTAAAATTCACGCTATAGACAGAGCTATCATGTCCTTTGAAGGTGCGAATTTCGGTTCCTGTCTCTAGATTCCAGAGTTTGATTGTATAGTCACCACTACCAGAAGCCAAAGTCTTGCCTTCGGGGCTAAAACTCACGCTATTGACAAAGTTATCATGTCCCTTGAGAGTGCGAATTTCGGTTCCTGTCTCTAGATTCCAGAGTTTGATTGTCGTGTCAACACTACCAGAAGCCAATGTCTTGCCATCGGGGCTAAAACTCACGCTAAAGACAGAGTTATCATGTCCCTTGAGAGTGCGAATTTCGTTTCCTGTCTCTAGATTCCAAAGTTTGATTTTATAGGCACTATTACCAGAAGCCAAAGTCTTGCCATCGGGACTAAAATTCACGCTATTGACAGAGTTCTCCTGCCTCTTGAGAGTGCGAATTTCGGTTCCTATCTCTAGATTCCAGAGTTTGATTGTCTTGTCCCAACTACCAGAAGCCAAAGTCTTGCCATCAGGACTAAAAATCACGCTAAAGACAGAGTTATCATGTCCCTTGAGGGTGCGAATTTCGGTTCCTGTCTCTAGATTCCAGAGTTTGATTGTCTTGTCACCACTACCAGAAACCAAAGTCTTGCCATCGGGTCTAAAACTCACGCTAAAGACAAAGTTATCATGTCCCTTGAGAGTGCGAATTTCGGTTCCTGTCTCTAGATTCCAGAGTTTGATTGTCTTGTCACCACTACCAGAAACCAAAGTCTTGCCATCGGGGCTAAAACTCACGCTAAAGACAAAGTTATCATGTCCTTTGAGGGTGCGAATTTCGTTTCCTGTCTCTAGATTCCAGAGTTTGATTGTCTTGTCACCACTACCAGAAACCAAAGTCTTGCCATCGGGGCTAAAACTCACGCTAAAGACAAAGTTATCATGTCCTTTGAGTGTGCGAATTTCGTTTCCTGTCTCTAGATTCCAGAGTTTGATTGTCTTATCTTCACTACCAGAAGCCAAAGTCTTGCCATCGGGGCTAAAACTCACTCTTGTGACAGAAATATCATGCCCATTGAAGGTACGAATTTCGGTTCCTGTCTCCAGATTCCAGAGTTTGATTGTCTTGTCATCACTACCAGAAGCCAAAGTCTTGCCATCGTGGCTGAAGCTCAAGCTATTGACAGCTTTCTCATGCCCCTTGAGGGTGCGAATTTCAGTTCCTGTCTCTAGATTCCAAAGTTTGATTGTCTTGTCACCACTACCAGAAGCCAAAGTCTTGCCATCGGGGCTAAAACTCACTCTTATGACAGAACTATCATGCCCTTCTATGCGGTTACGTTCGCCTCCCTCATTAAGAGCTTCTAGCAGAGCGTTTGTCACCTCTGGACGGCTTACCCGTTGGCTTTGTAGGATTTTCCCTGCCTTAATTGCTGTAACAAAAGCATCCAATTCCTTTCCCTTATCCAACAGAGACAAAGACGCAGATCCAAGAGCATCGGCAAGATTAAGTTCTGCCTCTCTATTTTTTTGCCAAGCCATCCACCCCAACCCCGCACTAATCAGCACCGCCACCAACGAACCCGCCGCAATTCGCCTCGCGGTTCTAATCTTTTCATTCTTCTGTCGTTCCACTTGCGTGACACTCGACTCAATAAACGCGATCGCTATCGCATCCAAATTAGGCAGAGATCCTTCCTTTTGGAGTTCCACAATTCGCGCCAACTTCGAGCCATTCCAGAGTTCGCTATTAGCTTTTTGCCGATCCTGCTGACCCAACTCATGCCACTGGTTCGCATCCGCATACAAGCGATTTCTGAGGACAATGATCTCCTCCTTTTCTCGAATTAAATCCTGTAACACCTTCCAAGAACGCAGCAATTCCTCATGGGCAACTTCCACCGTCGCTTTGCCATCTTCTCCCTTGCTCACCAAAAGCCGATGATCGATCAGTTGATCCAGCACATCCTTTTGGATCGCATCCACCTCAAAAATCGCCTTGTCAGCCCTTCTACTCACCGCCTCCTTGCCCGACAACTCGATTAACTCTAGAAAAATTTGCTCCGCGACTTTCCGTTCTTGTTCATTAAATTGACCATAAATCCTATTCGCCTGTTGCTGAAGTGCGCCCGTTACGCCCCCCAACTCCTGATAAGTCTCAGCATTTAAAACCCTGTCTTGCAGATCATCCTTATTCCACAATAAATTCAAGGTATATTGCAAAAGCGGCAAAGAACCAGCCTGTTGCTTAAAATCAGCAATAATTTGCTCGATTAATCCCTTTTCAAAAACAACGCCATTTCTAGCCGCAGGTTCCGCGATCGCCAATCTCAGATCGCGATCGTCCATATCTGTGAGCATCAAACTATAGCGATCGTGGAGTTTCCCTAAGTCTGGATAAGGACTTAATTTATCCAGAAAATCCGCCCGCATCGTCAAAATGACTTTAATAGAACTATCTGATTTCTCAATCAACTTAATCAGACTTTTAATAAACAAATCCCGCTCTGTCTTCGGTGTGCGCGTAAACAACTCCTCAAATTGATCGATAAAAATCAACCACTGAGCATCCTGCTTCAGAGATTGCTCCACTTGAATTAACGTATCCTCTTTAACTATTTGAGCCAGTTTCGCTTTCGATTTGTATGTAGGTTGAAGAGAGACATAAAAAGATTCAAAGGGACTAACATCAGGAACAAAAGAGAATAGCTTAAATAGACTCAAACTTGGTTGCTTTTTTAACGCAGGCACTAATCCCGCCTGAATCAGCGATGATTTCCCACTGCCAGATGCGCCCAAAAGCAAAAGCACATTCTTATGTTTTAAATGCTCTGTTAAATTTTCAATCCAGCGATCGCGCCCAAAAAATTTATCATGATCCTCTACACCAAACTTCTCCAAACCCAGATAAGGCGAAGCCTCAATCAGTTTGCTAGCCTGAATCTCAGCATCAGATTTTGTCTGAGAAATATAGGTGATATTGACCGTTCCTGTGTTTGTCCCAGCAACGCCAAAAACATCTTGAGCAGATACATCGGAATGGGGTTCAGTCACATAAACCTCTATTAAACTTAATTACTGATAATTGCCCCCTAGCCCCCAATTCTGGGGGAACAAGAAAAGAACTATCTTTCAAAGTCCCCCAGAATTGGGGGACTTAGGGGGAACAAGAAAATAAAATTCTTTCAAAGTCCCCCAGAATTGGGGGATTTAGGGGGCTTAGATATCTTCGCTTATTTCCCCTTATTCACATTCCCAACATTAACCGTTCCTGTGTTTGTACCAGCAACACCAAACACATCACCCGCAACCGTTACAGTTGTATTGTATTTGCCATCTTTAAACCCTTCAGGATCATTTTGTTTCAGTACATCCTCGGCGGCTCTCAGAATTTCTGCATCGCGATCGATCGCGGCCTCAGTTAATTTCTTCTTGAGTGGTACTTCATAGGTTTCAGGATCTTTTTCATGTTCCTCTAAAACCACTTTTGCCCCATTATTGTCAGCAAACCTACGCTTAATCAGCGCTTTTAAACCCTCATAAGCATCCTTAACGCCTTTTTCTGCTACATCCTTAGAAGCAGCAACCGCACCAGCAACTAACGCAGTAATAATGAGAGAAACTGGTTCCATCGTCTGACTCTCCAATGAATGACTAAACTTTATCTAAATTTTATATAGTTTACATAAAAAAAGCAAGCTCTCTCTTGTTTGACGCGCTGTCTTTTGACTGACTGAGCAAATACCATCATGATGAGTACAGACTAAAATTCAACTCGACTTTGCGGCTAAAACCGCGTAGGGCATTAGCGGAGGCTTTGCCCTTATTTTTCGTGAATATATAAAGGAATAAATAAACTATGAAACGCATTTTTTCGATCCTCGCGATCGCCTTAACTATTTTAATGAGTCTCACCTTCAGTCAGCCCGCATTTGCAGAAGTATCCGCAGGGGCAAAAATCTTTAACAATAACTGCGCTCAATGTCATGCAGGTGGCAGAAATAATGTAGTCGCAGCCAAAACCTTGAAAGCAGATGCTTTAGAAAAGTATGGCAAGAACACCGTTGAAGCGATTACCGCGCAAGTTACCAATGGCAAAGGAGCTATGCCTGCTTTTGGCAAAAAACTTAGCGCCGAGGAAATTAACTTAGTAGCAAACTACGTCCTAGAGCAAGCTCAGAACGGTTGGGCTAAAGGCTAAAAATCAACAGTAAAGCCACGCAATGCGTGGCTTTACTGTTGATTTATAAAAGTTGCATTTTTTAGGTAATTGCATGAATCAAAATAATTTTCAATCTCGATTTATATCTAAATTCGTAGTCTTGCTATCCTGCGCTACCGTAGCAGCGATCGCTACTCCAACTACAGCTATAGCCACTGAACAAACCAAAATCCCTAGAGCTAGTTCGCGTATTTTCAATATCAAAGGCGAACAGATAGGAACTGCCACCTTTGTTCAAACCCATGCAGGTGTCAAAGTAACTTTGCAAGTGCAGAAACTCAGAAAGGGTGAACATATGGTGCATCTCCATGAAAATGGAAAATGTGACGCACCAAACTTTAAGACTGCTGGCGATCATTTCAATCCCCAACCTTCAGATCAGACTGGAGAGCATGAGCTTCATCACAAGCATGAAGATGGAAAGCACCAAAAACCTGCGGGAGATTTGCCCAACATTAATGTGCAGCAGGATGGTACTGGCTCATTAACCGCCATATTACCAGCCCTAACCTTAGGTACTGGCAAAAATTCTTTGCTCAAGCAGGGAGGTACAGCAATCCTCATCCATGCAGGTGCAAATGGAAAATCGACAATTCCTAATGTGGATTACAAAACTCGGATTGCCTGTGGCGTTATTAAATCTGAATAGTAAGTAGTTCAGCATATTTATCAACGCAACCCATATTTATGTACCACCTGCTATGCGGACGTTACATAAATATGGATTTTAAGTTTACTTATGCTTGACTAATTGAAGGTAAAGATTATGACATTTATTGCTGGTTTGACCAAAAATCTGTTGCTCAATTTGAACTTCTCTGATCACCCATGCTTGAATTAGCTTCCATTGTATTGACTTTGAATTTATCTACAGCTCCGAACCTAGAGTCTCATTCAAGTAGCAATCCCTTACCTATTAAAATTGCCCATGAGGTGAGAACTTCACAGGAAGTCGGTGGCACAATTCATATTGAACCAAACGATCGCCCCATTGCTGGCAAGAAAACACGCATCTGGATCGCTTTGACTAAAAGGGGTGGCGAAATCATTCCCTATGAGAAATGTAATTGTCAAATGGAGGTGCGATCACTAAGCGATCGCAGCATTAAATTTACTTTATCCAATTCGCTAAATGTTATCGCGCGTTATTTTGGATTACCTAGCCTCGAAGTTACTTTTCCCCAGATAGGAAGATATGAGTTAAAACTGAGTGGTTCACCAAGGGAAGGTGAAAATTTTGCCCCCTTTGAATTAACTTTTACTACGAATGTTGGCAAATAGCAGGGTTATGTCCCCGCCTTCGGCGGGGACATAACCCTGTAATTCAAAACGCTATATACAGATATAGATATAGTTCGGCACAAAGCGGTATAAATAAAGAATGTTGGATTTATTGCTTGTTGCTGCTTTAGGATTTTTGGGGAGCTTTGGTCATTGTGTGGGCATGTGTGGACCTTTGACCGTTGCTTTTTCACTTTCAGGTAAAGAAAATCAGCCTAAAGTGTGGCAACAGCATTTTTATTTCCATATATTGCTCAATATTGGCAGAATTTGCAGTTATGCGATCACAGGGGCTGCCATTGGAGCGATCGGTTCTGTACTTGTAGCTAGCGGACAGTTGGCGGGGATTGAGAGCGACTTGCGCCGTTGGTTAGCAATTTTCACAGGGACTTTATTAGTGTGGATGGGAATATCCCAAATTAAGCCCGAAGGCTTGCCTAATATTCCTTTTTTAAATCCTATGGCAATGGTTGCCCTCCACCAACGACTCAATGCTGCCATGATGAAGTTATCTCTGCATTCCCATCCACTTATGCCTGCATTACTGGGGATGACTTGGGGATTAATACCCTGTGGATTTCTCTATACCGCCCAGATTAAGGCAGCCGAAACGAGCAGTATGGGACAGGGGGCATTGACGATGTTGGCTTTTGGTATCGGTACTTTACCCTCAATGATTGGTATTGGTGTGTTTGCAGGTTTATTAAGTCGCGATCGCCGTAGTCAGTTATTTCGCATGGGGGGATGGATTACGCTCACCATCGGCATCTTAACCCTATTACGCACCAGTGACATGGTGGACTACACAGGTCATGCGGGTTTAATTTTGTTGATCCTTGCTCTCGCCGCCCGTCCCCTCAGTCATATTTTTAAACCTTGGTCTGGATTAATGACCTATCGCCGTGCGATCGGTGTCGGTGCATTTGTTCTATCTATTGCCCACACATTCCACATGATCGAGCATACTTTCCAATGGAACTTTGATGCTTTATCCTTCATGATTCCAAGGCATCAGGTCTCCATCTGGCTCGGCGCGATCGCGATCGCATTGATGACTCCTGCCGCACTTACTAGTTCCGATTGGATGATGACTAAACTCGGTAAGTCTTGGCGCTATTTACATTTACTATCGGTTCCTGCGTTGGTATTAGCGTCAATCCATACAATTGCGATCGGTTCTAATTATCTCGGTGCAGTGGACTGGACTCCGAAAAATTGGATTTTAACGATTTTATGCGGGGTAATTACGGTGGGGACTTTGTTGATTAGGACTTGGAGATTTAGAAAGTAATTGCGATCGCTAGATTGGAAATTGCGATCGCATGATATTGTAGCCACATCAAATAATGACTAGCAGAATTTTGCTACATTAAGCTAAGCAATTCGGTCTCCTTAGATGCAACCCAGCTTTCAAGTTAATTTCGAGAATGGATCAGTGGCGCAAATCATAGAAGTTGAGCGTCAGCAAGACTTATCGGCGGCAATAGATGCAATGGGTTTGCAAGAAACTCGCCCTGTTTTAGTCGTGATTGGTGGTGCGAGTTTAATTTCTGATGAAGATTTTGCACGATTGCAAAAATTATTTGTAGAAGTTCTTGCACCATTAGTAAACAATTTAGGCTGCTTTGTGGTGGACGGTGGGACGGATGCAGGGGTAATGAAACTGATGGGAGATGCTAAACGTCAAACAGGTTTTGGATTCCCGCTAATTGGTGTTTCGCCCATAGGACTTGTCCAACTACCTGATACCACCAATCCACCACTCAAATCTGTGCCCTTAGAACCTCACCATACACATTTCTTTCTTGTAGCAGGATTTAACTGGGGAGACGAATCGCCTTGGTTAGCAAAGATTGCGAGTTTATTGGCTGGAGATTATCCATCGGTGACAGTACTAATCAATGGTGGCGAGATCGCTTTAGTCGATGCTAAGGAAAGTACTAAAGTTGATCGGCCGATTGTGGCAATCGCAGGTAGCGGTAGATTGGCTGATGAGATTGCTAATGCAGCGTTGCATCCAGATATGGAACGGCGTGAGGAAATAGGATTGTTATTAGAACAGGGACAAATTCATTTATTCGATCTTGACGCGCCGATTGCTGAGTTAGAGAAAGTGCTTAGACAGAAACTGTCAGGAGAATAGGATTAATGGAAGCGATACCAGAATCAAATCCACTTAATCGTTCGCTTTTGGAAGATGCATGGCGATTGTTTTGTGTTTATGATCGCACAGCAGTTGTAACGCAGAGGCGTTTTTTAAATTTTCGGATTGCAATTTTAGTTGTGGGTGTGATTTCGACAATCTTGGTGATAATCAGATCTGCATGGGATAAGCATCTGATCGGATTGATTGGTTTGGATAAGCCTGAATTTAGCCAAATTTTCAATATTCTCAGCAATGGTTTTTATTGGTTGGTGATTATTGCGCCGATCACGGTCAGTGTTTTGTTGGCGGCTTCAGTGAAGTTAGATCGCGGGATGAATTGGATTATTTTGCGAGCTAGTGCCGAAATCCTCAAAAAGGAAATCTATTGCTATCGCACACTCAGTATTTACGAACCCAAAGATGCGGATATGCGGTTGGCGGAGTCGATTCAGGTAGTTAGCGATCGCTTGATGAAAACACAAGTGAATCGATCAGGATTAGCTCTTGATAGTGGGTTAGAGATTGGTAGTAAGGAACTACTAAAAGCAATTAAAAATAATGTTTGTAGAGAAGATACAGAAACATTTTCACCACTAACAGTTGAGCAGTATTTAGGATATCGATTGATTGACCAGCTTAGTTGGTATCGCCGTAAAACAGTGAAGCTAGATCGACAATGGCAACTTCTGCAATGGTCGATTTATGTTTGGGGCGGTTTGGGAACTTTTTTGGCGGCGGTTCAGGCGGAGATATGGATTGCGATTACCAATGCGATCGCTACAGCGATCGCTAGTTTTTTGGATTTTAAGCAATTAGATACGACCATGATGGCTTATAACCAAGCTGCTTGCAATTTAGAGAATCTGTTGTGTTGGTGGCACGCGCTGACGGATGAGGCGAGGGCAAATCCAGATAACATCAAAAAATTAGTCAACAGTACGGAGAAGGTAATTCAGTCGGAGACGAGTAGTTGGGTGGAGGAGATGCGCGAGGCGCTGTCGGAACTCTATAAAGAGAAAGAAGAGGCAGAAAGCAAGAAAAATTAATGATTTTTAACTTGATTATTAGCTAAAAATTAAGTTAAGATAAAGCTATTTTTCAGGCTTGTCAGGTAAGGGTTTTCATGGCTGACGTTTTTATTTCATACTCACGTAAAGATAAAGAATTTGTCAGTATCTTATACGAAGCATTTGAACGCAGCCAAAAGAAGATCTGGATTGATTGGAAAGATATTCCGCTTACTTCGGATTGGTGGACAGAGATTGAGAAGGGGATTGAAGCTGCAGATACGTTTGTATTTGTGATTAGTCCTGACTCGGTTGCCTCTGAGGTTTGTGCGAAGGAAATCGATCATGCTGTAAAACATAATAAGAGATTGTTTCCGATTGTGAGACGCGATGTGGAGAAATTTGAGGAGGGGAATGTTGCTCATGCGGTTTTGCAAAGACATAATTGGTTGATGTTTCGGGAGCAGGATGATTTTGAGGTGGCATTTGAGAAGCTGACTCTAGCAATTTCGATAGATTTAGAACATTTACATCGGCATACAAGGCTGTTGGTAAAGGCGATCGAATGGAATGATCTGGGGCGCAAAGATAGTTTATTATTGCGGGGTGAGGATCTTGAAACTGCGGAGATGTGGTTGACGGAGAATGAAGATACGGAACCACTACCAACAGAACTTCAGGAAACCTATATCAAAAATAGTCGTGATGTAGAGGACGCTAATCATCGCGCAGCAGAGATCCTTCAGGCTGCTGTGCAGAAAGCGACACGACGCACCAAAGTTGGCGCGGTAATTTTGGCTGGAGCTATCTTGATGGCAGGAGTTGCAGTTTTTTTAGGGACTAATTCATTGCATCAAGCTAATGAAGCTAATAAAAAAGCTAAGGATGAGGCAAACAAAGCTCTACAAGCTAAGACTGAAGCTGATAAAGCTAAGACTGAAGCTGATAAAGCTAATAACAAAGCTAAGACTGAAGCAAACAAATCTCTACAAGCTAAGACTGAAGCTGATAAAGCTAATAACAAAGCTAAAGCTGAGGCTGATAAAGCTCTACAAGCTAAGACTGAAGCTGATAAAGCTAATAACAAAGCTAAAGCTGAGGCTGATAAAGCTCTACAAGCTAAGACTGAAGCTCGTACTGAGGCAGACATAGCTCTAAAAGCCAAAAAGGAAGCTGACAATTTATTCGTAGAAACTACAAAATTACAACTCGCTTTTTTAGGTCAAAAGTCCATCGATCAGATCATTAGACCAGACTCTGTACCAGGTGTCTTAAAAGTACTCAATAACGATCAAGCTTGGTCAACGCTACTAAAAAAAGACAATCAGATATTTGCAATGTTAAGAGAGTTTGAGCGTGGAAGAATATTAGCAGCTTCCCATGATGGTATCCTCCATGATGAATTGTTGAATTTCAAAAATGAAGAAAGTCAAGAATTTATAAAGACAGTACTTAAATGGTTGAATGGACGTTATGGAAGACAGAGAATAGTTGTCTCAAGTGGACATTGTGAGATCCTTACAGTGAGCCAAAATGACAAATTATCAAGATTATCAAAATGGAAAAAACAATTTGAAAATTGGAAATATACAGTAAATGATATTCCTGCACCAATTACAGATATTAATCTTAATGAAGTAGATATTCTAATAGTTGGTAATGCTTGGGGCAACTTAAAACAAGAAGAAATCGATGCAATCAAAAAGTTTGTCTCTAAAGGAGGGGGAGTACTCGCTGTTGGAATAGGATGGTCTTGGAGAGATTATAATTTTAATAATTCTGCATGGGAACGTGCACTTGAATGTGAAGATAAAAAATTAGGTCAATCGCTCGAAAATCCTTCAACATATCCAATGAATCGACTATTTGAACCTTTTAATTTGCAATGGACTATGGATTACATTGATAGAACCAAATAATTACTGATAAAAAGATTAGATACTGGTTTATAAGGATATCCTGCTAACTCCTCCAGAAGATATTTGTTTTTCAGAAAAGCCTATAAAGTTAGTTGGAACACTATAATACCCAACCTCAAAAAACAACAAAATAAAGTAAGGGAAAAACTTATAATGCAGGACTAATGACACAAAATTTATTCAGAAAATCATGATAATCTGTTCATATGATAATCTAAGTTTTAGCCTATTTAAATAACATAATTAAAATTTTTTTATGGCTGATGTTTTTATTTCTTACTCACGCAAAGATAAAGAATTTGTCAGTGTCTTATATAAGGCTTTAGAACGCAGCCAAAAGAAGATTTGGGTAGATTGGAAGGATATTCCGCTTACTTCGGATTGGTGGTCAGAGATCGAGAAAGGAATCGAAGCTGCGGATACTTTTATTTTTGTGATTAGTCCCGATTCGATTGCCTCTGAGGTATGCGCGAAGGAAATCCTCCATGCGGTGCGAAATAATAAGCGATTGTTTCCAATTGTGCGGCGCGATGCGTTTAACTTTGAGGATGGGAATCTTGCCCATGAGAGGATCAAGCAGCACAATTGGTTGATGTTTCGGGAGCAGGATGATTTTGAGGCGGCGTTTAAGACGCTGACGGAGACGATTTCGCTGGATCTAGAGCATTTGCATAGTCATACGCGGCTATTGGTGAGGGCGATCGAATGGGGTAAAGGGCGATCGGATAGTTTGTTATTGCGCGGGGACGATCTCGCAAGTGCGGAGATGTGGTTGGGTGAGAGTGCGGGTAAAGATCCGCAGCCAACAGAACTTCAGGAAACCTATATCAAAAATAGTCGCGATGTGGAGGATGCAAGCGATCACGCGGCGGCGATTCTACGAGAGGCGGTGCAGAAGGCAGCGCTGCGTACCAAAATTGGCTCAGGGATTTTGGCGGGGACGATTTTGTTGGCTGTGGTTGCGAGTGTGTCGGCAAATAAGTTTGTGAATGAGGCTAATGTTAAGGTCGAGAAAACAGAGAAGGAGGCAAAGGCTAAGTTACAAGAAGCTGATAACTCTGTATCAATGGCGCAGAAAAAGGCTGATGAAATTCAAAAAGACTCGGAAAAAGTGAAGCGATCATCGGCGACAACGATAAGGGATGCCAATGAGAAGAAAAAAGAGGCGGATCTGAAGGTTAAGGAGGCACAAAAGAATCTGGAATTGGCTAAGGCTGAGGCGGAGAAGGTGGCGCAAGAATCGGCGGAGAAGGTAGCGGTGGCACAGGCGAAAATTGTGGATGCGGAAGGGAAGGTGAAGGTTGCCTTAGCGGAACAGGCAAAGGCGGCGGCGGCAGTGAAAGAAGCAACTGATGATATTAAACTGGCGGATATAAAACTGAAATCTCTTGAGGCAAAAGCATCTTTTCAGGGAGGGAAAGATATTGATGCATTGTTACAATTATTCAGTGCAGTTCAGAAGCTAAAGCAATTAGATTTTAAGCTTTGGTTAAAAAATGATACAAAAATGTTGGTTACAGCGAACTTATCTCAACTTTTATATGAAATCAAAGAAAAAAATCGTTTCACTCATGATTATATGATCTTTAGTATGGTCTTTAGCCTCAATGGGAAAATGATCGTGACAGGAAGTTGGGATGGAACCGTGACGTTATGGAATCTTGATGGCACAAAAATTAAATCCTTCAAAAAGCATAGTACTCCTGTTAACTGTATTGCCATTAGTCCAGATGGTGAGACAATTGCTTCTAGCAGTGACGAAACAGTGAAATTGTGGAGTCTAGATGGTAAGGAAAATAAACCGTTGATTGGACACACTGCTTCTGTCAATAGCATAGCGTTTAGTCCAGATGGAAAAACGATCGCGACAGCAAGTGGGGATAAAACTGTGAAATTATGGAGTTTAGATAGCAAGGAACAGAAAACATTTGCTGAACACACTGCTTCTGTCAATAGTGTAGCGTTTAGTCCCGATGGCAAAATGATTGCCTCTGGTAGTGACGACAAAACCGTAAAATTTTGGAGTCTAGATGGCAAGGAGATATCAAAAAAAATTGAAGGAGTAACTGCATTTTCCTCGCTTGCCTTTAGTCTAGACGGAAAAATGCTAGTGACAGGAAGTGGGGAAGGAACCGTAGAATTGTGGAGTTTGGTGGATTACAAGAAACAGAAGACATTCACTGGGCATAGTGATAATGTCTCTAGTGTCACCTTTAGTCCAGATGGAAAAATGATCGCCTCTGGCAGTTATGACAAAACCATGAAATTGTGGAGTCTAGATGGCAAGGAACAGAAAACATTTACTGGACATAGTGAATATGTTTCTAGTGTTGCTTTTAGTCCCGATGGCAAGACGATTGCGACAGGAAGTGGGGACAGCAGCCTCAAATTGTGGAGTTTGGATGGTAGGAAACTAAAAACTTTAGAGCATAGCAACCATGTCAATAGCGTAGCATTTAGTCCCGATGGAAAAATGCTAGTAACAGGAAACCGAGACGGAATTGTGAAACTATGGAATCTGGACAGAAATGAAAAGAAGACATTTGAAATGCAGACTAATTCTGTCAATAGTATAGCGTTTAGTCCCGATGGCAAAATACTGGTGACGGGAAATAGTGATGGAACTATAAAATTGTGGGATCTGAACGGAAATGAAAAGAAGACGTTTGAAATGCAGCCTGCTTCTGTCAATAGTGTAGCATTTAGTCCCGATGGAAAAATGCTGGTGACAGGAAATAGTGATGGAACTGTAAAACTATGGAATCTGGACAGAAATGAAAAGAAGACGTTTGAAATGCAGCCTGCTTCTGTCAATAGTGTAGCGTTTAGTCCCGATGGCAAAATGCTAGTGACAGGAAGCAGGGACGGAACTGTAAAATTGTGGAATCTGGACGTAAATGAAAAGAAAACGTTTGAAAAACACACCGCTCCCGTTAATAGCGTAGCGTTTAGTCCCGATGGCAAGATGATCGCCACTGGTAGTGACGACAAAACCGTGAAATTGTGGAACCTAGATGGGATGAGTCCCAAAACCCTCACAGGGCATAGCTCTTTTGTCTCTAGTGTAGCCTTTAGTCCTGATGGAAAAACACTTGCGACAGGAAGCTTAGACGACACCATCAAATTGTGGAGCTTGGACGGACAAGAATTGCAAACGTTGAAAGGTCATAGTGATGATGTGCTTAGCGTTGCATTTAGACCTGATGGTAAAATGATCGCCTCTGGTAGTCAAGACAACAATGTAATTTTATGGAATCTTGATCTCGATGACCTGATGGCGAGGAGTTGCACGTGGCTGCATGATTATCTGGTTAATAATCCCAACGCGAGTGATGAAGACAGACAGATGTGTGGCATTGAGCCAAGGAAAAAGTAAAAAGATAAAAGGAAAAAATTCGGATTAAACTAGAGAATATGTAACAGGGTAAAAACATGAAAGAGGTCTGCACGATGCTCGACACACCAACCCAATATATGCACATCCAACTTCAAGACAACGTACCTATCATTTCAGGTACGACCATGAAAGTCATCGAGCTAGTCACCTCGCATCTTACCTATGGCTGGAGTCCAGAAGAACTACATTTTCAATATCCCCACATTGCCCTCAGTAAGATCTATTCTGCCCTCGCCTACTACTGGGATCACAAACAAGAACTTGATAACGATATCCAGCGCCGCCTCGACTACGCCGAACAAATGCGCCTAAACGCTCCAATCTCACCATTGCAAGCTAAACTTCAAGCAAGACCTCATTAATCTATGGCGATCGCCCTATACATGGATGAAAACGTACCGCGCCAAATTTTACTTGGATTGCGTCTAAGAGGAGTAGATGTGCTTTCTGTTCAAGAAGATCAGCGATCAGGAGATCCAGACCCTCAGGTTTTAGCGAGAGCTAACGAGTTACAGCGAGTTTTATTCACTAGAGATGATGATTTTTTGGCGATCGCCAATCAACTTCTACAAGAAGAGACTAACTTTATTGGCATCATTTATGCCGCACAACAAATTGCGAGTATAGGCGTTTGCGTGAGGGACTTAGAACTAATTGCCAAAGTTAGTGATCTGGAAGACTTCTCTAACCATATTCAATACTTGCCTCTATAGGGGATGACGCGAAAATATAGAAGAAAGGGAAATTTACTATGGCTATATCGAGAGAAGAACAACTGAAAATCCTTGGACAGATGCAGGAATCTGACATCGACTATTCAGATGCACCAGCCACTAATACAGAATTCTGGCAAAAAGCTACACTCAACATTCCCCCCGTCAAAGTTCCCGTCACCATCAGAATCGATCCAAACGTCCTAGCATGGTATAAGCAACAAGTTCCACGAGGCTACCAAACCTTGATTAATACTGTCCTCAAGAAATACATGATAGAACATCAAACAGAAGGAACAAATAGAATGTAAAAAATTGGAGATGTAAGGAATTTTGTGTTTGAGCGATCGCGTTTTTTGGTGATGAGTTTAGCGACAATATATATGGTGATATAGTAGCTTCATGGCTGTCATCTCGCCGTTAATTCAGGAACATCATAAGATTCATGGACGTAAAAGCCGCAGTTGCCTTTGCCGCAGGACAACCCCTCAAAATTGAGACCGTACAACTAGATCCTCCCAAAGCAGGAGAAGTGCTTGTCGAGATCAAAGCCACGGGAGTCTGTCACACCGACGCATTCACCCTCTCAGGAGATGACCCCGAAGGACTATTTCCCGCCATCCTCGGACATGAAGGCGCAGGTGTCGTCGTCGAAGTCGGTGCAGGTGTTACCTCTCTTAAAGCAGGCGATCGCGTCATTCCTCTCTACACTCCCGAATGCCGTAACTGCTCCTACTGCCTCAGTGGTAAAACCAACCTCTGCCAAGCAATCCGCGTCACCCAAGGTCAAGGCTTAATGCCCGATGGAACTAGTCGATTCTCCATCAATGGCGAAAAAATTCATCATTATATGGGAACTTCCACCTTCGCCAACTACACAGTTCTCCCTGAAATTGCCTTAGCCAAAATTCGTGATGATGCCCCCTTCGAGAAAGTCTGCTACATCGGCTGTGGTGTCACGACTGGCATCGGCGCAGTGATTAACACCGCCAAAGTTGAAGTTGGTTCCAATGTCGTTGTCTTTGGCTTAGGTGGGATTGGTCTAAACGTAATCCAAGCATGTCGCATGGTCGGCGCAAACATGATTGTCGGCGTAGACATTAATCCCAAAAAACGCGCCCTCGCTGAAAAAATGGGCATGACCCATTTTGTGAATCCTTTAGAAGTAGAAGGCGATCTCGTTCCCTATCTCGTTGACCTGACTAAAGGCGGTGCGGACTATAGCTTTGAATGTATCGGCAGAACCCAAACTATGCGCCAAGCTCTCGAATGCTGTCATAAAGGATGGGGTGTCAGCGTGATTGTCGGTGTTGCAGGCGCAGGACAAGAAATCAGCACCCGTCCATTCCAATTAGTCACAGGTCGAGTCTGGAAAGGTACAGCCTTTGGTGGCGCAAAGGGAAGGACTGATGTTCCTAAAATTGTTGATTGGTATATGGAAGGCAAAATCGATATCGATAGTTTGATTACAAATGTCATGCCAATTGAGCAGATCAATGAGGCTTTCGATATGATGCACAGAGGCGATGCAATCCGCACAGTACTAACCTTCTCATAGATAGAAGATAGTGGTATACCACTATCTTCTATCTAAACTGTTCCATTAACCATGCAGTTGTTGCCGACTGGTTTTCTTGGCGACTGCGTTGTATGGCTTGTTCCAAGATTTCTAGCTTCAGTCCTACCAATACTAGCGATTCACGAATTCGCCGAGTACTACCATCTATCCCAATTGTAAAAGCAAAAATTTGCATGGTCTGAACATTCACAATCCAATATTCTGAAATACCGAGTTCCTCATATTGTAAGCGCTTTGTGCCTAAGTCATCGGAGATAGAAGTATCCGATATTTCAATAACCAGATCAGGTAATGGATATTGCTCTAAATCAAATATTCTAGTTCCCCAAGGTATGACATCAGCTTTGTCACCAATGTAGTAAGACGCATCAGGCTGAAACTCAGTAGCGCCTTTCTTACGATAGGAACAGCAATCATGTCCATTGATTGGGATATTTCGCAAAGCCGCAAATAAACCAACACTCAAGATGATCGTCATGTGATCTTTGGAATGATCGGAGCCTGTAGACATGTTTTCAAACCTCATCTTGCCGTTGTAATAGTAGCTTTTAAGTTTGGTGGAGTCTGGGGCATCGGCAATATTGACAAACTCTTCCCAAGTCACAGCTATCCAACTATCTAGTAAAGCTTTGGTTTGTAGTAGGGGCATGGTATTCACCGAGAGACGCAAATAGGCGATCGCTTATTTGTTAATTTTAGCCCAAAAAATTTAGCAAAAAAAAGAGAAGCCTCGCTAAGCGAGGCTTCTCTTTTAAAATCAAAAAAGCGCATAGCGCTTTTTAAAACTAGGCAGCCGCGAAGTTAGCAGCGACAAAATCCCAGTTGATTAGCTTTTCAACAAAGTTAGCCATGAAGTTAGGACGGCTATTTTGGAAGTCGAGGTAATAGGCATGTTCCCAAACATCCATTGTCAACAAAGGAACTTGACCTTCATGGATCAAAGGATTTTCAGCGTTAGGAGTCTTAGTAATTTTCAGTGTACCGCCTTCAGCAACGAGCCATGCCCAGCCGCTACCAAATTGAGTTGCACCAGCATTTTTAAATTCGGTCTTAAAGTTATCCAAGCTACCAAAGCTCGCATTGATAGCATCCAACAAAGCACCAGTAGGAGCGCCACCACCAGCAGGCTTAATACCATTCCAGTAGAAGGTATGATTCCACACTTGAGCAGCGTTATTGAAAATTCCAGCTTTGCCTTCTTTGTAGCTAATCTTGATGATTTCTTCTAAGGATTTGTCAGCAAGATCGGTATCTTTAATCAGGTTGTTGAGGTTATCAACATAAGCCTTATGGTGCTTACCATAGTGAAATGATAGGGTCTCAGCAGACATACCCGAAGCTGCAAGAGCATCTTGGGCGTAGGGTAAAGGTGGGAGTTCAAATGCCATTGTTGTTTAACCTATTAAAGTTTGAAGTGATTTCTCAGCTTTAAGTATTGTTACGATTATAGTCGAGATGGTAGATAGTAGTAACTGTTACTTTTTGGTGATCTGCCATACACAGACCACTCAGATTGTTTTGCTGAGCGTATAGCGGTCAGCAAAACAATCTGAGCTTGAAGTTTGCTTAACTACTTTTCAACGATTTCACATCCAGAAAGCTAGTGAATTGCGTAACCTCCATAAATAGATGATTGCGACCATTTATTAATTTGTCAGATCAACCATGAAAAAAAGAGATTTCCTAATAGCTGGAACTGCCCTAATTGGCGGTACATGGCTCTGGCAGACTTGGCGATCGCCATCGAGCAATTCCATATCCAAAGATTCAGCGATCGCCTTAGACTTAGATATAGACTCAACTAAAGCAACTAAGAAATATTCAATTATGAAAACTGAAGATGAATGGAAACAAATCCTCACACCAGAGCAGTTTCGCGTTTTACGCAAGCATGGCACTGAGCGAGCCTTTACTAGTCCCCTAGATAAGGAATATAGCAAGGGTACTTACAACTGTGCAGGTTGCGATTTGCCACTGTTTACATCAGATACAAAATTCAATAGTGGTACAGGTTGGCCCAGCTTTTTTCAGCCTATCGAAGGAGCGATCGCCACTACCGTTGACAATTCATTCTTCATGAAGCGTGTTGAAGTTCATTGCAGTCGATGCGGTGGTCATTTAGGTCATGTCTTTAATGATGGACCGAAACCAACTGGACAACGCTATTGCATGAATGGTGTATCCCTCAAATTTATTCCTAGCTAATAACAAAAAGCCTTGCAATGCAAGGCTTTTTGTTATTAGCTAGAATCTCATACAAGCTGACATCCTAATTACGCTGTTCAATTCCATTCTGGACGTTGGTTACATTAGAAGGAGGACGTGTCCAATTGAAATCACTGATTCGCAACAGAAATTCACCCAGACCTTGATTAGGATTGTATCTGACAATTACTGAATAGGTACGCCTTGCATATTCTAGAGAATAGACAGAATCAAATAAATTACCAGTATCAAGATTCCAACTTTGCTGAATCCCAACACGAATTGGCCCATAGATCTGCTGTACTATGCCTGCGGTAAGCGTTCGAGTATCAGCAATTCGATCAAAGAAGAAAGGCGAAACACCACTAGAAAAGGCTTGAGTATAACTGACGGAAAACCCCGTATAGTCAAGAAAATCCTTGGCAAAATTCCCAACTTCCCCAGACAAACCTAGGGTTCCAAATAGTGCAGCTTGATTGGCTCCATTAGAATAAAAAGAGTTAACACCTTGCAAAGCTACAACGGCATCAAGCCTCGGTACAATCGGTTTGGGAGAGAACCGTAATCCTGTCTCCTTTTCGGCGGGGGCTGGTTCACCACGCAGTAAGGGAAATGCTCGACTTACAATCGCAGCACCTTGCACACGGATTAATGAACTAACCTCATTAGGCTGTATATCAGATCGTAATGCACCAACAAACTGAGCAGAAACTTGATAGCTTAAAGATATTTTGGAATCTCCAAGAACGTAATTTGGTGATAGTAAAGTAGCTCCTAAAAGATTATTTACATCTTGAAACCCCAACGAACCATTGAAAACCTGATCGCGAAAAGCATACTGTGATAGCAAGGTATGATCGCCAAACACAGGTAATCGATAGCTAGCATTAGCCCTCAGTACCGAATCAAGTTTCGATATGTTTAGCCCTGATAAACTAGCTCTCGCGGATAAACTCTGTCCATTGTCAAAAGCACCATTTAGGGTAGCAACAACCCCAAAGATATCAAAGCCCAAGATATTAGAGCTAGACAAGGCTCTCTGTAATAGGATTTGTGGCGATACTTGAAAACTTAAATTCGGTTGAGTAACGACATCGAAACTTTGTTGATAGAAAACACCATCGCGATCGCGTTTGTCAAAGCCCACTAGGGCAGGGGCAAAGCGCTGAAACCGATCAATAATGATACTGTTAACTGGAAAGGGCAGTGAAAATCCTTGATCAAAAAAGATTCTAGGAGATTCTAGTTCGAGACGACTTTGAGTCGCGGAAATCGGGGTTAAAGTGGCTTTGCTAGTGACTAACTCCAATTCAGGTGGGCTAAAGGGATCATTCGTAACGCGCAAATTTTCGGCTGTCCAGTTATCACCATCTAAAATTAGCCGATCAGCGATAAACCCAAAGCGGCGTACCTGTCCTTCAGCAGTATCACCTGAGCCTGTTGCCGATACAGTAATTGAGTTAGTAGCTATTTCCGCAGGTGTTCGTGATACTTCAGAACTAACTAAAGTACCAAGGTCAACGGCTCCCGATGCCTTAAGTAGCTCCCCTTTGACAGTCCCATAGTTATAGGTGAGTTTTGTACCCCGAATCTTTTGATTACCACGGGTAAAAAATACATTCCCATCAGCAATTACTTCTTGACTCTTAGTATTTAATTGAACCCGATCAGCTATTAATTCTGATTTTTTGTACTTAATTACAACCTTGCCTTCAGCCACAAATACCTGTGTATTAATGTCATATTCTTGGCGATCGCTAACAACGTTTAAGATCTCACCTTGAGGTGGTGGTAAAACAGGACGAGGCTTATCCTTGGGCTTAGGTTTCGGCAGACTATTAGGCTTAATTGGTCCGACTTGAGCCACCTTAGTCGATTGGATCAATTTCCTTGCGATCGCATCAGGATCGGGCAAAGATTCCAGAAAAAGCTCTAGCTGCGATTGCACCTCAATCGGCAATTCAACGGCAAATCTCGTTGCGATATGATCATTTAGCGCTGGCGGCGATGCTAGCGTGCGTTGAGAGCGTTCCTGTCGTACCTCAGCATAGTTGCTAGGCGGCAGTTGTGATGAAGGTAGTGGTAAAAAGTCCATACGCAACTAAGTCTACAGGATTTTTCGCTGAGATGAAAAGGAGAAGATCGCTTATTGGCAAATCTAACGATAAAATCACACCATTGGCAGACTTTTTTAATAGTTGCCTTTAGCAACTAGAGACAACTAAAAAGCGCTATACAGCCTATTTAGGGTTTGTGAAACCCAAATAAATTTTGAAAAAGCTTGCGAAGCAAGCTTTTTCAAAATTTATTTGGGTTTCGAGCAAGCGCAAAGCGCTATAACCCTTATTAGTCATAATTAAAAACCGTATTAAATCCATGTAACGCAAGTTGTAACTGCATTACATGGATTTAATCATGCCCAAATACTTACACAATTAGTTACGAATTTGAACAGGCATGAGCAGATATGTCATTTTAGTTGCCCCAATTGGCACAAGCACCGCAGGACTGGTGGGGTTATTGAGCTGAATTTGAATTTCATTACTAGGCAAAGCCTTTAAGCCGTCTAGCAAATATTTGACGTTAAAGGCGATTTCCACATCTTCACCCGAAATCTGCGCTGGCAAAGACTCACGCCCTGCGGCAACGTCTGGAGCTTCAACAGACAGAGAAATTTCCTGACCTGTCGAGTCAATTGTAATTTTGACAATGTTGTTTTTTTGGTCAGCGAGTACAGCAATCCGTTCAAGGGCTGACAGAAACAATTTGCGCTCAACCGTAACTTGACGCTCAAAGCGATTGGGGATCAACTGGCGATAGTTGGGGTAAGTGCCGTCTAGCAATCTCGAAATCAAGATTTGATTCGCACTTTGGAAAATCATGTTGGCACGGTCGAACTTAACCGCGATCGCCCCTTCGGTCTGTTGATTGAGCATTCTTTCTAGCTCCCGCAAAGCTCTGGCGGGGATCGTCACTTCCAAACTAGTGGATACGGTATCACCCGTCACAGGTGGCTCATCGGCATCGAGAAAACCTGTCTGGACTACGGACAAGCGATGTCCATCAGTTGCAGCAAACTCAAGGCGATCGGCACTAGCCGTCAAATGCACCCCAGTCAGAATCCGCTTAGTTTCATCGGCTGAAGTCGCAAACAGGG
Organism: Pseudanabaena sp. Chao 1811; assembly: GCF_027942295.1. NCBI lineage: Bacteria > Bacillati > Cyanobacteriota > Cyanophyceae > Pseudanabaenales > Pseudanabaenaceae > Pseudanabaena > Pseudanabaena sp. Chao 1811. Next base: position 1,748,221 of record NZ_CP101416.1, read on the forward strand.
TCGAGGCTAAACCACTGAGCATCGATTCCACAGGCAAGTAGGTAGTTTCACCATCTTCACCAATTTGGGGCAATTCGGGAAACTCTTCCACAGGTAGACCATGCATTTGGTAGCGACCTGAACCACAGACGATCGACACCATCGTGTTGTCTTTGTCTACGCTGATAGTGATGTCCTCATCGGGTAGACGGGAAACAATGTCGTTGAGCAGCTTTGCAGGCAGGGTAATCGATCCCGCCTCTACCACTTGGGCAGGAAAAGAAACCTGAATCCCCAGATTGAGATCAAAGGCAGTCATACCAAGGCTTTGGCTAGAGCTATCGGCATCCAGTCGAATATTTGCCAAGATGGGGTGTGTGGGGCGAGACGCGACAGCACGACCGACAAGGGCAAGATTAGCAGCGAGTTGGTTTTGAGGGCAGACTAGTCGCATAGTTTGAGGGCAAAGTTTGTCTAAACTGTTTGGAAAACAATGGGATTATGGCTAATTCTTGAACTAAAAGGCAATAAGGCTGTTGTGTAAATGCCTTGTTTGAGAGTTAGTTTGGTACTTGTTTGAATTTTTAAAAATTGAGGAGATAGCTCATGTGGAAAAGTCGAGAAGGTTTCAAAGATTTTGAGGACTTAATGAAGTCTTAACAGAAATCTGAAAAAATGGCAAAACTGAAAAAATGTATTTGAGCAATTTAAAAATTTAGGAAAAAACTTTAAAGCGAACATGTTGAGCTAAAGCTCTTTAGTTTTTTAATTTGTGGAAGCTAATCATAACATCGTTGGAAATTTTTATACGTTGAAAATAAAATTTTATTTTTCGTTAATTTTTCGTTCGATCTAATTATTACTATTCAAGAATAAATAAATTTATTAATAGTAGTAGTAGGGGCTGTGGAAAATGTGGAAAACTTTAAAAATAGTATATCTAATCGGCTCTCTAGGGATTTTTGCCTGTGGAAAAACCTGTGGAAAAAGTGGCTAGTTTTCCACAGAGTATAAATACTTATTAAAAGTTTTCCACATTTATACCTAAGTTATCCACAGATTTAGCCAAGTTATCCACAAAAGATTTTGAGTTTTCCACAGGTTTTCCACAGGCAAAAGTTCCTTATGGGGACTAGGCTGAGGATAACTTTATGCAAAACATAAAAAAATGGGTAATAAAATTTTGCGATCGCCATCATCTTTTCTGTAAAATATCACTAAATTTATGTGGGGCAAGGGATAATTTGACAATGTTTTTAATTTCATTCTAAATTCATTTTTGAAGACTGAAGTCTGTAATTAACCATTATTTTTCGTGTTTGTAATAATTTCCGTAAGTGCATGAGGATAGTTGCAATCCAGAAAATTGTGATATCTGCCCTCATGACAGCACGATCACTTGATGCCTACAGTTGCTAAGAAACGCTTGGCGATCGCTACAGGTGAATAATGCTCTAGCGCCCATGCTCGACCTGCGGCGGAAATTTCGGGCAAGCGATCGAGATTTTGGGCAATGGTTTCAATGGAGAGATCAAGATGATCGAGATCGATACCAAAGTAATGCTTCCAATTTTCGGGCATGACAGGCAGTACAAAACCATATTTATCAAAATCTAAATGAATGGGAACACATCCAGCTGCCCAAGATTCCCACAAACGCCAACTATCCCATTGGACTAGTCGATGGGTTTTCCATCCTAACTTCGTAATCGTTTTACGACAGGCTCTACCCAAAATCGTGTGAGGATGCTGAGGAAATGGAGAAATAAAGTAACCACCAAAACTGCTACAGGTACTAGTTGACAGTAAAAGCTCATAGTATCCAGGATTATGTCTACCACTAGCCTGCGCCCATTGCAATGCGTGATAGGCTCCGCGATCGCGAGCATCCGCAATTACTTTTGACTCTAAGGGAATAATGGAACTGATTTTGGGTAAAAAGTATTTCTGAATGTAGTTTCGCAACGAGTGATCGCCGTTGAGAAATACACGGGAATTAACTAATAAATTATGCTGCCGTTGACTAAAGGGAGGTACATGTTCTAATTCTTGAATAATTCTGTTGGATAAGCCAAAAGGAAATGGATGAGCATTAGGGAATACGGGAGTGGATTTGGAGATATGCGATTTAAAATAATGGTCAAATAGGGCTAGCCGTGGATCGAGAAAGTTGCGGCGAGGAACATCATCAGAGAGATCGATGAGGATGGTTTGATGGGGACGATCTTTCCGCAGTAAATGGGGAATGTCACATAGGGATCTCGCAAATTGATCCTGTCTTTCCCACCAAGCATCGTTGATGATGACAATATCGCAGTCATCGGGCGTTACGTTGGGATCATAACGAAATAGAAATGGCTCTTCGGGTGATGGTAGCCAAAAATTGACATTTGCATAAAATTCAATGCCTAATGCCTTTAGTCCTTCTGCCAAACATACAGTTCCATGTTGATAGTAATGATACCCTGAAGTATAGTCTCCATAGCCATTTAGCGTTGGTGGGAAACAATAGAAATAGACTTTTAATTTGCTTTTGTCATTCATAAGAATTTATTTGTAAATATTAATTAGTATTCTAAAAAATGTCCTAAGAGAAACATAAATCTGTAATTTAATACAACGGAAAATGCTATACAGCCTATTGAGGGAAAGAGTAGTACAAGATAAGCTAGGATAGCAAAACCCAAAAGAGAGTAAAAAATGGCACCTTACTCACTAGATCTCAGAGAAAAGATCGTAGCAAACTACGAAGCAGGAAATACATCGATTCGGGAAGTAGCGAAGCAATTTCAAGTCGCGACGAAAACAGTGCAAAAACTACTGAATCAATACCGAGAGACAGGAGAACTAAACCACAAACCATTAGGTAGTCCAATCAAAAGTCCCCTCGAAGCGCATCAGGAGAAAATCCTCGAAATTGTCTCAGAGCATCCAGATTGGACACTATGGCAGTACTGTGAAGAAGTAGCAGAACAAACAGGAGTATCAGTGACCACAGGCAGCATGTGCCGATTTTTCCAGAGGCATAACATCACTCTAAAAAAAAGACCTATCGCCATGAAAAGGTAAAAAGTGAGGCAGTACAACAGCAAAGATGTGAATTTTGGGAAGCATTGAATGAAGTGAAAGCTGAAGATCTGATTTGTATTGATGAAACGGGAGTATGGCAGGGGATGGAACGCTCTGTGGCAAGAAGTGAATGTGGCAAAAGAGTATTCAGTCTTCGTCCCTTTTACAAAGGTCAGAAATACACAATAATTGGCGCTATTTCAGTTGATGGGATTGTTTGCCTGAAAACGATTCAGGGTTCTATGAAAGGAGCAGATTTTCTCACCTTTGTCCAAGATGACCTAGTACCTAAATTACGTCCTGAGCATAGGATCATCATGGATAACTGAGAACTTGCACCATTCTGGAAAGGGGTTGCAAAGAGAGTAAAGATGTGAAAAAAAGGGCGTAGTAGTAAATTAAATAACGATTATGGAAAGCATCGTTAAGCACGCCCAAGGTTTAGTGTATAGCCTAATTTGTCTGATGCCAAGTGTGTATCAAAAAGCAAGTCTGAATGCAATATTAGGGCTATTTCTGGAAGCGCAAGGGCATCCCTATCCAGAACATACACAGGTAAAATCAGCGAGTGCATTAAGCCGATTTCTCAATCACTATAACTGGTCAACAAGAGGACTAATTCGAGCAACAAGGCTGTCAATTTTGGGGCAAATCGCCAAGCATCGCCCATCGAAGAGAGTGCCATTAAAGATACTGATAGACCTGACCACCTTAGAAAAAAGCGGCAAGTTTTTACATTTGAGCAATCCCACCCCAAACGAACCAGACCCATGGGTGAGAATCCTCAACGGAAAGCGAGGACTACATCTGGTTGTACTGTATCTGGTCTATGGAGAGTGGCGCGTACCATGGAGTTTTAGAGTATGGCGCGGCAAAGGATACTCCAGTCCCTCTGACTTAGCTTGTAAGTTATTGGGGACAGTACCCAAGCAACTAACCCAAGGCAAGACTGTGATTGTCCTTGCTGATACTGAGTTTAGTACGGTGAAGTTTTTCAATGCTGTCCGCGCCAAGTCTTGGCGCATCGTTGTCGGTGTCCGCAACAATCGTAAACTTCAAGATGGACGTACCGTCAAACAACTTTATCCCCATGGCAAACGTGGACAACTAATTTTACTGGAAGGGCTAAGTACGCCTTTGACGATCTCTTGGTTCTGGCTCAAAAGAGCCGATAGTAAACGGGAGTTACGCTTTGTGGTCTCTTCTCATCCTTATTCTGGCGCTTATCTGGTGATGTTAGGTCGTAAGCGTTGGGCGATTGAGGGATTCTTCAAAACCATCAAACATCGCTTTGGTTTGCATTGTTTTGGGCAATCTACAAAACTTGGCGTTTATCGTTGGCTTATCCTCTCTCTGCTTTCTTATCTTTTGGCTCATTGGATTGATCAATGGTCGTTTCCTCCCATCTTGGACTGGAAAGCTACCTGTGATTTAACCCTTTCTGTTTTATTCCCTTCTGTCCTTTGGTTGAAACTTCTCAGGTATCTTCAAATTAGTGCCGATATTGCTGCTCGTCATGGCTTTGAAATTATTCTCAAACCCATTCCCACTTGACTCTTTCACGAATGCTGCAAGATCTCAGTTAACCTCAACTGCCATAAAGTTGAGGGGGTCGCAAAAGCAATTACAGCGACAGGTGCTAAGATTTTGTACTTACCCACCTATTCTCCTGATTTTAATCCAATTGAGATGATGTGGTCGGTTCTCAAATATTTTATTAGATTGCTTAGACCTCATTCTCAAAAACTACTTCAGCATTTAATCAACGTTTTCCCTTACTTGTTAGAAAAAGATTTCTTCAAAAATTGGTTTACTAAGTGTTGTTACTGTACTACTTAATCCCTCAATGGACTGTATAGTGCTTTTCAATCTAGCGAGGTATAGAGGAATGTGTCCCTGACTGCGGCGGGGACACATTCCTGTACTTCACTAGATTGGTATACGCTATAAACTGAATAAGTAAGTATATGAGCATAATTAAAAATCAGAACCGAAACCTGTATAGTATGCTGTGCGTACACTATAGGTTTTTTGTTTTTATATTTAATTGCATCCAGCTACTTAATAAGTAAACTTAAAAACCTAATTGACTCAACGAGTTTAAATGATTTTACGGAATAAAATTTATCATTGTTCTGCTAGTATCGCGACTGCGGGTGGTGGTGTTAAAACCTATATCAATGGATTGTATAGGGCAATGCCAGATGCTTTTGGTACAGAGATTATTGCGAATCTATTAGAGTATGATCAAAGTCATTTTCATCTGCTGCATATCCATGAAGCTAGTGCTTTAGCTCAAGTCAATAATCAATGTCCTGCAGTGTTTACTGCCCATAACCATAATGTTTATTGTGCAAGTGGAACCAAATATTTAGCAGCTTCTAAAACTAGTTGCGATCGCCTATTAAATGGCTGGGGATGTACATGGGGGCATTTTATCGATGGTTGTGGTAGCCGTCGTCCGCCACAAGTGCTGAAAAATTGGCAACGTGCTAGTACAGAAATCGCTACGCTGAAAAAATTAGGGATTCTGACGATCGCTAATAGTGACTATGTGCGATCGCAACTAATTGCGAATGGATTACCTTCCTCACAGGTTGTAACCTTGCTCTGTGGGATTGCTCCTCCTGAAAGTGAGCATACACCGCTCACCCAAGCAGTTCATGACCAAAAACGCATCTTGTTTGCAGGGAGAATCGTCCCTGAAAAAGGTTTGGATTGGCTACTTCGCGCATTACCACTTTTAGACCGTAGTATTTACCTAGATATCGCAGGAGATGGCTGGGCAATGCCCCAAGTGCGAAGGCTAGCGGAGGATTTGCAAATCAGCGATCGCCTAACTTGGCATGGTTGGTGTCAAGGGGAAAAATTAGAAAATTTATACAGGGAGAGTTTTGCAGTCATTTTCCCGAGTGTATGGCCAGAACCTGCGGGACTGGTGACTTTAGAGGCATATGCGAGATTTCGGGCAGTGATTGCTAGTGTTGCTGGTGGTATTCCTGAGCATATTCAAGATGGAAAAACTGGTATTTTAGTAGTCCCTCATCAGGTGGAACAGTTAGCATCGGCGATTACCGAGCTGGCTACTAATTTTGACAAAGCTCAAATGCTCGGCATTGCTGGTAATGAGTTATTTCATAACGAGTTCACCTTGGATATTCATGCCCAAAGACTGCAAAAGATTTATGCTGATGCGATCGCCCAGTTTAGTCAAAGCAATAGTTCTAGTTAATTTACTAGCATGATCTACGCTTTGTTCGGGGCTATTGACTAGGCTTCATGATGACAGCTAGTGTATGGACATTAATTTTTGGAAAAAATTGACCATTATTGAATGAAGTCAGTAACTCTAGGAAATCAACAAGAGGCTTAGGGATAAAAGGCAAGAGATAATTGGTCTTGAGATATCCGTTGGTCAATGGATTACTAAAAAGGCATAATTCTTTGAGAATGAGACCAGACTTTTTGACTAAATTCTCAATTTCATCTCTGTGCAATAAAAAAATATGCCCATCAGCATCAGGTTTGAATTGAACATTTTCAAATACGGAAGAATCAGGGCAGTCAGAAAATCTCGGCAAATTATTTCTGATATATTCTCCATTGGGCGTAGTCATGATGATGTATCCACCTGGCTTAATCAAAGTACTTATATTAAGCAAAAACTGATCAGGATGGGCAACATGTTCAATAATTTCCGTAATGACAACTGCATCGAATTCCTCTTGAAGGTTTAGCTCAAAACAATTGCCTGACAAGTAGTTGATATCTCCTGTTTCGTATTTTAGCTTTACATAATCAGCTAATTCAGCACGTAGGTCATTCCATGTTACTAAATAACCCAACTCAGCTAGACGTAATGAAAAGTTACCTTGAGCTGCAGCTACATCGATTATACGAGAATGACTTGGAACATATCGCTTTACCGTGTCAATAGTTTTATTAAACCTAAGTTGATATCCATAGGTATATCCCAGATTTCCTGTGTCTCCAAAAAATTCGAGCAAATCAGATGAATAGCTTGATTTCCAAGATTCCAGCCATTCAGAATTATAAACAGGTTTTTTCATAATGTAGTTTGATTCTTGAACAGTATCATGTACAAAATCTAAATAATTCTTGGAATATATTCTAGACTAGGAAATGCCAATATAATATTATTAAATAGTAGTATTCTTGTTTTTAAATTGATTGCATTATTCTCAAATAAACCCAAGGTTAGTAAGACAATATATACTGTTCTTGCTCAAAATCTGCTTGTCAATTATCGGGATATATTTCAAGCCGATTTAAAGGAACAAGAACTAGCAGAAATCTCATTTCTCCAAGAGAAACTCAAGAAACAGGCGATTGCGATCGCTTTGTTTGGGATGGTATCACGGGGGAAGACTTCGCTACTCAATGCTTTATTTGGGAAGAAATTGGGAGAAACGGGGGCGATTAATGGTGTTACGCAGGGGATTAGTACATATGAATGGAAGATCTCGGCGAAATCTTCGATTGATGATCAGGAAAACCAGAAATTAGAATTGCAGTTTATTGATACACAGGGGCTGGATGAAGTTGGTGGCGAAATCGGTGGTATGGCTGCCCTTGAAGCAGCTAAGCGAGCGGATTTGATTTTGTTTGTGATTGCGGGAGATATGACGAGGCGGGAGCAGGAAGCGATCGCCCAATTACAGACTTTCTATAAACCGATTTTGTTGGTTTTTAATAAAGCTGATCTCTATCCTGAAAGCGATCGCGAGGCAATTTACAAGGCACTACAGAACGAAGAAATGCGAAAGCTCATCTCTCCGCAAGAGATTGTCTTAACGGTAGCGGAACCGCTACCTGTGAAAGTGCGCTTGCAATATAGTGATGGGCGAGAAAGCCAAGAAGTGTGGGAACGTCCTCAGCCCGATGTGCAAGCGTTAAAGGAGCGAATAGTTTCTTTGCTGAATACCGAAGGTAAAGCCTTACTGGTGATCAATGTCTTGAGGTCATTGTTAGAGATCCAAGATGCGGTTACCCAACGTCATTTACAGAAGTTGCAAAGATCAACGGCGATCGCTGCAGTAATATTTGTTAGTGAAGCGGTGGGGCTATTAATATCGCCGCATTTATGGCTTGATGGTTTGATTAGTGGTACTTTTAATAGTCTATTTGTGCTTTGGGCGATCGGGAAATATTCTAGTCAGAAGAAGTATTTGTGGTTGCTGCTGATTGTCGCGATCGCCTGTTTATCTGGCGGATTGGGAATCCATAGTGAAGCTGCTCGCTATCTGCAAATCCTATGGGTAGGTTTGAGTATATCGGTTCTTTTTAAGGGAATTATTACGGATATCAACCATAGTCGAGGTTCTGGGAAGTTGGGTGCAAAAGCGTTAATGGCAGAAATTATTCAATCTGTTCCTGATGACTCAATACTGCGACGATTCCAGTAACTAAAATATATAGATCCAGCCTGTTGAGGCTTAAAGTAGCCCAGAGAAATTTTTGAAAGCGTGGCGAATCCGCGCTTTCAAAAATTTCTCTCTCTGGTTTGCAAGACAGCGCAAAGCGCTATAGCTAATTAACGTCAGTTTGACGAAGGCGAAAAATGGTAAAAATCGCTAAGCGATTTTTACCATTTTTCGCCATTTGTGCGGCGCAAAGCGCCGCGCAAATGGCGTTATCGAACTCGCGTTAATTAGTCAAACCCAAAACAAAATAATTACAACAAAATTTCTCTTAAAGGTATTATGATAATGATTATCATTTTTATAATACCCTAATGACTGCAAAAGTGTCCTCAAAATTATCCTCAGACTGGAGTTCACGTAAAGGTAGCTTAAGACTTAAAGCGATCGCCCCTCTCGTAATTGCGATCGCTACTAGTATGACTGCTTGCAGTGTTACTAACAACCCCACTGTTAGCAGTCCCACTGCTATAACTACTGCCAAAAGTGAAAATTTGCCCCTTGTTGTGGCAACTAATTCGGTTGCCTGTGACATTGCTAAGCAAATTGCAGGGGAAACGATCAATCTCCAATGTTTAATTGAGGCTGGTACTGACCCTCACATTTATCAGCCAAAGCCTGAAGATCGTAAAGCGATCGACTCAGCGAAATTAGTTCTTTATGGTGGCTATGACTTTGAGCCAAATTTAATCAAACTGATTCAATCAAGTTCTAATTCTGCTCCCAAAATTGCCGTGAATGAAATTGCTGTGCCAAAGCCATTGATGGATGAAGGTCATGACCATGATCATAGTAAGGAAGATAAAAAGGATGCTAAGTCCGAGAAATCAGCTGATCCCCATGTGTGGAACAATGCTCAAAATGGCATCAAAATTACTCAAGCGATCGGCAAAAGTTTAAGTAATCTTCGTCCTGATCAGGCAGAAATCTATGCTAAAAACACGACTAAACTTGTCAGCGAATTAGAACAAATTGACCTATGGATTAAATCCCAAATCGCCACAATCCCAGAAAGTTCGCGAAAACTAGTCACTACTCATGATGCTCTAGGCTACTATGCTACAGCCTATGGAATTCCTGTTGAGGGAGCCTTGAATGGAATTAGTACTGAGGAACAACCAACTCCCACTAGAGTGAAGCAGTTGGTCGAAGTTATTAAAACTAGTAAGGTTCCCACAATTTTTGCTGAAGTATCAATTAATCCTAAATTGATTACGGCTGTTGCGAAGGAAGCGAGTGTGAAGGTTAGCGATCGCGAACTCTATGCCGATGGACTAGGTGCAAAGGGCAGTGAAGCTGAAACCTATACAAAGATGCTGATTGCCAATACACGCACAATTGTTGAGGGATTAGGTGGTCAGTATACGCCCTTTCAGGTGAAAAACTGATGATTGATATTTTCCCTCCCAAAAAGCCTGCGGTTAGCGCTGAACAGTTGCAGCAGGTCAAAGATTGGCTATATGAGATATTGCAAATCGATAGCAATACAATTATTTCGATCAGTCAGATGCAATGCCAAGATCTTAATTGTCCACCTATGCAAACTGCGATCGCAATAATGACCACCCCCCATCGTGTAATTCGCATTCATAAAGCTATTCCTGACATTACCCATGCTGATGTGGTACAAGCGATCGCTGTACAAAAGCACAAATTAACACAGCCATAAACTCCCCATTTCAAAAACATGCAAACCCTTCAACCCGATATCCCAAAGCGCGGAATGCCTGTGACAATTGTTACGGGATTTTTAGGCAGTGGCAAAACCACACTTCTCAATCAAATTCTCAAGAACCGTCAGGATTTGAAAGTGGCAGTTTTGGTAAATGAATTTGGTGACATTAACATTGATGGACAGCTTCTAATTGATATTGAAGATGGAATGGTAGAGCTAAGTAATGGCTGTATTTGCTGCACGATTAATGATGGCTTAGTCGATGCTGTATATAACGTCTTAGAACGAAGTGAACGAATTGATTACATGGTGATCGAGACAACTGGCATTGCTGACCCTTTACCGATCGCCTTAACTTTTTTGGGGACAGAACTCAAGCATCTTACTCGACTCGATTCCATTCTCACGGTGATAGATGCAGAGACATTTACTTCCGAACATTTCCAAAGTGAGGCAGCGCTGAGTCAGGTAGAATATGGCGATATTGTGCTGTTGAACAAAACTGATTTAGTTCCTGAAAAGCAAGTTGAAGAGCTAGAAGAGTACCTCCGCAAGAAGAAATCCAAAGCGCGAATTTTGCGATCGCAATATGGAGAAGTTCCATTACCCCTAATCCTAGATGTAGATCTAGCCCCAACTAGTGTTTATCAACAAGTAGAGAAAGAGGATGAGATTCATGAACATGAGCATCACGAACATCATAACCATGAACACCATGAGCATGAACATCATCATCACCACTCTGACCATTTAGCCAATGATGGATTTATATCTGTCTCATTTCAAAGTGATCGCCGATTTGATTTAGACAAGTTCACCTATTTCCTTGATAAGGTAATGCCTAATGATGTATTTCGAGCTAAGGGTGTTCTCAGCTTTACATCTCAAGATTTGCGTTTTATCTTTCAGTTAAGTGGTAAGCGTTATGAATTAGCCTACGATCATCGACAAAAGCCTGCTGGAAATCAATTAGTTCTCATTGGCAGGAATCTTGATGGAATATCACTTCAACAACAATTGCAAGAATGCTTGGTATAGTACTGCGATCGCGACAAGAGCTATGGCATAAGGGTGCGACTTCAGGGCATATTCAAAAGCTCAAAAAACTCTATTGCGATTGCGATCGCGATGTGATTTTGGTCAAAATCGAGCAGGTTGGTGATATTGCCTGTCATACAGGTGCGAGAAGTTGCTTTTTTACAGAAGTTCCAATATGAACATTTAACAAATACTGAATGACCGAATTGTTGACTTGGTTAGGGTTGGCACAATGCGATCGCTACGTGCGATATTGTCCAATAAAAACCTACTGCCCCTCAATTCCGTAACTTCTCTCCTAGGCGCACCGATTATTGTCTGGACAATTTTGCGGCGACGATGAGTTAGAGCCATGCAAAAATATTCATCATTCCAATAAAAACTCCATTCACAATAGGCAATATTCAACTTAAATCAGCAAGTCCTTTACAAGCAGCATGAGAAAAGCTTGCTACTTTATCTAGATGGTTCGTCTCAGTTTTCAATTTCCAGTCACCTGTGGTTTCCGCAAGAATCGTGATTTCTCCTGCACATTTTGTAGCTTCAGATAATCCTTTTGTCATAGTTGCGCGATCGCTAGCTGAATGTTTACAAGTGCGCGTAACTTCCGTGCAGATAAATTTATCGAGACGTTTATCTTTGTTGTCCTTTAAATCAATTAGAGCCTTGAAAAGCTCTGGTTGAACATGACCATATCGATTTGTACTGCCCACAGACAGAACTGCAAGTTGAGCATCAATCAAAGTCAATAACTCTTGCAATTCATCACCATTTTTAGGATAGGCTCCATGATGAGGGATTTTGACAATATTCGCTGTAAAGTCGTCACTGTCTGAGTTTGCCTCTAAAAAGCTGAGTAATTCTGTAAGTCCAGCACCTTCAATATCAGCAAGAAGAAATGCAGAAAATTTACTATAGCTAACTCGTAAAACTGTAGAGATTTCGTTTAGCTTACCAGCAATGAGAGCAGAATGATTTTCAACATAGTATTGACTTGGATGTAGGGCTTCAATCTTTAATAGCCCATCAGAATATTCTTCGCCGTCCCTCTCAATGTGAGAAAACTTTGGTTTACGTCTTTTTTCCCATTCTGAAATACTTTTTAGAGCTAATCTCAGTTTTCCAATTTTTGGATCATTATTTTTATCAGATGAAACTTTTTTTCTGGCAATTTCAAATACTTTATAAGGCAAATGAATTTTATCTATACTTATAATCTCCTGCCAATCAGTAATAAAGTCTTTCAACCTGATTAGTGATGGAAAATGATCACTGTGAGCATGAGTAATGTAAATTCTATGTATTCTAGATATTTCATGCTCTTGAAGCCAGCTTTCTAGTACATCAAGCTTACCAAGATCGACAATTATAGTGGAGATATCAGTTTGAATTACGATACTGTCTGCATTACCAACAGGTAAAAAGGTGATTTCGCAGGTCATGATAGAACCTCCAATTCTGGGATTGTCAGAAATTCTTCTAACTCTTCACCAGTTAGATATGCACGTTGTTCATGGCGAAATTTTCTTAAAGCCCAAGGACGCTCTCTAAGTTGTACAAATGTTTTTACATCATGACTTAACTGCACCTCAAATGGAGTACCATCTAATGCCCAACCTGGTAACTCTTGAGGTAAGGGAATCCATTCGCCTTCAGTATCATCATCCATGAGTCTACTGATATACATAAGAACTTGGCTCTTATCCCCAGAAATTTCTAAGACTTGACCAATAGCAGTTTTAGTCTTCTTGATTTTTTGCTCTAACTTCCAAGCTTCTAATTCTGGCGATTTACCTGTACGCTGACGTTTAATCCAAGTGGGATTTCCATAGGATTTTTCTACTAGACGATTTAACTCTTGACGCATAGGATCTGGATCTGGAATAGCTTCACGGGCTTGATTTCGTTTAACCATTTGATCCGTAATTTCGATTATTTGTGGATCAACTATTAAAGGAAGTGGAAATTGTAATAGGACATCTTTTGACAAATGAACATTTCCACGACCTAACATGGATAACTTGATAGCTAAATCTGAAGTAAGAATACCTAATAACCATAATTTTTGTTGTTCGATACTCAGATTTTTCCAGTTTTCGGGTTCCTGATCTAATTTAGCCCCTTTGTTTGTTTTTTGAGCATCATTAACAGGCAAGATACACCAAATACCTGTATTAGGGCATAAGCCTGTGGTATCCAGTTGTACGGACAAAGATCTTTTAGAAGCAATATTTGCTATGCGACCCAAAAATATTTTGGGTTTGTCAAGAAGATCAGAATCTCGCATTCCTTCTAAGGCAATTGGATCATAAATAACCCAACGCATTAGAGGATCGACTCTTGATGGATCAGCCCACAGAGAAACATCTTCCGCCCATATTCTCCGCCATGCTGGTTTGTATGGTCTATCTTTAGGAGGTGTGCCGACAGGTACATCACCTGCCCGATGATTTACTCCATTAAAAACAAAGAAAAGATTTAATAAGGGAGTTGTTGGAACAGATAGATTAATTATGTCTTCTATAAGGTTAGCCCAATCACCATTAGACTGAATTTTTGTAATACGCGCATTGCCTAAGTAACCATTTTCCCGTATTTCTGATGCTTCAGCCCTAGAAATTACAGAGCGTGAAATTGTATAAATCTTGTTTTTAGGTTGTCCAATTTCTCCTATCAGAATGCTTACATCCTGCCTCGCGTCAATACCGATAGTACCTTCAGGATATCGACACACTTCAAACAATTTACATTTTTCGGAAAAGGATTTCCGAATATCTAATACGCCATATTTCGTTCCTGAGATAAATGAACTTGGCAAAATAAACGCGAATTGTGAACCTTCATCTAGCCAGTTGGTAGCTTGTTTTACAAACTCAAAAGCTAATTGCTTCTTCCCCCTAATCTCAAAAGGAGGGTTAGCAATAACTATTCGTGGCTTATGACCAATTTTTTGTGTAATATCTTCCTTGGTGAAAGATTCGTAATCCTCATGATGAAAATTTGGGGATGGGAGAAAATCACCAATACCAATAGATTCTGTAGCTAAAAAATAGCGAAGTTGAGTGATTAAATTGACATCTCTATCTAAATCGTTACCAATGACATGATTAGCTAAATAATCTCTTCGTGATTGTTCATCAGTAGGAATGTCTGACATTTGAGCAAGCCGAGCAGTAGCTGCTAAAAGCAAACTTCCTGAACCAGCCGCAGGATCGAAAATAAAACGTTCTTCTGGTCGAATACGTTCTAATGGCAATAACTCCAGCATTTTTTCGGCAACTTTGATCGGGGTGTAATGTCGATTCAAATCACCCCAAGTATTTCCATTTAAGTCGTCAGGTAATTCTATAATTGCTTTTTCGTATAAACTGCCCACATCACGATGATTAGTTAAAGCAAAGCTAACAGATTGCCCCATATACAGAGCAAGTTGTTGTCGAATTACTTCGTTAGTATATTGAGCAGACTCTAAAGCTCTACGAAAAAAGCCATTGGTACGAGTCACCATAAGATTAAGCAAATCTAAGGGATCGTTTGTTTGAAATAATTCAGCAGTTCCGAAAAAACCTTTGTCCTGCAAAATTCTTGCTGCTAAATAAGCGATTGCTACTCGGATAACATGACCTTGAATCTCATTCCTTGATGAGCCTAGACCTTTAGAGGACTTAACTTTTTTTAATGCTTCTTCAATAGCTTTTTGGAATGCTTTATCAATCCGTTCCTGTTGACGGAGTAAAAATGTAAAACTTCTTTCAGAAATAGTTTCTTCTAAATCTGAAAGTGATAACTGCCCTTGACGAAACTGTGAAAGAGCTTTTGGCGTAAAAAGATGAGGCTTAGGCGAAACTAGAGTTTCACGCCAAGCATTAATATCTAAAGTTTTTTCATCTAACCTTTTAGAAGAATCAGAAGGTGTTACAAGATGTAGATGATCAGAACCAACCAGTAAACCTCCCCGAACTGGCCATTCTTCCAGTCTGCGTCTCCATCGATCTAGATCATTTTCATCAGAGACAGGCTGAACAAAGAAAGCAAGAATATTAGCATTAGGACGTAAACCACCATCTGTCCATAAAGCATCAATTTTTACTATTCCTTGAGTGTCAATTTCTGGCATAGGAATATTCCGCATTGGTTCGATCTCATAACGATCCATCCAAATACGTTGAGTTAAATCTAAAGCTTCATTAAACAGTGCTTGGCTAGTCATGGTGATTCTTAACTTGCTAATGCAAGCCCTGCACGTTTCTCAAAATCAAGTACATGATGCTTTTCAGCCTCCCTGAATAATTCAGTAATAATGTCACCGATCGCACCAACTTCATGGATCACAACCTGACCTTTATTCACTCCTGAAGCCTCCAATACAGTCAAGCCAAACTGCCGCAGATCTTCAACCAAATACAACTGTGAATTTACCAAGACAAGTTTGTGTGCAAAAAAGGAAGGCTCATAATCATGTTCTTTTAGAAAAACAAGTACTTTGCGGATCTCCTGAAGCGTTAAGTTTTCTCTGAGTCTCTCAATAGTTTTAATCTCAAGCACCTGCTGCCAGCTATAAACTACCTTTGGATGCTTAGGATTACCAAATTTCAGAGGTACGACTAGCTTCGTGCGATCAAGATAGCTAAGCCTACCAGAGTCGATCCCTGTCAGATCGATTGCTTCTTGTCTTGTAAAACCATTAGTCATATTGAGTTTAAATACTCCGATGCTAGAATTTTACTCACTTGTTTAAATTAAGCTTTTAAATTCAAACATTTGTTTACATTTACTTTAGATTGTAAATGCCATTAAATCTAGTAGTCTCCTAAAGAAAAATTTCGTGGCTCTAATGATGCACTAACGAGTATGAAAAGCTAATCGTAGATTTGGTCAGTGCAGGCACAATGCGATCGCTTGCCATTCTTGCGCCCGAAATATTTCTTGCTGTTGGTCCCACACGTAACGCAGCTAGACCTCCCATGACAAATAATTCGCAGCCATGCCATCGCAAATGTTCGTCGAGAATTGGAAATCCGTTAACTAGGGGTTGGGGATATTGCTGCATGACTTGATGTAGCAACGGTTCCGCTTTTGCGTCAAACCTTGTACCTGTGGCTAACCAAAGGCGATCGCAAGTAAGTTCCATGCCGTCAGTGCAAACAATTTGCCATTTTGTTCCATTCCAACTGGCTTGAGCAACTTCGCATTCTGGATGAAATTCTAATCTGCCTTGATGATGCTCTCTGCGTAATTGTGTCATCACCGAGGGAGTCATCGAACCACCATCTCTTGCAGTTAAGACAGTTTCCCGCCGTTTTTGCCAATCGGTTTCGGCATGAAAACCCTTGAGATATTTGGGACCAAGCCATCCTGCATCAGCATCAAAGAGTTTTTCTTTGAATTGCCGACGGGAAAGCAATAATACCCTTGCGCCACGGGCGATCGCGCCTAAAGCCAAATGTCCACTAGTTAAGCCACCACCAACGATCAAGATAGTTTCTCCTGCTAAGTGTTGCGATGCTAGATTGAGGTCACTAGAATGCACAAGGCGATCGCTAGGAAAGTTAGGGGCAATCCGCTCGACCCAATTGGGAATTTGTTTAATGCTGTTATTGGTTGCTAAGACAACGCGCTTAGCAGTGATGCTTTTGCCATGATTTAGCCCAAGCCGAAAGCCTCGACGGGGTGACAGAATTGGCTCTAGGTCGATGGCTTTAGCTGTGATTAGTCGCTCATCAAGTCGCTGGGAAGCGATCGCCTTTTGGCAAAAGTCACAAAATAGCTTTGTGGATGGCAAGTCATAGGGAGGAAATAAGTCATTGGGACGGTTTTCAGCAAAGCGTCTTAAGGCAAAGGGATCGGGGTCAGGATGGTGAACGGCAGGCGATCGCAGATGGGGAATTTCTTGGGCGGCAAATTGGCGATGCCATTGGGTGAGCCAATTACCACTGGGATCAAAAATTAGGATTTTTTCTCGTAAATCCTGACGTTTTTGCAAGAGATGTAGGGTTAAGGTGAGGGCATGGACTCCTGCACCAATGATAGCGATGTCAATATCAAAATTGCCTTTAGCTTGAATTTTGGCTTTGCTGTGTTGATAATTCAGGAATTGGGCTGAAGAATTATGTGTAGATTCTGCTAAGCGATCGCCCAAATTAACAATAGACATAGTAAACTAAATAGCAATAATGATAATCGTTATCATTTTATACTGCCTTAACTGCTAAATGTCTATGTCTATTGCTACAGCTTCACCACAGAAATCTGCCGCACCTGTTCAGGTATGGGCGATCGCAGGAGCAGTGGGAATTGGCAAAACTGGTTGGATCTTGCAGCAAATTGAGCAAATATCTGCACCAGTTGTTTATTTCTGCCCTAGTGCTGGTAATGTTCCCATCGATCCAACTTGTCTTATCGCAGAATTTCCCCATGTGCAAATTTTCACCGATGGGCAGGAATTAGAACTGATTGAAAAAGTGGAACAGGGCGCGATCGCTTTAATCGAGTTAGGCTTTCACTTGGATCTGCGTTCGGGCGATATGTTGCTAGAAACACTGGCAGCTAATAGTGCCTTAAAAAAGATTGCCCTTGTACCTTTAGGCTTGGCAAATTCGGAATGGCATCACTGGGCTGATCAAGTCATAGAAGTCAAATATGATTTAGATTTTCATGATTTGCAGATTTGGCGCTCGCCCTTTACAGGACAGGTTTTTGATCCTTCAAGTTTGAATGTCTTGTGGTACGAAATCACCCAAGGTGCTTATGGAGAAGTGACGCGAGTAAAAGGGATTTTTGATCTGTTTGACGGTAGAGCCTTTCATCTTGATTTTGTCGCAGGCATGGAAGATAGCCTCTATTTACCTCTTGATGTCCCGCTTTGGTTAGATGGTCGTCCTGAGCGCTTTAGTGGGATTGAAGTTGTCGGGCGTAATCTTGATGGCAAGGCGATCGCGCAGTGCATTATCGATTGCTGCCTGTCCGAGGAAATCATGCTCCATTATCAAAACCAAATCAAACAATCGCACCAACAATCACGCCAAGTGGCGGCGTAAATCCTATAAAAGTTGGTCAGGCAAAGCCTGACCAACTTTACCTACCTAACGGAATAAATCACAAAATGAAAATCGCTGTAATGTCTTGCATTCATGGCAACTATGAAGCCCTTGATGCAGTTTTGAGAGATATAGACCACCAAAAAGCCGAAAAAATCTTTTGCTTAGGGGATCTCGTTGGTTATGGTCCCTATCCTAGTAACGTCGTGGAAATGGTGCGATCGCTCGATATTCCCACGACACAGGGTTGTTGGGATGAGGATATTGTCGAAGGATTGAACTCCTGTGAATGTAGCTATCCCTCGATGCTTGCGGAAAAGCGCGGTCGGCTTGCCCATGAATGGACAAATGAGCATATTTATCCTGAAACCAAGGAATATCTGGCGGCTTTACCGAAAGTGATTAAGCATAACAACCTCGCCTTTGTGCATGGTAGCCCGCAAAGTCAGCATGAATATCTTTTGCCAGAATTGGATGGATTCATTGCCCTAGAGCGAGTTCTCTCGACGGGAGCCGATACGCTCTTTTGTGGTCATACCCATGTGCCTTATGTGCGAACCCTAGATGCGGGTAATTTGCGCCTCTTGGTGAGAACTGGTACTGAGATTCCAGAAGCAGAAATGCGCGAATTTAATGCACCCTTAAAGCGGATCGTCAATGTTGGCTCGGTCGGTGAGCCGCGTCATGGTCGCCCCAATGCCACCTATGTAATTTATGATACGGATAGCGATCGCGTTACCTTGCGGGAAGTGGAATATGACTATCAAAAGACCTGTGTTGCCATTATTGAGCGAGGGTTACCACCAATTTTTGCATGGCGTTTAGCTAAGGGTTTAGAATTTGCCGAACGTGCCGATGATGCTTCCCATTTGTGCGAGAGAGGTGTGTAGATGTCACATTGGGCAATTTTAAGTGGCATTGAGGCGAATCTCACGGCTTATGAAGCAGTGCTAGAAGACATTAAGCGACAGGTTCCGAAAGTTACCGAACTTTATATTCTTGGTGATGTGATCAATGCGAGTGCTGCCAGTGAAAAAGTCGTAGAGAGAATTCGCAATCCCCGCATTGGTGAGCTAGTGCCGCAGGTCTGCAAAGGCTGGTGGGAAGAGCAAGTGCTGATGCTGCATGGATTCGTTCCCGATCTTGAGCCAAATCCTTTGGTAGAAAAATATGGCGTAGCTGCTGCAAAATCTCTTTGGGACAATATCTCTAAAGAAACCGTGTCATGGATTAGCAATCTCCATTTTGCCTTTATGGAATTTGACTGTCTATTAGTACATGGTAGTAGTTTGAGTGTATTGGAAGTTCTCACCCCTGAAAGTTCGCCTTTACTACTCCTAGATCGCATTGCCCGTAGTAATGCTAATCGCCTATTTTGCGGACGTTCTGGACAAACCTTTCGCTACCATATTAAGGATGGTTCCCTCAATTCCCATGTGTTAACCCTTGATGGTGAAGAGGTTTCGCAAACCTTTAATACTAGCGATAGCCTTGCAATCGGGGTGGGCAATGTCGGTGGCACTCCCAACAAAGCAACCTATACAATCTATAGTCCCAATACGGATATCGTGCAGTTTCGGACAGTACGCTATGGTAAGAGCAAAGGCTTTGGGAAAAGTTAATGCAACATTTAGTTAGCCTTCCAAAACAAACTATTGATGCCTTGAGTAGTACAGAAATATTTTTGAAAGCGTTGCGAAGCAACGCTTTCAAAAATATTTCTGGGTTTTAAGTAAGCGCAAAGTGCTGTACGCCAATTCACGAAAGTGTTGCCACACTTTTTTGAATTGGTATTACATGGCTATTGCTTTTGTGATTCTCAACAAATTGGGCAAAGTTATTAGACACAGAATAATTGGATTAACCCAAAAACCATCTTACTCCTGTAATTAAATAATAAATTCCTGCCAAAATTAAGGCTATGCTTCCTAATTTAGTGATTAGTTCTGAGTGTTGCAGTAATAATCTTGCTTGTTTGGCAAAACCAGCTAATAGACTTGCCAAAAAGATGATCGCGGTGTAGCCAAAGGCATAGCTTGCCATCGTTAAAACTGCCAGTAATTGAGAACCACTAGTGCTGGACGCAGCGAGAACTGCAAACAAAACTGGGCTGGAACAAGGAGAACTAATCAGGGCAAAGGTTAATCCCACACCAAAGGGTCCCCAATGGGAACCATCGATATGGATTCGGGGCAAGGGAATCTGAATCAGTCCCAATAAGCCAATCCCCATAAACAAAATAATTGCGCCCACTACGACATTGACATGACCGCGATATTCCACAATCACAGCACTCGCAAAGGAGGATACCAATCCAAATAGACTGAGGACTATCACATTCCCTAAGACAAATAGCCCCGCTTTGAGTAAAGCATCACGGCGAGAGGTAATATTACGTGTGCCGATGTAACTAAGATTGACGGGCAGCAAAGCCAAAATGCAAGGGGAAACGCTGGCTAGTAAACCACCCACAAAGGCAAGTGGCATCAGAACTAATGGATTGGTTGTATCCTGATTGGAGAACCATTGCTGATAGCTATTTTCAGCTAGGGAAATGGAATGTTCAAGTCCTTGGGAAACGGAACCGTTAGTTAATAGAACTAGTACTAAACCTAGCAAGGCTAGGCTGCCAAATATTAACCATTTTGCAGGGATTTTCATATTATCTAGCCAAAGCCTTGTCTAGCACTTGAGTATAGGCGGCTTTATCGGCATTGTTACGGTACTGCGCTAAGACTTTGCCTGTAGCAGGATCGATAATCGTGAGAGAACCAGTTTGAGTTTTATTCTCGGCAAGAAATTTACTCAATCCTAGCTCTTTAGCAGTGGCTTCCGCAGCAGCCGTAGTGGACTTGTCCGATACATCTAACACCACAAATTCCACTTTGCCTTCGTACTCTTTCTTGAGATCGGATATGGTTGGGGCGATATTTTTACAAGCAGGACACCAAGTAGCATAAACATCAACCACAACGGGCTTGCCTTGCAGCTTTTGAGCAAGCGGTTCACCGATGGAAGTAGATGCAGCTTTTGCTGCACAGGGATTAGCTTTGTCTTTTGCCGCGCAAGGATTGGCTTTATCTTTTGCCGCGCAAGGATTAGTTTTGTCTTTTGCCGCAAAGGGATTTGGCTTAACTTCGGCAGCATTGCTGGCAACCGTATTGGTGGCAGGAGTGGTTGCGCTTGGGCTAGAAGAACAGGACGAGATCGCTACAGTAGATAGTAATGAAATCACAGCTAGGGTGGCAATATGTTGGGCTTTCATGGTTTTGAGTTCCGTTAATAGGGATTTAAAGAGAATAGTGATTAGATAGCGATCGCCTTACCTTCTCGCCAAAGCTGCATCTAACACTCTGGTGTAAGTAGACTTGTTAGGGTTGTTATAGTTTTGTGACAGAATCTTGCCTGTAGATGGCTCAACAATAGTTACTGAACCAGTTCGATTCTTGTTAGCAGCAAAGAAATCACTGAGTCCTAGCTCTTGGGCGATCGCCTCTGATTGAGCCGTAGATGCTCTATCTGATACATCTAGCACCACAAAGTGAACCTTCCCTGCATATTGTTGTTTCAGTTGAGAGACAGTTGGGGCAATATTTTTGCAAGCAGGACACCAACTAGCATAGATATCAACCACTACAGGTTTGCCATGCAATTTCTTGGCGAGAGATCCACCCACAGATTGGGCATAGGCGGCTTCACCTGCGATCGCTTCCGATACGGATTGTTGAATATGTTGAATAGTTTCTGGCTTTACTAAGGCGATCGCCGTACCAAAACTTAGTAAGGCGATCGCGGCAACTGTTGACAGAGACTTAACTTTCATAGGAATTACTCAGGTGAAATATTAGGCAAAATTCAAGACTGAGCCTATTAAAGCCGAGAAAAATGAGTGCCAGATGAGGAGTAGATGGAGATTACATAAAGCTTGCAGACTTGAGAAAGTAGTGGTAATTCATGAATTGCCGCTACGCTAAGCATTACAAGCCTGATTGCCGAGCAGAATACCTGTCTTCATCAAAAATTTATCTTGGAGTCACTTGTCACTCATCTAGAATCCCCAACTTGGCTCTAGACTGAAGAAAATAAACCCATACTTCAGTTTAAGATTTGCTATAGCGGGTTTGACATTAAACTGCCGTAAAAATATAAATCAATGCAAGCGATCGCTCAAGACTGGTTAGTTACTAATGAAAGTGAATGTATTCCCCTTGCGCTACAGCATAATCTGCAAGATCTGCTAGAAGATTCACGCGCATACCCCTATCGACTTTATCGCTTTCTTACTGATGTTGAAAATATCATCTGGCAAGAACAAGATGATCACTTGCGATTGCAAAAAATCTATCCATTAGTACGGCGTTTACTCAATAATTCGGAATGGATTTTAACTAGTTTTGCACTACCTGATCCTGAAACGGGTTGGTCAGTCCAAATACTCTATGATGAGCCAGACTTTGAGCTAACGGTACAGACAGTAGCTTGGTCACCGCAAAGTATTTCGCCAATTCATAATCATGCAACATGGGGAATTGTAGCGCTGATTGACGGCGAAGAGAAAAATACATTTTGGCGGCGATCGCCTACATCAGAGTTTCCCAATCACATTACTAAAACTGGCGAACATATTCTCAATGCTGGCGATATTCTCTGCTTAATGCCCGATGCCATTCATCAAATTGAAGCCATTAGTAATGAACCTACAATTAGCTTTAATCTTTATGGAATTACTGACTATCAGCAACGTTTCGAGTTTGATATCCAAGAGCATAGCGCTAAAATTTTCTAAAAATGCCTAACCCATTCAAAACTTCACTCCAGTTCCGATTGACCATAGAATTGATTGCCATTTCGATCATTGGGTTAAGCAGTGTTTCCGTTTGGGCAGGTTGGAAAATGGAGCAGACCTTGATCACCAGTCATAAGCAGCTATTGGAATATGTGGCGATGCGTTTTCCTGAGCAGGTGGAAATGTATCTGGAAATGGGTGAAGTGAATACGGGCATAGAACGGACAACCAATAAACTCGCGACTGCGGAACTCACAATTTTAGTACAGAGTAACGATGGTAAGGTTCTTGCCAAGTCTAGCAACAATCCTAATTCAGAGGCTGATCCAACAGCTATAGTGGCAACCACAGCAATTCCCACTACGCCACAGGTAATGCGCTTTGGCGATCGCTATCTGGTAATCTGCGGCAATGAACTGAAGGTAAATGGAAAGATTGTCGGTAAAGTGTATCTATCGCAGGACATTACCAATCAGCAGCGACAATTGACGAATGGACTGTATGGCTTGGTGATTACAAGCACTGTGGTGGCGTTAATCTTAATTGGGGCGATCGCCTATCGGATTCAGAATGCGCTCTATCCATTAAAACAAATGAGTGCATCCGCAAGCACCACTGACTTAGAAGATTTGCAATCGCTCAAATTGCAGCTTGCACAGGCTCCCGATGAGGTGCGAGGACTTGTGCAAGCTTTTAACGAAACCCTGTTACGATTGTCTAGTGCTTGGGAACAGCAACATCAATTTGTCGGCAATGTATCCCACGAATTACGCACCCCCCTAACCGTAATCAATGGTTATCTCCAAAGCTTGCTACGCCGAGGCGACAACCTCAGCATTTATCAACAACAAGCCCTTGAAACCGCCAGTGCCGAAACCGATCGCACAATCACGATGCTCCAAGATTTACTAGACTTAGCCAGAGCCGACAGTGGTAATTTGCACTTCCGCCAAAGCCCTGTTTTTCTGAATACCTTAGTGGCGGAAGTTGCCAAAATGAGTGAAAAAGTCAGCGATCGCCCCGTGAAGTTATTAGCCACCGATCAAGATATAGTCGCCCTTGCCGACCAAGATCGCCTGCAACAAGTCCTGATTAATTTAGTGGATAATGCCATCAAATATTCTGCTGAACCTGTGGAGATTCAACTCGAAAGTACTGCCGATCAAGCAATTATCCATATTTGCGATCGCGGCATTGGTATTTCTTTGCAACATCAAAATCGTATTTTTGAGCGTTTTTATCGCGCCGATGAAGCTGCCACACGTTCTAGGGATGGTACGGGCTTGGGACTTGCGATCGCCAAGAGCCTAATTGAAGGTATGCATGGTCGGATTACCCTGCGTTCCAAGCCCAATGAGGGTAGTATCTTTACGATTGCCTTGCCTCTATGGAAATCAACCAACGGAAATATAATATGAGCGATCGCATTCTCTTAGTTGAAGATGACCCAAAATTATCAAAATTCATCGCCTCAGAACTGAGTTTAGAAGGCTATCAAGTCACCGTTGCTAACAATGGTATTGATGGTTTAGCGATCGCCAGAAACTTGATTGAGTCACAGCAACTTGATCTCCTGATTCTAGATTGGATGCTTCCCGAAATTTCTGGACTAGATATCTGTATTCGGCTTCGCAAACATCAACTGGGAGGGGGGCTACAAGTACCAATTATTATGTTGACGGCAAAGGATGAAATTCCCGATCGCGTGACGGGTTTAAATGCGGGAGCTGATGATTATCTAGTCAAACCATTTAGCATTGAAGAACTCCTAGCCAGAATCCAAGCCAGACTCAGACGCATCCATCCTGAAATCACGAATAGTTTACAATTTGCCAACTTGACCCTAAACCGCCTCTCCCGTGAAGTTTATCGCGCTACTCAAAAAATCGAACTAACTGCCAAGGAATTCGATCTTCTAGAATTCATGCTACGCCATCCTCACCAAGTTCTCACCCGCGACCAAATTCTAGAATCAGTATGGGGCTATGACTTTATGGGTGAGTCCAATATCATCGAAGTCTACATTCGCGCTCTACGGATCAAGTTAGAAGTAGGTGATCGACAACGACTTTTACACACAGTACGCGGAGTGGGCTATGTGTTGCGCGAACAGCCCTGAAACTATTAGGACTTACCACATTCACATTATGAAAGTGCGCTATAGCAAGAGCAAAAACTTTGGGAAAGTTGAGACATTCTAAAAATAATTTTTAGGATGTTTTCACTTAGAAGCGATATGATAATGATAATCATTATTAAATAGCAAGCGACAAAAATCCTATGAATACCACATCCTCTGCAATCCCTGTCACTGTGCTAACAGGCTATCTCGGTGCAGGCAAAACCACATTACTTAATCGCATTCTTACCCATGAGCATGGCAAAAAAGTTGCTGTGATCGTCAATGAATTTGGTGAAGTTGGCATCGATCATAAATTGGTCGTTAACGCTGACGAAGAAATCTTTGAAATGAACAATGGCTGTATTTGCTGTACTGTGCGTGGTGACTTGATTAGAATTATCACTAATCTGATGCGCCGCCGTGACAAGTTTGATCATTTAGTGATTGAGACCACTGGACTTGCTGATCCTGCACCTGTAATTCAAACCTTCTTTGTGGATGAAGATGTCAGCACTAAAACCAAGCTAGATGCGGTAGTCACAGTAGTTGATGCAAAGCATATCTCGCAGCATTGGGATGCTGAAGAAGTACAGGAGCAAATCGCTTTTGCCGACATTATTTTATTAAACAAAACAGATTTGGTAAGCGAGGCAGAACTCGAAGATCTAGAGAAACGCATCAAAGCAATGAACTTGATGAGCAAAATCTATCGCACTCAAAACTCAGAAATTGATATGGATGCTGTGTTAGGAGTCGGTGCATTTGAGCTAGAGAGAGCTTTACAAATTGATCCTGAATTTCTCGGTGAAGATGCCCACGAACATGACGACACCGTAACATCTGTTGCGATTGTCGAAGAAGGCGAACTCTATTTACCGAAGGTAAATAATTGGATTAGCACACTATTGCGTGAACAGGGTGTGGATATCTTTAGGATGAAGGGAATTCTCAATATCAAGGGAATTGATGAACGCTTTGTTTTTCAAGGTGTGCATATGTTATTTGATGGTACTCGTGATCGCCTATGGCAACTTCACGAAAAGCGCCAAAATGAGCTAGTATTCATCGGACGTAACCTTGATGCTGAAAAATTAAAAGCAGAGTTCCTTGCTTGCTTGGCTTAATTACTCTGATAGAGATTGTTACAACAATTCACCCGACTCTTGCAAAGAATGTAAGCGATGATAGATACCACCTTGAGCGAGAAGCTGTTGATGGGAACCGATTTCAACGATCGCACCTTTATCTAAAACTACAATCTTATCGGCTTCGCGCACAGTGCTGAGTCGGTGAGCAATCACAATCGTGGTGCGGGTTCCCTGAATGCGACGCATGGCGAGTTGAATCGATCGCTCGGATTCGTAATCAAGGCTAGAAGTTGCCTCATCAAAGACGAGAATATCAGGATTAACTAGTAAAGCTCTGGCAATGCCTAAGCGCTGACGTTGACCACCAGAGAGACGCACACCCCGTTCACCGACGATGGTGTTATAGCCCCTTGGTAATAAATGGAGAAACTCGTCCACACTGGCGATCGCACAGGCTTCTTGAACTTGAGCGAAAGTTGCCGTAGGATTGCCGTAAACCAGATTATCCATCAGGGTTCCATTAAAGATATCTACTTCCTGATGCACGATCGCTAAACGTTTACGGTAGCCCGTAATATCTAGTTCGGTGATATTTGTCCCATCAATCAAAATGCCGCCACTTGATGGCTCGAAGTAACGGAATAGCAATTTAACTAAAGTGGATTTACCAGAACCTGATTTTCCTACTAGGGCAACGGTTTCATAGGGATTGATGGTAAATTGAATCTTTCCGAGGACAGGGCGATCGCGGTCATAACCAAAGGTGAGATTGCGGAACTCGACTTTACCTGTCAAACGATATTGCGGATATTTGGTATCAGGATGCAAGGCGATCGCCGCATCCTGTCCATTGGCTTGTTTCATGAACTCATGGAAGCGCAACATCGAGGAATAGCGACGGGCAAAGACTTCGGCAAGTAAACAAATCGGTTTGATTTCCGAATAAGCCATGCTAGCCAAGGTGGAAATGGTGATGAAATGCCCAATGGACATCTTGCCACCAAAAGTAGCGAATAGGGCAGCTCCAAATACGACAAATTGACAAGCTTCCAACACCGTATCGCGCACCATGCCTAATTTTACATAGCCAATGTGAATGCCCCAAAGTGAGACTTTTGCTTCCCGTTCAAGGCGATCGCTTTGGCGTTTATATTCTTTCGCTTCATTAGCAAAAGCTTTGACAGTCTTGATGCTAGTAATAATTTCGGAAGTGCGACTTTCGGTATTCTCTTGATAGATATCGAGATTCTCTTCCGTTTTGACTAATCCCTTCAGTTTTTGCAAACTTCCTAATAGCACTAAAATAAATGACACTAAAAAGAATGCCGAGATCCACCATGCGATCGCACAGATGATTACAAAAATACCGAGAATTCGCACGACTTTTGGAATCAATTGCCCTGCGATTTCGGGATATGACCACATGTGATTGGCTAAACCTCGCGCCACACGTCCTGCAATCCTGCCCGCATTATTCTCATCGTAAAACTCGATGGGTAGGGTCAAAATTTTGGCGATCGCTTTTTGAGTCTGATCGCGGCGTGATTTGAGGGCAATTTCCCAGTGGAAGTTATTGGCAATCCAGACCTGAATCGGTGCGCGTAAAACCGTCACCACAAAAATCAAGCCTGATAACATAATTAATGCGGTAGTGGGATTCGGAGACTGTCCAAAAATACCCGCCATTGCGATAACAAGGCTATTGATTTCAGGATCGAGCGATCGCCCTGATAACACATTCAGAATTTGCCCAACGGTATAGGGAACGGCGAGATCGATGATTTCAAATAGACTGGAACCTGTAATGCTCCATATCGCCGTGTTGCGATAGCGTTTAAAGTAACGGACAATGTCCCAAAAGTTAGCGGTCATGCTCATTCAAAGAAATTAATTGGCGATCGAAGAACTGTTGCTGAAACAGGATTTCATTGGCAGCTTGGATAAACTGTTTGGTAATAGTTGATGATTGCGTCGATGATTCTGCTGATAAATGATCGGTGGCAACAGAATTGATGCGTATGTGAGGATCATCTAGTTCACCATTACTTTCATTATGAACGATCTCCACAACATAGCCATATTGTCGCAATTCCTCAAAGCCAAGCTGCAAGACACTTTGATCTTCGATTCCCAATTTAGCAATTAATTGCGATCGCTTGATTTCTTTGCCTGTACGACTAAGGTATTTAGCGATACCCACAAGGGTTTGCCATGCGATCGCACCATTAATCTTTTCAGGATTGGTATAAACTAGCGCTAAGGCTTGATCGGATTGCGCCGCTTGCTCGATGAGCATGTTTAAATCATGCCAACTCGTGGGACAGCGATCGCAGATTGTAGCTTCTAATTCTTGTTCTAACTGCCCATGCCCCCGCCGATCGATGATTTTCAGATTGGGATTGCACTTTTTGATGGAGTTTGATGCAAGCGTAGATTCCTCGGACTTTAGTGGGGCGCTTTGAGCATGGATATCCAACAGACGTACATCATAGCGTTTGCGAAAAGCATTATCCACTAGCTCGATCACCACATCACAGGCGGTATCTGGCAACTCATAGCTATAATGTCCCCACCAATCGCCATGAATTTGATTGCCTTGGCGATCGCTTAAGGTAAATTCGGTTTTGATATATTCAACTTTTTGTCCTTTATGAGTGCGAATATTGGCATTGGATATATCGACAAACTCACAGTTCCGTACTAGTAACTTCGGCGCAGGATTACCCATACCAAAAGGTTCTAACTGCTTGAATTCATTAAATAAATCCTTATTCAAATCGGCAATTTTTACTTCCAAATCAATAGTTATAGCTTTACTCTGTAACTGTCCATATTGACTCCAAAAGCGCTGATCGATCGCCTCAGCAAGTACCTGCAAATTCTCTAGCGCAAAGCTCAAACCACCTGCGAGGGGATGTCCTCCAAAGCTCAGCAATAAATGCTCTTGTCCCTTCAGTAGTTCATAGAGATTAATCCCTTCTAGCGATCGCGCACTGCCTTTCGCGATACCATCCTCAACCGTACAGAGAATCGTCGGGCGACCATATTCCGCAACCACTTGACCTGCGACTAATCCCAAAACTCCCACCGACCATTGCGGATCGGCAAGAATAATAATTCCCGTTGTTGATAAATCAAGCTGTTCAATTTTTCCTTGTACCTGTTTGAATACTCTTTTCTGTAAAGCTTTGCGTTGTGTATTCGCTAGTTCTGTTTGATCGATTAAAGACTTGCAAATTTTCTCATCACGGGTGGTGAGAAGTTCCACACATTTGCGGACATCGCCCCAGATGCGGCTGACGGCATTAATGCGTGGCGCAATGCCAAAGCTGATATCAATCGGGCGATCGCCAACGCGCTTACATTGTTCTAGGAGCATCCGTACACCGAGACGTTTCTTTTGTCGCAAAACCTCAATTCCCTTTTGGGCAAGATAGCGACAATCGCCTGTCAACTGCACTAAATCTGCAACTAGCCCGATCGCTACTAAATCTAATAAATTCTCTAGGGGCTGTTGGGGAACTTCAGGCAGTTTTTCATACAATGCTTCCATTAATTTATAAGCAACTGCCACACCCGATAAATGGAATAGTGGATGCTCATTACTTAAATAACGCGGATTGATAATTGCGACGACATTGGGACGTGTATCAGGCAAGGTGTGATGATCGGTGACAATCACATCGATTCCTAGTTCGTTAGCGTAATTAATTGCCTCTAAACTAGTGCTGCCCGTATCACAGGTAATAATTAAATTGACAGATTTTCCTATGGATTCATATTGCGATCGCAGATCATCTAATCCTCTGATCGAGATGCCATGAGATTCCTTAAGGCGAGCGGGGATATAAAAAACTAAGCGATCGCCTTGTGTAAAAAACTGCCCTAAGCCTTCCCACAATACCGATGTAGCCGTAATCCCATCCGCATCAAAATCTCCCCAAATCGCGATCGTTTCACCTTGTTCATAGGCTTTTTGAATTCTGGCGATCGCCTGCTGCATCTCAGGAAAAGCAAAAGCACTAGTTGGTTGATAAGCTTCCGTTGATAAAAATGCGTCTACTTGCTCAGGCTCAAATATGCCTCTTTGATAAAGTACCTGCGCCGCAAATTTGCCAACTTTAGTAACTAACCAAGTGGGTGGTTCAACGGTTTCTAAAATATGCCAATTGGTCGGTGACATGTTTATTACAATAGTTTTTTCTCCCCAAATAACACATGAACTATTTGTAGACTTAGCTCAATGGTAGTCTTGATAACTTTCCATCATCTGAATGGTGGCGATTAATTTTTTGGCGATCGCTTAGGTTTAGACGATTTAGGCATCTTGGATTTTTGGGAAAGCTTTTTTAGTTTTTCAACTTGTTTGAGGGTGAGTCCTGTAAATTGAGCAACTAATTCTACGGAAATATTGGAAAGCAACATATTTGTGGCAATTTGATTAGCTGTTTCAGCTTTGCCTTCAGCCTTACCTTCAGCTTTGCCTTCAGCCTTACCTTGGAGTAAAATCTCTTGATAAATTACTGATTCTTTCATGATCTCGCTCCTCAAAAGTCTTTGGATGATTTCTTTATTCAGGGCTATACCTGATATTATAGCGGTCGAGGCAGCTACGTTACTTTGTACTTCTTTATCTTGGATATTTTCGATTTGCTTGGCAACTTGTCTTAGCGTTTCTTCGGGGTTGCTGGTTTGAGATAATGTTGCAAAAGGAAATAGTCCCTGATATTGCTGAAATATTTCTGTAGGCTGTTCCCATAGCCTAATTACGCTAAATTCATGATTTAACTTGCCAACCCTAAAAGTTGTTTCATGTACTAATGGTGATTGGCTGGCACTGAGATAGATAACGACCTGATGAATTTGTCTATCGGGAAATTTACGATATAGCCTGAGCCGATAATCTGCCATACGGAAGGGAATATTTTTATTTGGCTCGGTCTGAAATTCAATATGCAGGATTATCTTGGTTGATTCGAGGAATATCACTGAGTCAGCACGGATTGGCTCAACCAAAAGTTCGGATGGTTCGATTTTGGTTAAGGCGATCGCTTCTCCTAATATCCAACTGGCGAAGTCTGCGGAGAAACTTTCGGCTAGAAACTTACAGATATTATCAATCATGGCAAGATTTTAGCAGCTTAAGATTTGAGCACGGACTTCTTGGAGAATTTTGCCTAACATATTTTTGCCAGAGCCATCGGCTCCACAACCCCAGTAATAATCACCTGAGGCGTTTTCCACAATTTCCTGATCGCCTGTGGAAATCAACAGAGAGCTGAGCTGTGGATGAGTCTGAAACTTCTTAAGGACTGCCTGCCGCATTACATCATCTTTGATCTCTTCCCAATCATCTCTGATGGGAACATCACGACTTCTTCCTAAATTGGCAGCAGTTTTCGGATCAGGCGCGAGACGAATTTTTTCTTGATAGGCTTTGTCTAAAAATTTTTGCGCTTGAAAATAATGTTCAGTAGTACGCCACCATTGTCCATCTAGCTCGATACCAAAGGGAGCAAAGTTAGAGAACTCTGCGTAGGCTTGGTTTTGACTGTAGAAATAGATTGTCATAGGTCATGTTTTTGAACAATAATAAAAGTTTTAGAGCGTAGTTCATCTTTATGGAATTTAAAAATTGGGAATACGTCAAACTTTCTTGAATTGGTGAAGTAATATAGCGCCATTTAAAGTATTATTCCTGCGTAAATGGCGATAAAATAAAGCTTTTAAACAGGAAATTTATAGGTTTCTTGCTTTGAAAACACCTGTTTGGGGTAATTTATCTCATCCCTTTGTAGGATGATGATATATGGGTTTAAGACCTAGACTTTTGTTGAAAGATTGGGATTGCAAAAGCAGTGTTAAACAACCGATGGAGGTCATGTTATGAATACACAAGAAGCGACCATCGAAGTATTACAAAATCGTATTAAGTACCTAGAAGCTCACCTCCAGATGGCTTTACAGATTTTAGGTGAAATGGAACGAGATACAAGAGACTATTCTCAAGAAGTAGTTACGGATTTGCAGAGACAGTTTATTGATGTAGTCCCTACGAGTGAGGTGAAGCTACCCACGTTCCTCAATTCACGCACATGGAAACATCCTTATCCTGAGCCAGCAAATTTACGAGAGTCTCGCGATCGCTTAGTAGCTAATGCTTCCTAAATAAACGTGAGTTTGATATTGCTATTTGCATCGTGCTTGGCACAGTGAAAATAGCGAAAAATGGTAAGAATCGTCTAGCGATTCTTACCATTTTTCGAAACAAAAAAGAAGGCTTGCATAGCAAGCCTTCTTTAGTTTCATGTAAACCTTGCTGGGCAGGGCTTGTGAAAAAGTTAAACTTCGCCGATGTATTTCAAGACAACTACGCCTAACGGTGGAGCAGTCACATCAACGGAATAGGGCTTGCCGTGAGTGCCATAGTCATCGCTATATTTGCCGCCCATGTTGCCAATGCCACTACCACCATAGATTGGAGCATCACTGTTGAGAACTTCTTTGTAGAAGCCTTTTTCAGGAACACCGATGCGATAGTTATGGTGGGGAACGGGAGTGAAGTTACAGACGACTAGTACAAATTCACCATCTACACCTTTCCGTAGGAAAGAAATAACGGAATTTTGGGTGTCGTTGCATTCAATCCATTCAAAACCAGATTCTGAGAAGTCTTGGGTATAGAGTTCAGGTAGCGATCGCAAAAGTTTGTTGAGATCACTGACATAGCGCTGGAGGGTTTTGTGGCTAGGATATTGCAGCAAATGCCATTCTAAATCGCCCCAGACATTCCATTCCGCCCATTGACCGAATTCCATGCCCATAAACATGGTTTTCTTACCAGGGTGGGTGAACATATAGCCATAGAGACAGCGCAGGTTCGCAAACTTCTGCCATTCATCCCCAGGCATCTTGCCGATCATCGGACTCTTGCCATGCACGACTTCATCATGGGAGAGCGCCAGCATGAAATTCTCACTAAAGGCGTACCAAATGCTGAAGGTGACATAGTTGTTGTTATGTCCACGGAAATAGGGGTCAAGCTTGAAGTAATCGAGCATGTCATGCATCCAGCCCATATTCCACTTCAGGTTAAAGCCTAAGCCTCCTGAATAGGCGGGCCATGTCACCATCGGCCAAGAAGTTGATTCTTCAGCGATCGACAAGGCTCCAGGGTAATAGGTGAAGAGAATGCTGTGTAAATGGCGGAATAGCTCGATCGCTTCGAGGCTTTCACGACCACCATATTCATTGGCAAGCCATTCGCCATCTTTGCGGTTGTAGTCGCGGTAGATCATCGAAGCTACGGCATCGACACGAATCCCATCAATGTGATATTTGTCGAACCAGAACAGGACATTGGCGATCAAGAAGTTTTTGACTTCACTGCGCTTGTAGTTAAAGATTTTGGTTCCCCATTCCTTATGCTCACCAATGCGGACATCCTCAGGCTCATAGAGAAATGTACCGTCAAAGAAGGACAAGCCATGACCATCTTTGGGGAAATGGGCAGGAACCCAGTCCACAATGATGCCAATGTCGTTTTGGTGACACTTGTCGATGAAATACATCAAGTCTTGGGGTGTGCCATAGCGTGAAGTCGCGGCATAATAACCTGTGACCTGATAGCCCCATGACCCATCAAAGGGATGCTCGGCGATCGGCATCATTTCGATGTGGGTATAGCCCATTTCCTTGACGTAGGGGATCAGGTCTTCGGCGAGTTCGCGATAGGTGAGAAATCTTGCCCCCGGCTTGAGATCGGCGGCGGATACGGAGGGGTAACCACTAGCGGGAGGATTGGCAGTGGCAGCGTGCATCCATGAACCGAGATGTAGCTCATAGACTGAGATGGGTTTTTTTAATGGATCTTCAGTACGACGGGTTTCGAGCCACTTTTGATCACTCCATTCGTAGGTATTGAGATCAGTAACGATGGAGGCAGTTTTGGGGCGAATTTCTTGGAAGAAGCCGTAGGGATCGGACTTTTCGTAGATATGTCCTGCGGGGCTTTTAATTTCGTATTTGTAAACTGTGCCAACCTTGAGTTCGGGGATAAACAAGTCCCAAATGCCTGTATTTCCTTTACGCATTTGGTGTTTGCGTCCGTCCCAGCTATTGAAATCACCAATGACGGAGACATTACGGGCATTGGGAGCCCAGACGGAAAAATAAACGCCATCTACACCGTCAATGGTGGTGGGGTGAGCGCCCATTTTTTCGTAAATCTGGTAATGGGTTCCTTCACCAAATAAATAGCTGTCAAACTCAGTTAGTAAGGGAGATTTGAAGTAGTAGGGATCGTGAATGAGGCGATCGCTATTGCCCGACTTAACTTTAAACTGATAACTAAAGAGGTGGGGCGCGTCAGTAATTATACATTCAAAAAAGTGGGGGTGATGCACCGAATGCATCGGATATTCCTTGTGCTGATCGGGCGTAACTACGGATACCGCCTCTGCGTCGGGTAGATACGCTCTAACCACCCATACCGACTTACCATCTTGCTCAATTTCATGGGGACCAAGGACTGTAAAGGGGTCGTGGTGTTGATTCCACACAATGCGATCGATTTGCTCGGTGGGGAGGGTTGGGGTCATATCTCTTTAAATAAACACACATAATTAAATTACTGCATATTACTCACCAAATTACAGTGTGTAACCTAAACTAAAGACGGATGTATAATTTCTTCTATTTATTAGATATATAATATATAGCTGTTTTTATATAAATTGAAGATCTTTAAAGTCCCGAATATTGAAATGTGATAATTCACGATGCGCTTCACATTTTGAGTTTTGATTGGTAGCTATCTGTAAAACGAGCTTTGAGACTGAAACATCTTAATAAAATCTGAGTTCTCTATAGCTGTTTAAGCTATGTAAAAAATGGTGAAATGGCGAAAATAAGAATTGTTTGGCAATTCTTATTTTCCACAACCAGTTATGGATAAATTCAAAATCCAGAAGAGAGTTGCGGTGCAAAGCACCGCAACTCTCTTCTGGATTTTTATTTAGGTAGAGCACACACAGCGTGCGCTACAGGTTTTATAGCTTCATATCTCAACTTAATAAAAAATTTATATTAAAAAATGCCACAAGTATATAAATCCCTAAAAGCATCTTGAAATGGAGCAGTCTTAAATGGTTTATGGAAGCCTAATCCTTGGAGTTAGGCTTCCATAAATCCAAAAATCTACAGAATGATTGAGGAATACTATATGTAAGTTAATAGATCTAGAACTAGGGCTAAAATGATGTTATGGATATGATAGGGAAGTGTTTACTAATTCTTTATGCACTTATGTAAATAACCAGTAAATAAACCTATCAAACCTGATTCTTTAGATAATTTAAAAAGTCTCACTATGTCGTTTAACTTGTCTAGCAATAGCTTAGGAGAAATTTTAGAGCGCATTACCGCGCTCTCTTTGCGAATAAATTCTGCTGCTAGTTTAGATGAGATGTTAAACATTACTGTCCAGCAAACAAGAGAGCTGTTAGATTGCGATCGCGTATTGATCTATCAGTTCCTGCCCGATGGAGATGGGGCAATTACGGCTGAGTCGGTGGGGGCAAAAGTGCAATCAATTCTAGGGGAATTGATTTACGATCCTTGCTTTGCTCAAAAATGGTGGGGGCTTTATCTAAAAGGAAAGTTTAGTGTGATTGAAGATACACAGACTAAGCCGATGGAGCCTTGTTATGCCAATTTGCTAGCGAGGATGCAGGTTAGGGCAAATCTAGTCATGCCGATTTTGATTGGACAAAAAGTATCAAAATATCTATTTGGGTTGCTGCTTGTGCATCAGTGCGATCGCCCCCGTCAATGGCAAGATCAAGAGATTAGCATACTGCACAATATTGCTACACAACTGGGACTTGCCCTACGCAATAAGACCCAAAGGAAGAAAATAGAAGAAAATATCATTGCGAGTACGAAACGTTGGCAATATGCTATGGATAGTAGTGGCGATGGTATTTGGGATTGGAATCTCCAGACTAATGAGGTTTTCTTCTCACACCGATGGAAAAATATGTTGGGATTTGCCGATCATGAAATTAGCAATAAATTAGAGGAATGGAAGAATCGCGTTCATCCTGATGATCTTGAGCAAGTTTATGTAGATATTGAGAAGCATTTGCGTGGTGAAACTCCACAATATGTGAATGAACATCGACTGAAATGTAAGGATGGGAGCTATAAATGGATTTTGGATCGAGGTTTAGTTTTTAGCTATGATGCCGATGGAAAACCCTTACGATTTATTGGTACGCATGTTGATATTAGCGATCGCAAAAAAGTAGAATCGGAGCTACAAAAGGGTGAAGCTAGGCAGAGAGCCATCCTTGAAGCTCTGCCCGACTTGATTTTGCGCGTTGATCGTGATGGATCATGTTTAGATTGTATGATGCCTACAAACTCGGAACCTAACCAGTTTGTACCAATTGCTAAGCATTTATCTGAAGTCTTACCTCCCGACCTATTAACAATTCAACTGCAAGCAATTGAACGGGCGATCGCCACTAAAGATCTGCAAATATCCAATCATCAACTTTTTAAATTTGGAAAACTTGCCTATGAAGAAGTACGGATCGCAGCAATTAATGAGAATGAAGCTTTAGTCATCGTTCGCGATATTACCTCTCAGGTAGAGCTATCAAGACGATTGGAACAGATCTCGCACAATGTGCCTGGGGTGATTTATCAATACCGACTGAGAGCCGATGGTAGTTCGCATTTTCCCTATGCTAGTCAAGGTATTCGCGATATTTACGATCTTTCCCCTGACGATGTGTGCCAAGATGCTTCTGCTATTTTTGAGCGTCTCCACCCAGATGATATAGAACATGTGGGACAGACAATCATAGAATCCGCTCAAAAACTAACTGTGTGGCAATGTGAATATCGAGTATGTTTTGACGATGGTCGGATCATTTGGGTTGAAGGTCAGGCAACTCCACAAAGAGAACCTGATGGCAGTACTCTCTGGCATGGATACATTACGGAATGTACGAGGCGTAAACAATCAGAAATTGATTTACAGCAGAGTGCTACAAAATTGAGAGAAGCCTATGCTGAGCAAAATGCGCTATTTGCGGCGATGTCTGATTTGGTGTTCATTCGTAATTCTGAAGGGAAGTGTCTTAAAATCGTAACTAATGATATCCATAACTTGTTAGGTACTCCTGAGGAAGTGCTAAGCCGATCAATTATGGAGGAACTTCCTCAACCAGCAGCTAGCATTATTATGTTGGCAATTCGAGAAGCTCTATTTACTAAGAAAATTGTAAATTGTGATTATTCTTTAGAGCTACATGGCAAAGTTGCGTGGTTTTCATCAAATATTTCACCAATTGCCCACGATAAAGTTATTCAGATTGCCAGAGATATTACAGAGCGTAAGCAAGCGGAACTAGCCCTTGCACAGGCTAAGGAAACCGCCGAAGCTGCAACCAGAGCTAAGAGTGAGTTTCTAGCTAATATGAGCCACGAAATTAGAACTCCTATGAATGGGGTCATTGGCATGGTAGATTTGCTCATAGCTACACCACTCAATAGCGAACAGTTGGAATATGTGCAAACGATTCGAGATAGTGGAAATATTCTGCTTTCTATCATTAATGACATTCTTGACTTTTCTAAAATTGAAGCAGGAAAATTAGAACTCGAACAACGTTCTTTTATTTTAGTAGATGCGATTAAGTCCGTTAGCCAGATTTTGAGTAGTCAATGTGCTAATCAAGAAAATACATTCAAATACGCGATCGCGGCTGACGTTCCTAATGTGATTATTGGTGATGTTTCGAGATTAAGTCAAATCTTGATTAACTTAATCGGGAATGCTATTAAGTTTACGAAAAAGGGAGAAGTCACCTTAACCGTGAATTATCTGCGACCTTCCCAACTACAATTTGCCATTCAGGATACAGGTATTGGCATATCTAGCGATCGCCTTAACAGCTTGTTTCAAGCCTTTGCACAGGCTGATACTTCGATCAATCGTCGCTATGGTGGTACAGGGCTAGGTTTGGTAATTTGTAAATGTCTAGTGAAGTTGATGGGTGGTACTATTTGGGTAGAGAGTAAAGGTGGTATTGGTGGCGAACCTCCTATGTTCTGGCAAACAAGATCTGCTACTACTCAAGGTTCTACCTTCTACTTCACCCTCACTTTGCCCTTGACTGCCAAGGCGATCGCGACTACAGATATGCCTGTGAATATGGGGAATGAGAGTTTGATGGCTGAGCAATTTCCTCTCAGGATTTTAGTTGTAGAAGATAATCCTGTAAATCAAAAAATTGCTATGCTCATGATTCTAAAACAGTTTGGTTATCATGTTGACGTTGCTAACAACGGCATAGAATCTGTCAATAAGGTCTCTCAAGGGGCTTATGATCTGGTGTTTATGGATGTACAGATGCCTGAGATGGATGGATTGACAGCGACTAAACTAATTCGAGCTAATCTCTCCATTCCTATCCAACCCTATATTGTGGCGATGACTGGAAATGCTATGCCAGAGGATCGCCAAGCTTGTTTTGATGCGGGGATGAATGATTACATCAGTAAACCAATAAGAAGTAACGAAATTGCACGAGTGTTTGCTCAATATAGAAATTTTGCTCTTAATTCAAAGATAAATTGACTATTCATATCTATTTTTCTTCCAAATCTTGATTCTAGTTCTGTTTTGAGACTGGCGCATTTTAATATATTCGATTCCATTAGACTTTACAAAATTATCAACTAAACCCTCTCTCAACGTCAAAAGGCAAAATCCTTGCTAAGCAAGGATTTTGCCTTTTGGCTTTTAAAATTTTCCAGCTTAATCCGAACTGACGTTATCCTTAGGAGGGAAGTTAAAGGATAAAATCCTTACTCAAAGTGGCACGAACTGCAAGTGTATTAATGGCGACAATCTGTGATATTCCTGACTTTGATACTGCTGAGCAACTTAGCGATCCGCACCCTAGCCCCAACAAACTAGCAAATAACTTTTTCATAACCATAGAGTTGTCACTTACCAATATTTCATGTAAGAATTCATGGGATATTTTGTGCTTGTGACAAGGGATCAGGAATTATGCGTTTAGGACAATTGCTTGCGTTAGCAGGGTATCAAAATTCTCAGCCTGAACTAGATGGGCTAGAAGTCAAGCGTTTAATTACCGATTCACGGGCTTGTCAAGATGGGGACTTGTTTATCGGCATGACTGGTACACAGGTGGATGGGGGCAAATTTGCGCCACAGGCGATCGCGCAGGGCGCGATCGCAGCAATCATCTCCCTTGAGGCTCATGCAAATTTGGCGGTTAAGGATAAAGCGATCGCCGTCGATGATGTGGTTGTCGCTTGTAGCAAATTGGCGACAGCATTTTATGACTATCCTGCTCAAAAGCTAAAACTGGTGGGCGTGACGGGGACAAATGGCAAAACGACGACGACCCACCTGATCGAGTTTTTATTGCAAACCCAATATGCTGCGGCCCTATTTGGCACACTCTATACCCGTTGGGCGGGCTATTCCCAGACTGCAAGCCATACCACACCCTTTGCAGTAGACTTGCAGGCGCAACTATCCCAAGCGATCGCCGCAGGTTGTGATGTCGGTTTGATGGAGGTTAGCTCCCATGCTCTAGATCAGAGGCGCGTGTTAGGTTGCCCCTTTGAGGTTGCCGTATTTACCAACTTGACCCAAGACCATTTGGACTACCACAAAGACCTAGAGGCTTATTTTCAGGCAAAGTCTCTCCTGTTTAGCGACACCTATTTACAAGGTCGCGCCATTATTAATCTCGATGATCCCTTTGGGCAGAGATTAGTGCAATCTCTCACGGACAAACCAGTTTGGACCTATAGCATTAGCAACTCTCAAGCCGATTTTTATACAGAGGATTTGACCTATCTGCCCAATGGCGCGACGGGAATCCTGCATACCCCACAGGGAGCAATTACTTTCAAATCGCCTCTAGTGGGGCGCTTTAATGTCGAGAATATTTTGGCAGCGATCGCTACGGCTTTGCATATGGGCATGGGCTTGACGGAAGTAATCAGCCGCTTGCCAGAGTTTAAGAGTGTCCCTGGCCGCGTAGAACGGGTACAGGTCAGCGATGACCAAGATGTAACTGTGGTGGTGGACTATGCCCATACTCCCGACAGTCTCGAAAACCTACTCAAGGCAATGCGTCCCTTTACGCAGCGTGAATTAGTCTGTGTATTTGGCTGTGGTGGCGATCGCGATCGCACCAAGCGTCCATTGATGGGTGGGATTGCTGCCCGACTTGCCGATCGCGTTTATGTCACTTCCGACAATCCGCGCACCGAAGATCCTCAGAGAATTCTTGATGATGTTGTAGTTGGTGTAAAGGCTGACATTGGGGATAAACCTCTGACCATCGAAGGCGATCGCCATAAATGTATCCAACTGGCGATCGCTGAAGCCCAAGCAGGCGATACGATTTTGATCGCAGGCAAAGGACATGAAGACTATCAAATTATTGGACGCGAAAAAATCCATTTTGACGATCGCGAAGAGGCACAATTAGCTTTGAGCAACCGTCGATTAGGTACTCACTAAGAAATTGGTAATACCTTCTAAAGCTTTGCTGAGTCAAGCAAAGACTACTTAAATATGTGATAAATCCTCAGCAAAAACACGTAAGGAGGATCGGTTATGATGCAAAAGGAAGTATATTCAGAACCAAGTTAGGTTTATCACTGCTAGATAGGAAGAAGTAGCTACATGGGTTCGCAATCTGCCCCTAAACCTAAGTTGCTAGTTATCGATGATGAACCCGATAACTTAGATTTGCTATTTCGGACTTTTTATCGAGAATATCAAGTTCTCAGGGCTAATAGTGGCTTGGAAGCCTTGGAATTGCTCGATCATGAGGGGGAAGTTGCGGTAATTATCTCTGATCAGAGAATGCCGATCATGAGTGGAACGGAATTTTTGAGCCAAATGGCGGTCAAATATCCAGACACCATGCGAATCATCCTCACGGGCTATACCGATGTTGAGGATTTGGTCGAAGCGATTAATACCTGCAAAGTCTTCAAATATGTCACCAAACCTTGGGATGAAGATGAACTGAGAAATGTCGTCAGTCAGGCGATCGACACTCACAATGTATTGCGAAATCGTACTGCCGAACTGCGCCGAACCCTCCGCCAACAGTCACTTATCAATGCGATCGCTGCCTCCGTCGATAACGATGCCCCCTATCGCGAAAGTATTGCCGCGATCGCCGAATTTATTGCCCGTCATTTTGAAGTCTCAGGCAGTATTTTGAGACTATTTGAGAATGGTCAACTGTTAGAAGATTATTTTGCCTATTGCCATGAACCAATTGCTAACTTGCCGCAGTTAGCGGCATCACTACCTCTCCAAGCGCGGATTGTGGCAATTAGCAATATCGAAACTGATGTGCGGATTACTGAAGCTGACAAAGAGATCTATGCCCAAGCAAATATCAAATCTGTTCTTTTTATTCCCCTCGAAGTTCAGAAAGAATGCTTAGCGATGCTAGCGCTATATCATTGTGGAAGCCCCCATGAATGGAGCAAAGATGAATTGGATTTAATTGAGTTAGCAAGTGATCAGGCGGCGATCGTCAGTTCCCGTGCCAGAGCCTATGATCGTATTCAAGAACTTGCCAAGAGAGAAGCTCTACTCAATACGATTACCAGTACAATTCGTTCCAGTCTCGATCCCAAAAAGATTTTTGCTTCGATTACCCAACAGTTAGGACAGGCTCTCAATACCGAAAGTTGCGCCCTTTCTTTATGGACTGAAGAAGATCATTATTTACGCTGTGTAGGTTTGCATTTGCTCGATCCTGATGAGGTAATTGGTAATACAGATAGTTCCAACGAATCAACATTACCTCAATCCATTGTCAATATCTCCGTTAATCCTGTATTTCTCGCACTAATTGAAACGAAGCAACCCGTAGCAATTACCGATTTGCATGAGAATCCTGAATGGAATCTGATTGATTTGCCCTTGCGCTCCATTGCTCGATCACTATTGATCGTCCCCTTGCTCTCCGATGGCAAGATTATTGGCAGCATTTCCATGCGTCAAAACAAAGAGCCTCGCCAATGGCAGCCTGAAGAAATCTCTCTAGTCCAAGCCGTAGCTGCACAGGCGGCGATCGCCGTCCAACAGGCAAATCTCTTTCAAAAAACCCGCCAACAAGCCCAGCAACTGCTGGAACTCGATCGCCAAAAAACCGAGTTCTTTCAAAATCTATCCCATGAATTTCGTACTCCGCTTACCTTAACCATTGGCCCCCTCGAAGCGGCGATCGAGCAATCTAATCCATTGCCCTACGATCAATCTGTGATCGCTCTGCGTAACTGTCGGCGGTTGCTACGATTAGTCAATCAATTGCTGGATATCCAACGCCTTGATGCTGGCAAAATGCAAGCCTGTTTCCGCCCTTGCAATCTCGTCGAATTTACCAGTCAAACCATTGATGCGTTCCGTCCCTATTGCGAGCGCAAAAATATTCATCTCTTTAGCGAATTTAGCGAATGTCCTGATATTTATCTCGACCTAGAGAAGTTTGATAAGGTTCTCTACAATCTCCTGTCCAATGCCATGAAGTTTACGCCCAGCAATGGCAGTATCAACATTAGTATTGATGTAGATGAAGAGCAGAAACGATGTATTCTTCGGGTACATGATACAGGTATCGGCATTCGCCAAGATCAGATTCCTTTTCTCTTTGATCGATTCCGTCAAGCGGAGGGTTCTGTCAATCGCAGTTATGAGGGTAGTGGCTTAGGTTTAGCACTAGTCAAAGAACTCGTTAGTCTGCATGGTGGCGATATTTCAGTCACGTCAGATTATGGCTATGGGACAACCTTTGCGATCGCCATTCCGATGGGTAAAAAACACTTACCCGCCGATCAAGTTACTAACTTACCTGCGGATTTACAAATTTCTAGAGCCTCAGTGGAACTTGCCGATATTGAAACAGAACTCAATTTAGAAGAAGACACAATTCCCTCACTAGCTAATGATAGTGAATTTCCCATTTCTGACCATCCTCAAACAGGCACAATTCTAATCGTTGATGATAATCGGGATCTGCGAAGTTATTTGCGGCGCG
This sequence comes from Pseudanabaena sp. Chao 1811, assembly GCF_027942295.1. Taxonomy (NCBI): domain Bacteria; kingdom Bacillati; phylum Cyanobacteriota; class Cyanophyceae; order Pseudanabaenales; family Pseudanabaenaceae; genus Pseudanabaena; species Pseudanabaena sp. Chao 1811. The sequence continues at coordinate 1,791,582 of NZ_CP101416.1, forward strand.
TTCTCAATCAATCTGGTTATGACGTGGTTTCAGGACATAATGGCGCTCATGGATACACCCAAGCTCAACAATATCGACCTGATTTGATCGTTACTGATTTGATGATGCCACAGGTTTCAGGTTTAGATTTGATTGCGATGATTCGCAAAGATCAGGAATTGTCAGGTACACCGATCATTTTGCTAACCGCTAAGGCAAACGAAGAGACCCGCATCGAAGGTACGGAAATGGGTGCAGATGGCTACTTAGCCAAGCCCTTTAACGATCGCGAATTATTAGCGGAAGTGCGGAATCTACTCGCCCTCAAAGCCAATGAACGCCGCATTGCCCAACTCAATCTCTATTTAACGGAATCTGTCCTCAAACGTTTTTTACCGCCTAGTCTGGTTGCTAAAGCCGCTACAGGTGAACTCAGCCTCGATCTCCGTCCTGAGCCAAAGATGATCACAGTTCTCTTTACGGATATTGTGGGCTTTACTTCCCTTGCTAATACTTTGCGATCGCGTCGCGTTGCGGAACTGCTCAATCAATACCTCGGCGCGATGACTGAGGCGATTTTTGCCAATGGCGGCACTGTGGATAAATTTATGGGTGACGGCATCATGGCATTGTTTGGTGCGCCCGAAGATTGCAGTCCAAACGAACAAGTGCGTCGTGCTGTTCAGACTGCTAAATCGATGCAGCGATCGCTTGCCCAACTCAATGAACAATGGGCAGCCCAAGGCATTCCTACTGTTAGGTTTCGCTGTGGCATCCATCAAGGTACTGCCGTTGTGGGGATGTTTGGCAGTGCAGAGCGATCGGACTACACGGCGATCGGCCCGACGGTAAATATTGCGGCGCGGATTCAGTCGGCGGCGGAACCTGATTGTATTCTCGTATCGGCAGCCGTGGCGGACTACCTAGATGATGAGGAATTGCGTAAACGTGAACCGCTTAAGCTCAAAGGTGTAGACGAGACGGTATTGACGTTTTTTGTGGATAGTTAAAATTTCATTTTTACCGTAGGTAAAAATGAAATCTCTATATAGCGTATATCAATCTGAAGTACAGGGTTGTGTCTCCGCCGAAGGCGGAGACACAACCCTCTGTACCTCGCTTGCTTGAAAAGCGCTATATAATATTTAGGACAGATGACAGCGGCTCTCATCCTAAATATCGCTCAGTGCGACCCTCTCTCAATATGGATCTTGAACTTTCTCGATTTTATAAGGCTTGCAATCCCACGCATCCTCTCGACTCCAGCAATGAAGAGGATCGCAGTTATTATGTTGACCTCTCAACGGTGCGGGGAGAAAAGCTGATTGAAAGTTTATCGCGCAAGATTGTGAGAATTTCGCCCGATGAGTCAACCTGTCAGCTATTTACAGGGCATATCGGCTGTGGCAAATCGACGGAGCTTTTGCGGCTGAAGCATGAGTTGACCGAGAAAAAGTTTCATGTGGCTTATTTTGAATGCGATCGCCAGTTGGAACTGAGTGATGTTGATGCCAGCGATATTTTGTTAGCGATCGCGGGTCAACTCAGTAAAGGATTGGAACAGGAGGGCATTAATATCATCCCCGAATATTTCAAAAAACTATTTGGCGAACTGAAGGATATTTTGCAAACCAAACTTGATTTGAGCGCAAATTTCAAGCTATCAGTGGGGATTGCCGAGATTACAGCCCAAGCGAAGAATAGCCCGTCATTGCGTCGGCAAATGCGCGAACGGTTGGAATCCCGCACCAATAGCATTATTACTTCCATTAATAAGGAGTTACTGGCTCCTGCCAAGGAGAGATTGCAAGCTGCTGGTAAAAAAGGCTTAGTTGTGATTGTGGATAACCTCGATCGCATTGAAAATCGCATTGATCTTAAAGAGCAGTCCAAGGCTGGATATTTGTTTGTCGAACGGGGCGATCAGTTGCGAGGGTTAGATTGTCATGTGGTTTACACAGTGCCTTTGTTGCTAACTTTTTCTAACGATGCGGCGATCGTGACCAGTCGATTTGGAACCGATATTAAGACTTTGCCGATGGTTCCTGCACGATTGGCAGATGGTAGTGAGTGTGAAGAGGGACTTGCTTTGCTACGTCAGATTGTGATGGCAAGGGCTTTCCCGAAGGCAAATCCATTACAGCGCATTAATGATGAATTTGTAAACAAAGTATTCGATAGTCCCAAAACTCTCGATCGCCTATGTCAAGCTAGTGGTGGTCATGTTCGCAATTTATTTCGATTGCTGTATGGTTGCCTAGAGCAGGACGATCCGCCGATTACCGCAAAATTAGTTGAGAGCATCATCGCTAAGGAACGGAATAAGATGGTAAAGACAATCACTGATGATGAATGGGATTTGATTAAGAAGGTACAACAGGATAAACGGGTACGTGGTGAGGCGGAATATCAAACCCTGATCAAGAGTCAGTTTGTGTTTGAGTATGAGTATCAAGGTAATAGTTGGTTTGACCGAAATCCGATTTTAGATGATTAAGACTCTCCCACCGATAGCTAGTATGTGTACACAAGTCTCAAAAACCCCCTTTAATTCCCCCTTGCAAAGGGGGAAAACTAGAAATCTTGTTCCCTCCCTTATTAAGGGGAAGACTAGAAATCTTGTTCCCTCCCTTATCAAGGGGGAAGACTAGAAATCTTGTCCCCTCCCCTTGTCAAGGGGAGGGTTAGGGAGGGGTTATTAATGAGAGCAGGCAGATAGAGGACGTTTTTATGAATGATCGCACCGATATAATTGCCGATAATAATCGCGATGCTTTACGTCGATTGACGAGAATTGTGACGCGATCGCAAGGTTTTTCATTGTCGATCGCCTTATCTAACTATCACGTATTACAAAAGCGCGTACTACAAGACTTGCGATCGCAACTTACTGAGAATGGCTTACCTGAAACTGCGATCGCGACACTTGAACTCAAACCTGATGCGAAGACTTTGCTAGCACCGATTCAGGAATTGATGGGGGAGGTACATCAATTGCCAAGTGAGCAGAAGCCCAAGGTGTTAATGGTTTTGGGATTGGATGCGGTTACGGAAATCGAAGCGGTTTTGAAGTCGGCAAATCGGGTAAGAGAAGAATTTGCCAATTGTTTAGAGTTTCCGATGGTATTGTGGCTAAACGATCGCACTCAGGATATTTTGACCCGTGAGGCGAGTGATCTAGCGAACTGGACTACGGCAGGGGCGATCGAGTTTCAGCTTGAGACGGAGGAACTAAAGAATTTAGTCCAAGCATCGACGGAGGCAATGTTCGATCGCTTTCTTGAGATTGACAAGCAAGAAACTTCTCTTCACGCTGAAATCTCCCCTAGTGCACAGCATTTTGAACTGATGTCCGCGATCGCCGAATTAGAGGAGCAACAAATTGCGATCGCGCCAGAATTAAGAGCTAATCTAGATTTTGCCTTTGGGTGTATTGCCTTTACAGACAAGGAGATTACACAGGCGCAAGAATTTTTTCAAAAAAGCTTAGCAACTTTTGCAGAATGCGATCGCCTCAAACAGGCGATTTGTTTGCTGCAATTGGGAATGTGCGAGTTCAATCGCGCCTTTGGCGATCGCTATCACAAGCTACCTTTTTACGAAGCTTCTCAAAAATATTTTGCTGAAAGTATCAATCTTTTCCGTGAATTGGAACGTTGGGATTTGGTGGCAGCATATATTAACTTTTTGACTGCGACAACAGAGGAGTTATTGAGTCGGGAAGCCCTCACCCCCAACCCCTCTCCCAGAGGGAGAGGGGAGCAAGAAGTAGATCTAACTCCCCCTCTCCTGCGGGAGAGGGGGCTGGGGGGTGAGGGCTTAGAAGCTCTCGCCCATGAAGCCTTATCCCTACATCAAACCTATCCCAATCAATTGCGAGAGGCGCACGATCGCGCCATCATTGCGTCGGTCAAACTTAGAGAAAAGGACTATCAATCGGCGAAAGAGTTTGCAGAATTGGCTTTGGCTCTCTATCACGAAGGAGAAGAACTGAAACTATCGAATTTAAGTTTTTCCAAGCGTTATGGCTATGGGAAGTATGAGATTTGGTTAGCGAGGGCTTTGGAGGGATTGGGCGATCGCCAAGGTGCGATTAGGCGGCTCGAAAATGTCAAGGCTAGCTGGAATCATCAATACGATGCTCAGATTTATGTGGCAGTTTTGGAGGAGTTGCGATCACTCTATACCGCCGCAGGTTTATATCTAGAAGCCTTTGAAACTAAGCAACATCAGCGATCGGTGGAGCAGCAGTATGGCTTACGCGCTTTTATTGGGGCGGGTACGCTCAATCCGAAACGAGAAGGCAATAATCCTGATCCCTATACGAATGTTGCGCCGCCGCCCGATGAAATTGCTCAAGAGATTGCGGCTTCAGGAAGAATGCAAGATGTGCTGAACTTGGTCGATCGCATTGGTCAGGCAAGATTTCCGTTAACGGTGGTGCATGGTGATTCGGGGGCAGGGAAAAGTTCGATTTTGAGTGGTGGGGTGATTCCTGCGTTACGGCTCAGAGAGAGCTTTGATGGGCGTAGGGTTTTAGTTTTGGCGGTGAAAACCTATAAAGATTGGAGTGGCGAAATTCGGCGGCAGTTACAGAATTATTTCCCCAATCGCTCTCCCGATCTCGATCCGATCCATCATTTCAAACGGAATATTGAAGAGAATTATTTGACGGTATTAATATTCGATCAGTTTGAGGATTTCTTTTTTAAGAAGGAAGATTTTCGCGATCGCCTACCGTTTTATAAGTTCCTGAAGGCTTGTTTGCATACAGATTTTGTGCGGGTAGTGTTGTCATTGCGGGAGGACTATTTGCATTATTTGTTGGAATGCGATCGCGCTGTGGATTTGGAAAAGGTGGAGAATGATATTCTCGGTAAGCAGGTGCGCTACTATTTGGGGGATTTTACGCAGGAGCAGGCGCGGCAGGTAATCGAGGCGTTGACTAGGCGATCGCAGTTACGTTTAGAGCCTGAGTTGATCGAGCGTCTCGTGACGGATTTGAGTGGTGAGCAGTTGCGGATTTTGCCGATTGAGTTGCAGGTGGTGGGGGCGCAGTTGGAGTCGGAGGTTCCACCAATCTCGAATCTGCGTGAGTATCTTGCATTGACAGGGGATACGCAGCGTAAGTCGAGTGAGGTATTGGTGGAGCGGTGGTTGGAGAATGTGGTGAGGGATTGTGGGGTGGGGAATAAGGAGTTGGCGGAGAGGGTGTTGTATGCGTTGACGGGGAATGAGGAGAAGCGTCCGCAAAAGACGCAAGCGGAGCTTGCGGCGGAGTTGTTGCCATCTTCAGCCCCCCTAGCCCCCCAATTCTGGGGGGGACAAGAAAATGACCGTGTTTCAAAGTCCCCCAGTATTGGGGGATTTAGGGGGCTAGATAACATTGCATCGGAGAAGGGAGGAGCAGAAAATCTCTCGCTAGTGCTAGCGGTTCTAGTTGGCTCTGGGCTTGCTTTTCGGGTGAGTAGTGCGCCTGATGATCGTTTTCAGTTGATTCATGATTATTTGGTTAGCTTTATTCGCAAGAAGTATGTCTTCGGTATGGCGGAAGAGTTGCGGATGACTAAAGAACAATTGCGATCGGCGCTAGAGGCAAAAGATTTAGCTCTAGCAGAGAAAGAAAAAGAACTCCAACGCGCTGAAATTGCTGAGATCGAAGCGGTGAGTATCACCTGTGAGGCTTATTGGCTAGCGCATAAGGAGTTAGATGCGATGGTGGCAGGATTAAGAGCCGCAAGGCGCATCTTCGATCCTGATATCCGCAAGATTGTTCCTAACTATACCGAGGGTAGAACCTTTGGGCGACTGTGGGAAGTTATCCATAACATTCACGAAGCCAATCGCCTTGAAGGACATCGCAGTGGGGTTAGGAGCGTTGCCTTTTCTCCCGATGGCAAAACCATCGCCTCTGGCAGTTATGACAAATCCATCAAATTATGGAACCTCGAAGGAAAAGAACTGAGTACCCTCACGGGGCATAGCAATTGGGTTAGGAGCGTCGCCTTTTCTCCCGATGGCAAAACCATCGCCTCTGGTAGTTATGACAAATCCATCAAATTATGGAATCTGGAAGGAAAAGAACTGCGTACCCTCATGGGGCATAGCAATGGGGTTTTGAGCGTCGCCTTTTCTCCCGATGGCAAAACCATCGTCTCTGGCAGTTCTGACAACTCCATCAAATTATGGAATCTGGAAGGAAAAGAACTGCGTACCCTCACGGGGCATAGCAATGTGGTTAGGAGCGTCGCCTTTTCTCCCGATGGCAAAACCATCGCCTCTGGCAGTTATGACAAATCCATCAAATTATGGAATCTGGAAGGAAAAGAACTGCGTACCCTCACGGGGCATAGCAATGTGATTAGGAGCGTCGCCTTTTCTCCCGATGGCAAAACCATCGCCTCTGGCAGTTCTGACAACTCCATCAAATTATGGAATCTGGAAGGAAAAGAACTGCGTACCCTCACGGGGCATAGCAATGGGGTTTTGAGCGTCGCCTTTTCTCCCGATGGCAAAACCATCGCCTCTGGCAGTTCTGACAACTCCATCAAATTATGGAATCTGGAAGGAAAAGAACTGCGTACCTTCATGGGGCATAGCAATGGGGTTTGGAGCATTGCCTTTTCTCCCGATGGCAAAACCATCGTCTCTGGCAGTTCTGACAAATCCATCAAATTATGGAATCTGGAAGGAAAAGAACTGCGTACCCTCATGGGGCATAGCAATGTGGTTAGGAGCATCGCCTTTTCTCCCGTTCGCGCAGCGTTTCCGCAGGAAATTGGCAAAACCATCGTCTCTGGCAGTTCTGACAAATCCATCAAATTATGGAACCTCGAAGGAAAAGAACTGCGTACCCTCATGGGGCATAGCAATGGGGTTTTGAGCGTCGCCTTTTCTCCCGATGGCAAAACTATCGCCTCTGGCAGTTCTGACAAATCCATCAAATTATGGAATCTGGAAGGAAAAGAACTGCGTACCCTCATGGGGCATAACAATGGGATTTGGAGCATCGCCTTTTCTCCCGATGGCAAAACCATCGCCTCTGGCAGTTCTGACAACTCCATCAAATTATGGAATCTGGAAGGAAAAGAACTGCGTACCCTCACGGGGCATAGCAATGGGGTTTTGAGCGTCGCCTTTTCTCCCGATGGCAAAACCATCGCCTCTGGCAGTTCTGACAACTCCATCAAATTATGGAATCTGGAAGGAAAAGAACTGCGTACCCTCACGGGGCATAGCAATGTAGTTTGGAGCATCGCCTTTTCTCCCGATGGCAAAACCATCGTCTCTGGCAGTTCTGACAACTCCATCAAATTATGGAATCTCAAAGGAAAAGAACTGCGTACCCTCATGGGGCATAGCAATGAGGTTTGGAGCGTCGCCTTTTCTCCCGATGGCAAAACCATCGCCTCTGGCAGTTCTGACAACTCCATCAAATTATGGAATCTGGAAGGAAAAGAACTGCGTACCCTCACGGGGCATAGCAATGGGGTTTTGAGCGTCGCCTTTTCTCCCGATGGCAAAACCATCGCCTCTGGCAGTTATGACAAATCCGTCAAATTATGGGATATCGACTATGATCGCGCAATTTCTGAAGCCTGCGATTGGCTACGCCCTTACCTCACCAATAACTCCAATGTTTCTGAAAGCAACAGACAACTTTTGACAAGTCCTGTAGAGGCGTAGCATTTGCGCCACAATCTTGCACACCAACAGATAAACTGCAAATGCTGCGTTCTCTAAAAACTCAATTTCGCAAATTAATATCTCTTGGCTCGTCATACATTTGCCCTCCCTGCCTTTTACGCATAGCTGGTAAATTTTTGCCGATCTAGACATCTAGCGATCGCCTATAGCCTATGAAATACAGGTTGGACACAACCCTCCACACCTCGCTTGCTTGAAAAACGCCTATCTAAAAATACAAAATCTAAAAAACTTTAGAGGATGCGATCGCGATAACATGAAAAAAGCCATGTTATCAAAGCAAGTTAGAAATTAATTTATGTCGAAAATTTGGGAGTTAGATTTTTATTCCCGTCCTGTGTTGGATACTAATAATAAAAAGGTCTGGGAATTACTGATTTGCGATCGCGATCGCCAGTTTGAATGGGTACGTGAATGCCCATCCAACGAAGTCAACTCCGAATGGCTAGCCAAGCAACTTGCGGAATGTGTAGAAACAACGGGAGAAACCCCCATCAAAATCCGTTTCTTTCGTCCGAGCATGACCAATATTATTATTCGGGGTTGTACGCTAGCAGGTATCACAGGACAAGCATCGCGGCGGGTATTTACGATGTCTGCATGGCTCGCCGAGAGAATGGCAAATATTTACCCTAATCGTGAAGGTTTTCAGGCAGTTGATCCCAATCCATTGCCCTTAAAAGTACTAGCCGCCCAAGATCCCAAACCCGTTCCTGATGCCTTAATGGGAGAGCGTTGGATCTCCGTATCGCTAAAAGCGGGAGACTTTGCCGAAGCGAATGAATGGTCGATGGATTTTAGTGAACTACTCGATATCAGTCACCTCGATCCTGAAACGATTGTATCGGGGATCATCATTATTTCAGCAAGGGCAACAGCTCTGGCGGCGTGGATGTCAGGCGTTGATCCTGTATTTATCAAATTTGAACGCTTGCTAGGCGATCGCACCCAAATGCAATTGGAAGCCAGTGCCGATGCGCGATGGGTATTAGCAAATTTACAAGCACCAAAAGATAAACAGGCGATCGCTCAAGGTGCAGCCTTTGAAAAGTCTAAACAAAATGCCCAAGGGTTTCATTTCCTAGCCGTACAAACCAAACCTGAAGAAGAACATTTTGCGGGATTTTGGATGCTGAAAGAAGTTATTTAGACGATAAAATAAAAGCTTCCTAATAATTTAGGGGGATTTCTATGCAGGGCAATTGGCTATTACGGAAAGGGGCTTTGAGTTTTACGATTCTCAACCTGCTAATAGCGATTGCCTATGCGATCGGCGTAAGACTAAGCCATGAATTTGCGACCTTACCAGCTACGGTAGCTTCTGTTTGGTTTCCGTCAGGAATGACATTAGCTCTAGTCTATTTACTAGGCGATCGCGTCATTTTAGGAATTATTTGCGGATCAACCTTGGCACTTGTTCCTGCTTTACTGAAAATGCAGCCGCCAATATCAGGTTTTAGTTTGATCTTGATTTTGATAGCCTGTGCTTGTGGCAATGTTCTCCAGCCAGTGGTTGCCAACTATCTGATTAAAAAGTTTGCTCGACACAAAGACATTTTTAGTCATGTTAGTACAGTAGTTTTGTACATTATGGCAGTAGTCTTTGCCCCGACAATATCGGCATTATTTGGGGTTACTAGTCTCTGCATAACTGGACTGATTCCGTGGACGAGTTATGGACTGAGTTGGATGACATGGTGGCTAGCTAGCGCTCTCCCCCACTTAATCTTTACTCCGACCATCCTCCTATGGCAAAACATATCTTATAAAGACATTCAGCATAAAGTTGGGGAAATAGGCTTAGGACTGAGTTTGTTCTTATGTGTTAGTTGGATTGCCTTTGTGAGTGGCTATCCTTTGGCTTATTTCTTTCTACCGATTCTCATTTGGGTCGTCTTTCGGCATGGTAGTTTTTTTGCCAGCTTATTAGTGAGTATTGTTTCCTTAATCGCAATTTTAGCCACTGCCAAAAATCACGGACTCTATATCCCCAATGAACCCAATGCTTCTCTATTACTATTGCAGTCCTTTATGGCGGTATTTTCTCTAACATCACTAATTCTTTCGGCAGTAATTGACGAAAAAAATGCAGCCCAATTATCTCTCAAACAAGCAATGGAAAATCTCGAATCGCAAGTAATGGAGAGAACAATGGAACTGCAACATAGTGAATATCTGCTCAAACAAGCAAATTTAGAATTAGAAAAGTTGGTCAATGTTGATGGATTGACCCAAGTTGGTAATCGTCGATGTTTTGATGAACGGATGCAAATAGAGTGGGATCGACTTTGCCGAGATTCACAACCTTTATCCTTGATCTTGTTTGATATTGACTATTTCAAACACTATAACGATTGCTATGGACATCAAATGGGTGATGATTGCTTAACGGCGATCGCTCAAACCGTCAAACATGCTTTAGCACGTCCCGCCGATGTAATTGCTCGCTATGGTGGGGAAGAGTTTGTGGTGATATTACCTAATACTAATGCGAAAGGAGCATTCATGGTTGCCGAAAAGATTCGCCTTGAGGTTACAAATTTAGACATTCCTCACCAAAAATCGGATATCAGCGATATAGTTACGATTAGTCTTGGGGTAGCGAGTGTGCTACCGAACTCTATGCAGGAACCAGCAATCCTGATTAAACAAGCTGATATTGCTCTATATCAGGCAAAACAGCAGGGGCGTAATCGATCTATAGTCTTTTTAGAATAAGCCGCAAACTACCATGTCACATCTGCGCCAAAACGTGATTACTAAAGACTGGGTGATTTTTGCTACGGAGAGAGCTAAGCGCCCCCATGAGTTTGCGCGATCGCTAGATGAAATCCCCCCCGACTTACCCACCTACAAGCATAATTGTCCCTTTTGTCGGGGGAATGAAAATACGGCGGAACCTGAATATTTGCGTATAGAAGACGAGCATGGCTGGCGAATCAGGATTATTCCGAATAAATATCCTGCCTTGTCGCCAATAGGCGATCGCATCCGCCATAGCGAGGGAATTCATCGTGCTATTACAGGTGTAGGCTACCACGAAGTTTTGATCGAGCATCCCGATCATAATGCGACGATCGCGCTCATGCAGCTTGATGATGTGATTAATATTTTCAAAGCCTATCGCCAGCGCTATAAAGAGATTCGACAAGACAATCGCATTGAAAGCATCATTATCTTTAAAAATCATGGCGAAAGTGCTGGTACTTCCCTCGAACATCCCCATTCGCAAATCACCGCTACCCCTGTAGTTCCTTCACAAATTCGTTATCGCCTAATCGAAGCAACTAACTATTTTGATGATATCGGTGAATGTTTATTTTGCCATACTCTTAGAGATGAGCTAGCTGCTAAGGAGCGGATTGTTTTTGAAACAGAACATTTTGTCACTTTCATGCCCTATGCAGCTCTATCTCCTTTCCATATGTGGATATTTCCTCGCCGCCATAGTTCTTGCTTTAGCGAAACGAACGATGTTGAGCTTGCCGATCTTGCCTATAATCTCAAAACAGTTCTCGCTAAACTTTATTATGGGCTCAATAATCCTGCCTACAATTACACAATTCGCTCAATGCCAACGGACGAGAAACAGTCTGATTACTTCCATTGGTATTTAGCGATCGTGCCACGGGTTTCTAAGGCGGCGGGCTTTGAACTAGGCAGTGGCATGTATATTAATACAGCCATGCCTGAGGATAGCGCCAAGTTCCTACGAGAAGTACAAATTCCTTAGAGCGTGTTTGAGAAGTTTTTACCCCCTCTAACTCCCCCTTGGAAGGGGGAGAACTTAGACTTCCCCCCTTGGAAGGGGGGATTGAGGGGGGTAAAAGCAGAAATTTATTACTTCTCAAACACGCTCTTAATAGCAAAAATGGGTTGTGGAAGCGCACCCCGAAGGGGTGCGCTTCCACAACCTACAAATGATTTAGGATTGCTATCTGGGCTAGGTACAGTAGCGATCGCGTCCCTGTTGTTTTGCTTTGTACAAGGCCTGATCTGCTTGCTCAATTAATCTATTTGCTTGACCTTCTATCGTAGGCATCATTGAGGCAATTCCGAGGCTAATTGTGACAATTGAACTCACACTAGACTGCTGATGGGGAATTGCTAAATCCTGAACAATCTGCTGCATTCTTTGGGCTACGGAGATAGCTCCATCTAAATCCGTACTAGGAAGCAGTACCACAAATTCCTCACCACCATAGCGAGCCACCAGATCACCAGCCCGATCAATTGCTTTGGAGATAGACTGGGCGACCCTCTCTAGGCAATCATCCCCCGCGAGATGCCCATAGTAGTCGTTATAGAACTTAAAGAAATCAAGATCAAAGATAATTAACGAAAGCAATTGTTGTTTTCGGGCTAGTCGATTCCATTCTTCTTGGAGTCGAATATCAAAGCATCGACGGTTTGCGACCTTAGTTAATCCATCAATATTTACTAAGGATTCGAGTTTTTGATTCGATTCTTGCAGCGCAAGTTCTATTTTCTTCCGTGCAGTAATATCGCGCACGGTAACTGCTAGCCCGTCATCTAACTTGACGGATGCAAATTGATACCAGTAAGAATCCCCCCAAGGATAATAAAAATCTTGTTCTAAAGGTTGTCCTGTTTCCACAACTTGAACAAAGCGATCGAACAAATCTGGCTCAATATTATTAAGGAACTTTCTCGATACTAATTTCCCAATTAGTTCTTCTTGATTGGCATTAAAGGCTCTGACAATAATGGGATTAATCATTAAGCAACGGAAACTTTCAATGTGAGCAGTCGTAGGTTCACGTATTGACTTTAGAGCCACAATGCCATCAAGAGAACTATTTAAAATCCCGCTAAGGATATTTTCTATTTCCCTCCGTTTATTGATCTCATCCTGTAATTTGATAGTTCGATCTTCTACACGCCTTTCTAAATCGGAATTCAGTGATTCTAATTCAGTGTAGGCTTTATATGATCGTAAAGCCGTAATAATCGCTGTAAACAGCTTTTGGGAGGTAAATTCTGTTTTAGTTTTGTAATCATCAATATCATAATCGACAATCACCTGTCTTTCGGGTGCTTGTCCCGGTTGCCCCGTCCGTAAAATAATCCGAATTGCTCGATTCTGAAGGGTTTCGCGGATATACTTAGCAGTAATTAATCCCGCATCGTCAGATTCCATAATGACATCGAGCAATGTAACTGCAATGTCAGGATGTTTTTTCATGATCTGGCGTGCATCCGTTCCAGAATAAGCACTAAGAAACTTAAGACTCTTGTTGTCAAAACTAAAATCTTCTAATGCAAGTCTAGTGATGTTATGAATTTCTACTTCGTCATCAACGATTAGAACTTTCCAAGACTCTAGACTTTCAGACAATGTTTGATCAACTTCATCAGCAAATTCCAATTCATCTGCAATTATTAACTCATCATCAACCATTGAGAACATGAAGTATCTATAACTCTATAGAATTATACAGCTTCCCCAGAGAAATAGTTGACACTAAGACTGCGATTTAATAAGGAAGCAAATTTTTGTGACGTGGCGAAGCCACGTCACAAAAATTTGCTTCCTTATTTTCCTGTATATCCCTTATGAAGTGGTAAATGGACTGCAAAGCAACTACCTTGACCAATCTCGCTGCTGAAACTGACATAGCCGCCGTGGAGTTCTATAAGTTGCTGCACTAGTGCTAGCCCTAACCCTGTACCTTCATATTTGCGTGTGAGCCCTCCATCAATCTGAGTAAATGGCTGAAATATCTGGGCTTGATGGTGAGGAGCAATCCCAATACCTGTATCAGTAACTAAAAACTGAATCCAAGGATCAGAATCCTGCTCATTTTCTATTTTCACATCTAGACTGACCTTGCCTCCCGCTGGTGTAAATTTAATGGCGTTATCTAACAAATGGACTAATACCTGTCTTAATCGTTGCTCATCCACAGCGATCGTTGTTAAATGAGCCACTAGGCTCATCTTAAGTTGAATTTGTTTTTCCAGAGCCTTGTGTTTAACGAACTTGAGGCTAGAGCTGCACAAATCAGCGATCGCTACGGTTGTGATATCTAGATTGAGCATGCCTGCCATGATTTTGGAGGCATCCATCATGTCGTTAATCAATTTCAGTAAATCCTTACTGCTACTTTTAATGATTTCGAGCGCTTCCTCTTGGTTAGAATTGATTGTGCCAAAAAACTCTCCAAGTAAACATTCTGTCATTCCTAAGATCGCGTTGAGGGGGGTGCGCAACTCATGATTCATTGTGGAGAGAAATTCATCTTTTAGTTTAGTAGATTGAATGAGTGCTGCATTAGCATGTTCTAAATTGGCATTCAATGATACTAGTAGGGTATGTGCTCGCAAAGATGTGACAATTGTTGTAAATAGCTTTTGGGAGGTCAGTTCTGTTTTTGTCTTGTAATCATCGATGTCATACTCGACGACTACTTTTTGTTCGGGTACTCGTCCCGGTTGACCTGTTCGCAAAATAATTCTGATTGCTCGATTTTGAAGGGTTTCACGGATATACTTGACGGTAATTAAACCTGCATCATCGGATTCCATAATCACATCGAGCAGAGCAATCGCAATGTCAGGATGCTCTAACATAATCTGGCGAGCTTCTATCCCAGAGTAAGCACTGAGGAACTTGAGACTCTTGTTATGGAAGCTGAAATCTTCTAAAGCCAGTCTGGTGATCGTATGAACTTCTACTTCGTCATCAACAATTAGAACCTTCCAAGTCCCTAGACTTGGTGACGAAACTTGATCCATTTCATCAGCAAATTCTAATTCATCCACGATTGGTAGCTCATTATCGGCCATTGAGAAAATGAAGTATCTATAAAACTATGTAGAATTATACAGCTTACCTAGAGAATTACTCTAAACTAGTCTAAATGCTAGGGGATAGATTGCCTAAGTTCTATGCAACATCAGTTAACACTTTCTAAAATTAAATGATATAGAGGGATTTTTTCTGCCCCTTCAGAGGTAAACGGACTGTAAAACAACTTCCCTCACCAAGCTGGCTGGTGCAATCGACATAGCCCCCGTGGAGTTCTACGAGTTGATGGACTAACGCTAATCCTAATCCTGAGCCTTCATATTTGCGGGAGAGACCACCATCAATCTGGATAAATGGCTGAAATATTTTGTCGTGATCGCTAGGGGCAATACCAATACCTGTATCGGTAACTGAGAAATAAATCCAACTGCGCGAATTCTGCTCAGTTTTTAAGCTGACATCCAGCCTTACCTTACCGCCAGAGGGGGTAAATTTGATGGCATTATCGAGCAAGTTGATTAATATCTGTCTCCATCGCCGCTCATCAACTTCAATAACTTCTAAATCTGGAGATAGACTCATAGAAAGTTGAATTTGCTTTTTGAGGGCTTTGAGTTGAATAAATTCTAGACAGGAGCTACATAAATTAGCGATCGCTACAGTTGTGATATCTAGCTTGAGCATACCTGCCATAATTTTGGAGACATCAAGCATGTCAGCAATCAGTTCCAGTAAATGCTCACCACTGTTTCTAATAGTCTCGAGAGCATCCTCTTGGCTCGAATTAATTGTGCCGAATAATTCTTCATGTAAGCACTCGGTCATCCCTAGAATGGCGTTGAGTGGTGTCCGTAACTCATGGCTCATATTGGCAAGAAACTCATCTTTGAGTTTAGTAGTGCGTAAGAGTTCGGCATTAGTACGTTCTAAATTGATGTTGAGAGCTTCTAAGGTGGTATAAGCCTTGTACGATCGCAAAGCCGTAATGATCGTTGTAAATAGCTTTTGGGAAGTAAATTCTGTTTTGGTTTTGTAATCATCGATATCATAATCGACCATTGCTTGGCGTTCAGGTACTTGCCCCGGTTGACCTGTGCGGAGAATAATCCGAATTGCCCGATTTTGAAGGGTTTCACGGATATATTTAGCGGTGATCAATCCTGCATCATCAGATTCCATAATCACATCCAGTAAAGTGACAGCAATGTCAGGATTTTCATCCATGATCTGACGTGCTTCTTTACCAGAATAGGCACTGAGGAACTGGAGCTTCTTGTTATCAAAGCTGAAATCTTCTAAGGCGAGGCGCGTGATGTTATGAATTTCTACTTCATCATCAACGATCAGTACTTTCCAAGACCCTAGATCCTGTGACGATGTTTGATCAATTTCTTCTTCATCTGCAAATTCTATCAAGTCATTAATCATGAACTTCTCGCCAAATCATTGAAAACATAAAGAAACATAAATATTTACTGGGATTAGACCTAGTATTTTTGTTGAAGGGGGAGTAAAGTAATACTTCTAACCATAGGACTCACCCAATAGCCCTGTAACAAATTACAGGCTTAAAGCTTAAATACATTGTAAAGAGTTGCTTTAAAGTATTCTTTAGTCTGCTTTAGCAAACTTTTTAGCTTTGAGTCAAGAACTGTAGTTCTTGGTTTGTTAGCATAAGTCCTAAACAAAAATCCTATACTTCTCTTCCTCGCAAATTACTGTAAGTACTACATAATAATCATAGAGGAATTTGAATGATAAATTTAGTACCCACGCCAACTTGACTTTCACAGGTAATACTACCTTGGAGCTTTTGGGTTACAAGGTTATAAACAATGTGTAGACCCAAACCACTGCCTCCTTGCCCACGTTTAGTTGTATAAAACGGATCGAAAATTTTGCCAATGTTATCCGAAGAAATACCTTTACCATCATCACTAAATTCAAAGATGAGACGCTGATTTTGTTCAGAAATAACAAAGAGAATTGTCCCATTGTCATTAGGATCGTAGGCGTGGATTAAGGAATTCATCACTAAGTTAGTAGTAATTTGGGAAATCAAACCCGGAAAACTGTCAAGGATGATATTGTCGGCACAATCAATTTGCACATTGATTTTTGTCCGTTTGAGTTTTGGCTGAAGATTGAGTAAAACTTCTTCAAGGTAGGCTTTGAGATTAAACGATCGCCTTTCTTCACTAGATTGATCAACGGCGACCTGCTTAAAGCTCTGAATCAGTTCGGCAGCACGATTTAAATTGGACATAACAATCATGCTGCTTTGTTGGAGGCTATCCATAAATTTTTCGAGATCAGATCGCTTCAGTGAGCCATTTTTAATCGCATTGGTAAGACTTTGAGTTTTATCGGCAATTAGGGATGCTGCTGTGACACCAATGCCAATGGGGGTATTGATTTCGTGGGCGATACCTGCGACTAGTCCTCCTAAAGCCGCCATTTTTTCGGATTCGACTAGTTCTGTTTGGGCTGCCTTGAGGTTAGTGAGAGCTTGGGATAGCTCTTGGGTGCGATCGCTCACTAGTTGTTCTAAATTTTCGTTAAAGAGCTTAAGGTTGCTATACAAACGGGCATTATTGATGGCGATCGCTGCTTGGCTAGAGAGCAGCGTCAGGACTTTGAGGCGATCAATGGTAAATGCTTCGGTAACAAGATCATTTTCGAGATAGAGAATTCCCGCAAGTTCACCTTGATTGATTAAAGGCATACATAGTAATGATTTTGGTTGATGCAGTTGAATATAGTCATCGTTGGTAAATTTGCCTTCTTGGGTGGCATTACCCAGCACAACACTTTCTAAGGTGCGGGCAACAAAATTGACGATTGAGACGGGGACAGCATTTTCCATAGAGCGAGAGCCTAGTACTTCGATTTCATCGCTACCTGCATTGCCGATTGCTTCAATTTTTAGTCCTTCTTCTCTTTCAAGGATGAGATAGCCAACCTGCGCCCCAGCATTTTCAATCAAGATCTTCATGAGTTTAGCGAGGAGCTTTTTTAAGTCGATTTCATCGGAAAGAATTTGGAATGTCTTCACAACTGAAGCTAAATCGATTTCCATCGATCTATTTGCCATCATTGTCGTTGTACTCAGACTAGAGTAGCGATTATCAAATAACTGTGCATCTTTATGCGCAGCAAACCTGTGACTGAAAAATTGTAAATAGTTTACTTGTAAATGCTGTACCTTGGCGATCGCACCCCAACTTTGATAGCAAGAGGAAGCATCGATAAAATAAGTTTGGGCAATTTTATCTCTACCATATTGGAGATGGAACTTACCCGCCCTCTCATTGGCTAGAGCTTCTTCTTGAATATACTCATTTTTTCTTGCCCCTTTAATAGCGCGATCGTAGTATGCCATTGCTTCGATTTGCTTACCTAGTAATGCGTATCGTTCTGCTTCTACTAACTCATATTTATGTTGAAAGTTCATCGGACAATGTTTTGCCCAGCGCCGCATTTTATTCTGGTTTTTAGCAACTTGCTTAAGATAAATTTGGTGGGAAGATTTCGGCAAACTTCTGCACAAGCCTAAGCAAGCAAGGGATTGATAGAAATTATGGAGGGCAAATCCATACGCACTGACAATTGATCTCGCGAAGGGTATAGCTTGTTCAAAAGCAGGGATTGCCTCTTTGTAGTCGTAGAAGAAATAATGCGACATGCCCTTAGCGGTGCAGGTATAGTAACTGGGAATTCCATTCTTTTCTGCCAAAAAAGTGGGAAGCATCTCGAACTCGTCTATAGCTGTACCAACCAGAAATGGCATATTTTCTCCTAATCCTACAAAATTGAGGGCTAGCTGATGCCAAGCTCGGTGCTGATCAACGATCTGGGGTTGTTTGATTTTATTTAATAGTAAACCATCATAATTTTGAAAATCTTGAATAACTACCCCTAGAGGATCGCCGACAAAAAAACGATGCATACAGTAAGCCGATACACTAAAGCTAATCGCTTCATATTCTCCAAATTCAATACCGATTTGGATGGCTTGGCGTAAGTTGGGTACAGAGTCCCTGAGATGTTCTTTCCAGTGCCTCAGACAAGCTTCAAAGGCTGATATAGATAAAGAAGAACCAGCCCGAACATGATTTTGTTCGATTAATTGTAAACTAACTAAACCAATCCGATAGCTCCTTTCGATATCCTGAAAAGCAACCCAGCGAATTAATCCATAGGCTGCACCGATAATGAGTGAATCTGGTGAAACTCCATATTGAAGGATCAAATTGACAATACGGAGAATTACGATCCCCACGAGTAAAGGATTCAAATTAATCGCCGATGTTGCGATGGTAGTCATAATATAGACCGCCGCAATTTTGTAGGGATCGGTCATCGCTGGTAAAGCTGTCCAATCCTTAATTCCCCGTAAGCGAGTGCGTAGTTCTGTTCGCAGCAGTTCTATCCCAACTTGCAACTCACTCGGAAAAGGTGGAATCGGCTCACCTAAACGAATGAGGATCGAATTTACGGTTGTGGGAACTTCGTGGAATTTTCTCTGGGCGGTATAGGCATTAATCTTTACCTTGTAGGACTTAATCGTATCGAGAATATGATTGGCATGATGCATAATGCGATCGACTAAGCGATGACACTCATCAAAGTCAGTATTCAAATAGGCTGATTCTGCTGCCGCCTCATAGAGTTTTAGGGTCAGTGGATAGTGAATTTCCCATGCTGTGTCTGGTAATAGACCAATACCGATCGCTAGGTAGTTTTGGGCATCCGCATAGGCATTAGAATCTTTAGCTTTTTTGCCTGCGATCAGATTTAATTCTGCTAGGGCGAGGCGTTCTTCAGGATCGCGAATTAAGCCCATACCCATATTTAGGTGATTGGCAATCCGAAAGGCTTCCTCTTCGATCGCTAAATTTTTGCCATTTTCTTCCTTGTGATGGCAAACTTTTTTGAACAGTTGCCGACCAATTTTTAGATGGGTAACTTGTTTCTCGGATTCAGGAATCATCACATAGGCAGCCTGTTGAACCCGATCATGGAGAAATTTGTAGTCAATGAAAAAATCCTCAGAAAACTCATTTTCGGTGTCAACGATCGCAAATTTATAGTTGTTAGTTAACGGCAAGATTAATCCTTCAGTTAAAACTGGCAATAGATCTTGCAGCACTAGCCGATGGGGTCTTTCGGTGGCGATCGCAAGGGTTTGCGAATCAAAATGGTTACCAATACAGGCAGCAATTTGAATCATTTTCTGAGTGTCGGGGGTGAGCTTTTGGATTTTGTCCAACATCAAATCAACCACATTATCGGTAAAATCTGCGGACTGGATTTGGTCTAAGTTCCATTGCCAGACTCGTTTTTTTAAATCAAAATAGATTAATCCCCCTTCGTACAAGGATTTGAGAAATTCGTTAATAAAAAAAGGATTACCATCGGTTTTTTGGAAGACAATTTCAGATAGTGGTTTGATCGTTTCGCGATCGCATTTGAGCGTATCTGCAACTAATTCATCCACATCTGATTGCTCTAGGGGCAGTAGGACGATATCGTTAATAGCAGTTCCAGTGGCTGCAATCTCATTGAGCGTTAACCTTAAGGGATGAATAGCATCGACTTCATTATTACGATAGGCTCCGATAATGTAGAGAAACTGACTATCTGTGGAAGTGACGAGTAGTTCTAAAAGTTTTAAAGAGGCAGCATCAGCCCATTGGAGATCGTCTAAAAAGATCACGAGGGGATGGTTGGGTTTGGTAAAAACATGTACGAAGTTCTGAAAAACTAAATTGAACCGATTCTGAGCTTCAGTAGGCGGAAGTTCCAATACTGGGGATTGCTTGCCCACGATCTTCTCTACTTCAGGGATCACATCAATAATAATTTGGGCATTTTTTCCCAAGGCATTCAGTAATTGATCGCGCCATGTTTGGAGTTGGCTTTCAGTTTCAGTTAGCAATTGTGTGACGAGGTCGCGAAAGGCATTGACAACGGCACTATAGGGAATATTACGTTGAAACTGATCGAACTTTCCTGAAATGAAGTACCCCCTTTGTTTGGTAATTGGCTTATAGATTTCGTGAACGAGTGCGGATTTACCAATGCCAGAGAAACCCGTGACCATGATTACTTCGGCTTTCCCAAAGCGCAGACATTCAAATACCGCTAGTAATAGCCAAATTTCTAGTTCTCGACCATAGAGTTTTTGGGAAACTTGAAACTTATCGGAAATATCCTCTGTGCCTAGTACAAAATTGGTAATTTCGCCTTTAGTTTCCAATAGTTTTTTACAAAGGTTTAAATCCGCTTTTAAACCCTGAGCACTTTGATAGCGATCTTCTGCTGTTTTTGCCAATAGTTTCATGACAATATCCGAGACGACTTGGGGAATCTCAGGATTGATGCTGCATGGTGCTATGGGGATTTTGGCAATATGGCAATGGACTAACTCGACAGGATCGTTAGCAGTAAAAGGAAGTTGATCGGTGAGGAGTTCATATAGGGTTACGCCCAAAGAATAGAGATCGCTACGGTTATCAAGGGTACGGTTCATCCGACCTGTTTGCTCAGGGGACATATAGCTAAGCGTCCCTTCAAGCGTATGCGGATTACGGATGGTGGGATTTTCTCGCGACAAAATGTTTGAGATGCCAAAGTCAATAATTTTGACTTGAGATGTCCTTGGATTAAACACGATATTAGAGGGATTGATGTCTTTATGAATGACATTTGCCCCATGAATTTCGCTAAGAATATCGGCAACTTGGGCAGCGATCGCTAAAATTTCAATCAGATTAAAGCTGCGCGATTTCTTTAAGATGCGAATTGATTCTCCACCAAAATCTTCAAAGGCAATACAGCGAAACCGTTGATATTTGATAAAGCTGTAGGCTTTGACTACTCCCTCAATCTGACTGAGCCGACTACAGATTTCATATTCTAATTTGTACCTCGCGATCGCCTCAGGGGTTGGGTACTCTAATTTAAGGATTTTCAGAATGATCGGTTGATAATCGTTAGTTCGATATCCTCTATACACTAGCGATAATTCGCTTTCATAAATTAACGAATTAATTTTGTAGTCAGGAATCTCAAACATGACCTCGATTACCTCTCAAGCTTTAAGGATAAATTTTATAGCAGGTTTTTAATGGATGGATGTGCGTTGGCAAACTAACATAAGTATCTGGATGCAATTAAATCTCCCCCCCAAACCTTTAGTGCAGAAGCCGCAAATGCCACAGGTTTTCGCTCTAGTTTGTTAATTATGCCCAACTATCAATTAATTCTGCCTTTAACGGGAATTCGATAATGCCATTTGCGCGGCGCGAAGCGCCGCGCAAATGGCATTATCGAACTGACCTGCCTTTAGTTACTGCGGGGTTGGACACGCACATAAAACCTATTGCTTGGGGAAAGAGTAGGATTGCTAATGGGTTGAATTGTGTAATTGGGAGATTCTAAAGAAAACTCAAACCGATGTAATAGCGTCGCCATTGTGAGCATGATTTGCACTTCCGCCAAACCATTGCCTAGACATAAATGTGCGCCTGCCCCAAAGGGAGCAAAAGCTCCATTTTGCTTATGTTCATTTCGAGGTGGATGAAAGCGATCAATATCGAATGTATGAGGATTTGGGAAATATTGTGGTAAAAAATGCGGCACAGTCGTGGCAATGATCACATGGGTTCCTGCATCCACCCGAAAGCCTTTAAAGGCAAAATCGGCGATCGCATACCGTTGAATTGCCGTCGCCACAGGATACATCCGCAGTGTTTCCATCGCAGCCCCATGCAAAGCGCTCAGACCACGCAATCCTTCAGCATTGGGAATACCATCTTGAAATAGCCCATCAACTTCCTGTATCACTTTTGCCATGATCTCAGGAGATTTGAGTAAAGCATAAAGCATGAAGGAACAGGTATTCGCCACCGTGTCCAAACCTGCGAGATAGGGACCCACGGCGGCAGCAATCATTTCCGATTCCGATAGCAAAGGATGCGGTTGTTGGCAGTCAGTTAGTAACTCATCGATTAAATTCGGCTTTTGTCGCTTAGTCTGAGACATCCGATTTTTTTTGATCGCCAGCTTTGCTAGTTCTAGCACTCTTTTTCGCGATCGCTGATAGGAGGGCAGCCATAGCAAAAAAGATGGCAATTGCTTTACCACTGTCACATTTAAGGCAGTCTGTAAAAATCTGACTAGGTCGCCACGATAGTGACTTGGGGAGCAGTCCGCTAACAACATCCCCAATTGCTCACAGATGATTTGTTGAAAAAAGGGTAAAACTTGGACTCTTTGCCCCGATCGCAAATTTGCAGTCAGCTCAACTATTAATTGGATCGTCTCTGGAAAAGCATGAATGATTGAATTGCGCGAATAACTAGGCTGTAAAAAGCGGCGCTGTTGTAAATGGCGATCGCCATCTAAACTGACCAGCAAGTTATCCGTACCTAACTCTTTGCAAAAATCTTGCCAAAAATCTTGAACACTGAGAAACTCTGTTCCTACCTGATTGACAAATTGGTTTGCCTCAGTTCCTGCGATGACGGTGAATTGACGATTAAGGGCGCGAACTCGAAAAATTGCACCGACTTCATGGTACTGCTTGACAAAGAACCCAAGGTTATCTTTAGCGAGTTCTAAACTACTCCCCAAAATTGGGAATCCTTTGACTAAAGGTGGAAGCGGAATATTATTAACTTCCCGTGACCATAAATTATCAATCATTGTTTTGATTCCTGAAACCTTGGTTATAAAGGATTAACCACGTAGTTGTAGCTAACCCTAAATTCATTCCCTAACACTTCCTAAAATAAGAACTGTGTTCGTAACACTGCTCCCCAAACGGCGGGATTACTACTAAAGTTATTCGCATTAAATGTCCCAAACAGCGAAGGCACAAGTGTCATAAATTTCGTGATGGGATAGGAATAGGTTAATTCCAAATCATATTGTGTACCACCATCCCCATTCCCTGACACCAGAAAGTTGCGCCCAGACAGCACTTGAAAGGGAATCATAAAAGCGACAGTAGCTACAGCCCCTTCCTTACCTAGATCAGGAAAAGCTAAGCCTAATTGAAAGGCTTGCAGATTTACATTCCCCCCAGCGATTGCAGGATTTACAGGTGCAATCTGGTAGCTACTATAGGAATAACGACCAAATAAACCAAAGGATTGATTTAGCAACCAATCAAAGTTAAACACAAAATTGTCGCCTGTGCTGTCTTGTAGCCTACCGCCAAATCCATCATCCACAACACCTCTAGCTGAATAGGTCAAGAAGAAAGGGAAATTGGGTTGTCCCAAGGGAGAAGCGGGAGGTGCTTGGTTATAGGTACGACTGTAGAGAAATCGTAAATTTGTGGAATCACTTGGGGAATAGGTGAGTTCCGCTAGCAGTTGATTAGATCCACCAAACAAACCGCGATTGGGGTTATTAGCACTATCACCACCAAAATAAAGGAAAGAAGCATCGTTACGGGCTAGATAACCTGCTTTAAGCAGCAATTGATCGGACATGCGCCAACTAGCGATCGCGCCTGCTCCCGACAAACCAGTATTAGCAAGGGTACTCTGATAGGAGTTTAAGCCTCCTGCGCCATTAAGCACTGACGTAAAGCGATTAACATCAAACTGTCGAAAAGACAGGATTTTGGGGCCAATTTGGAGCCTCACCGTATCACTAATGGGGAAACTATAGAACAGCTCAAATAAACCAATGCTGTTGGGGGATAAAGGTACAACGGGATTGGAGTCAGCATAGGGAACTCCAAAGGTGCTAGAAAAACCTGCGGAACTATAGGCACTAGCTGGCGGATTGCCATTACCCATCGCCAAAATTAAATTCAGCGTATCTTTACCTGTAAACGAAGAGGTCAAGAGCAGATAGTTAGAATAGCTGAAAGTGGTATTTGGCTTTTCTGTAATTGTGCCGACAATAGGACTTCCTGTAAATGGGTTGCGGGTAGCAAATCGAGCGACAGGTGTACTTCCCGCAATTGGGAATCCTTCTGCAAGGATGTTCCCATTACTAAAAGCACTACTGAGATTAAAGGAACTCAGAATATTGAGTTTGGTCGTGGTGGAGAACTGCTGTGATTCTATTTGACTAGTTTTCGCCTCTAGTGCATCGATCTTTCCCCTTAAGACCGACAATTCAGCCGCAAATTCTTCTTGGAGTTTTTTGAGGGTTGCTAAGTCTTGTTGACTTACCTTGTCGGCTAAACCTGCACTCACGATTTCATTAATTTTATCTAAACAGGCATTCAGTCCTGCGGCAAATTCGTAACGAGCGATCGCTTGTTTGCCCTGATAAGTTCGGTTGGGATAGCCTGCAATACATCCATACCGTTCAACTAAACTTTGGAGGGAGATAAAAGCCCAGTCAGTTGCCTTGACATCTGATAGTTGTGATACAGAGGTAACTTCGGCGATCGCTTGCTTGGGTTCGTCTATGTAACTGCTAATGCGATCGCGTTGCTGAGAATCTAGTGTATTGGAAATAGAAGGCTCAATGAAAATTTTGCTCTCTTTAATTTCTTTTGTTTCTTTAACTTTTGGGACAGGTTCTAACGCCAAGGCTTGAGTACCAAGATCCGCAAAGATATTGAAGATGGCGGATAGTATTATCAAAGTAGCGTAAATCTTGGTATTCATGCAGTCCTCACACCCATCACACAATAATTGATTAATTGGTTATTAATAGAGGTTTCTACGATTTAATAAAGAACCAGATTCTTTATGCCACAGCTTTGCTGCACCCAAAAAATTGTCTTTTATTTTTCTACGCATCCCTCATATCGCAATCCTAAATGGTTTGTGGAAGCGCACCCCTTCGGGGTGCGCTTCCACAAACCTAAAAATCTACAAATGATTTAGGACTGCTATAGAATATTAAATAGCTTTTTTGGTTTATAGCCAAGTTATTGTTTTACAACTTTTATGATCATAGAACTAAGTAGCTGGGTGCAATTAAATCTAAAATCTACAAACCTGTAGTTCAATCTATACGTGAGCCACAGGTTTTGGGGCTGCTTTTTTAATAATGCCCAGCCACTTATTGAAAATATTGATGTCCCATACTTTAATACTTTAGTCGGGGGGCATTATTATGATCATTAACTTAGGATGATCACATTATGGATGGGGAAAGAAATTAAATCTATATTTAAAATTACATCTAAGTATATTTAAGATGAAAATAAATTCTGCCTTTTTAATTGCGATCGCTATGGCATCTATTGTCAATCCCCTTGAGATGCTTCCCCAAGTCTTCGCATCACCTATCCATCCTTCTATGCCACTCCATCAAACAGGAATGGAGCCGACAAATAAGGATTCTGAATGTAAAGCCTTTATAACGATTACGAATAAAGCTGCGGGAGCCGCAAACACGATGGATCTGGCGGTAATCTTACGTTATATCAATGAACTCAAACAAGATTTACTGGTATTGAAAGTCGAAGATAGTCAGCTCAAATCCTTGCAGGAGCGCTACTTGCAATTTTCTGGAGACATGAGTGAGCAATTGACCCAAGCTAAGCGGGATCAAGCACAGGGAGACTATGCTGCCTTTCAATCTGCCTCCGCGAGTTTGACTGCTACTGGTAGCAGAGGCATTGATTTAGAACAAGAGTTACAGCAATATTGTGGAAAATCTTAATCCTTCAAGTAGCTTGACATAATTAAAACCCAAAAGCCCAAAACTGTAGCGCACGCGCAGCGTGCGCTACAGTTTTGGGCTTTGATAAGAAGGATGGTGCAACATGCCACCTTTATTATCTAAAACTTAATCTGGTAATTGGTAATTCCTGTATTTCTAGCTACTGTCAAGAGTGCTGATGATGGACGCTGAGCAAGGTAACTGATAATTTGTTTGGCATCGCTAATTGGTGCGCCATTTAAGCTCACAAGGCGATCGCCTTTTTGTAAACCCATGCGGCTAGCCAGAGAGTTAGGGCGGACTTCATAAACAGTGAGACTATTGGTAAGCACTACTCCTAATAGAGGGCGTTCCGTCGAGGTAGCCGTTGTAGATTTAATGGAAGCTTGAGGAGAAGTGGAAGCTGTAGTTGGTGATGAAATCTGTGGAAGACTAGCGATGTTATTGGCAGCCTTGTTGGTGGGAATGAAGGCAGCACTGCGGGTAAGAAATTCCTTGGTAATAGGAGCGCTAGTTGCAAAACCAATGCCTGTATTCGAGCGACCATCGGGGCTGAGGATTGATTTGTTCACTCCAATAATTTCCCCACGGGAGTTGAGCAAAGGACCTCCAGAATTCCCAGGATTGAGTCGGGCATCGGTTTGAAGATCGCCATTAGCTGCTACACGGCTGAGAATGCCAGTGGTGAGGGTTCCTGACAAACCAAAGGGACTACCGATCGCAAATACTTTTTGCCCAACGAGAAGGCTGTCTCGATCCGCTAGGGATAAGCTAGGAAAGCGATCGCTGCTGATAATTTTTACTAGGGCTAAGTCATTTTTGCGATCAATTGTGAGAACTTGTCCATCATAGGTTTTACCATCGATATTGATTATCTTGACATTGCCATTCTTTGCGTCGTGAATGACATGCTCATTAGTAATGACTAGACCTTCAGGGGTAATGATGCTGCCTGAGCCAGTGCTAGTTGCGGTTTTAATGGTGACTACCGCAGGATTAGATGAACGATAAACTTCCATCGTGATTTTTTCTTCAGGATCAAAATCCTTGGGTGCAGCAGTCGCAGCTTTGCTAAAACTAGGAATGCTAACTAGTAAGGCGGATACAAGGCTCAAGGCGATCGCTGTAGATTTCATAGTCTTCTCTGTCGTCTGCATAATTCCTGTTATGGCAAACTTGACGGGAGTAGCGATCGCGCAGTTCCGAGAAGCATCTACGCTATTTATCGTAGATATGTAGTGCTAAGTAGCTAGGTATAAATGAATAAGCCCGCCGCAGAGCGGCGGAGAATTTACCCTTTAGCTAGATTAAAAAAATAGAACTAAAAGCTGTGGCGCACGCTGCGCGTGCGCCACAGCATTTGGGGTTTATATTTAATTGCGCCTAGCTACTTACTCCTCACAGGTTGCATAAATCGAGCGCTTCTTCAGATTTGTGGGTTAAAATGCTGTTGTAGCAAATAAGGCTTCTCTAAGCTATGTACCCCAAAAGATTTGTCGCGATCGCTTTTTTTTTTGTTGACCTTGGTAAGTTTTATTCTATTCGCAGAACCAGCGAAGACTAAGATCGTTGCCGATGCTAAGTTTACGGACACAAGCCCCAAAAGTGCTCAGGTGAAGCGCCCCAAACCTACAAACCCCACAAATCTTAAACAAAAATCTCAAGAACAAAAAGCTCAATATATTAATTACCAAACTATAAACTTCTCACCAGAAGTTAACCAATTTGCACCCGTCAAAGGATGCGATCTTCAGCCGCCAGCAAATCCGCCTGAGCCGTCACTACCCGCCGCCCTCACCTCTACTCCCATTACCTTAGAGCGATTTCGGAATTCCTTAACTACCGCTACCACAACTTCCACTTCTGCTCAGAAATCAATTGACTATACTCCTAGAGAGATAATTGCCTTAGCGGCATCCTCTAACTATGGCGATCGCTATCTCAAAAATTTATCAGGCAAACCTGTTAATAATTTACCCATTATCGTTCTTCATGAAACGGTTGGCTCTGCTAACAGTGTCGTCAGCTTCTTTCAGGAGTTCCATACCGATGAAGATAATCAAGCGAGTTATCACACTTTAATTTCTAGTGATGGCACGATTATTTACTTTGTCCCACCAGATAAACGCGCTTTTGGTGCAGGCAACTCTGTATTTATAAGTTCTTTAGGACAAGAAGCAGTCCAAACAAATCCTCGCTATCCTAGTTCTGTGAATAATTTTGCCTATCACATCTCCCTAGAAACACCTGAAGATGGAATGCACAATGGATATAGTCATAGCGGATATACGGAAGCTCAATATCAATCTCTGGCATGGTTAGTGGCGAAAACCGATGTTCCATTAGAGCGCATCACAACGCATAGAATTGTTGATCGGTCTGGGTCTCGCATCGATCCGCGCAGCTTTGATTTTAATCTGTTCCAAAAACTACTCAGTAACTACCCTAGAACTAAAGAAATTGCGATCGGTTGTGCATTGTCTACCCCAGAGTCAAAGAAAGTATCAAAGAAGTTAGGATCTAAGTAGCTGGGTGCAGTTAAATATAAAGCTTAAAAGCCTGTAACGAATGCTGTGCGTTCGTTGTAGGCTTTAATTCTGGGTTTTAATTATACCAAGCTACTTAAATAGTTTGAGAGATTGCACCTTAAGGAGTTACATTTTCTCAAACTATAAATTAGTTTGTAAAGTTTAGGCAAATGGCTCTCCACTTTTGGTTAGTTTATTGGTATATGTAGTTGGTTGATCAGTTTCCCAGCGCATTTAATTATGGGCAAAGCTAGTAAACATGAATAAGCCCAAGCAGCCAAAACACCAGTTTATTCGCTTCGATCGCGGGATTAGTCAGTACAATCATGACTACTATGCTGCCTTGGGCTTACCTATTATTAGCAACCCTATGTATATCCGCAATGTATATTTGCGGATCGCCCGCATTCTCCATCCCGATGTGTATGGCTTTTCGGCGGATGAGAAAATCTTGGCTACACAATATCTTGCCAAACTAGTGAATCCTGCCTATAACGGTTTGATGAAGGAGCAAGATCGTAAGGCATATCAACAGATATTTAAATTACTTGCGAAGCGCTTAATGCAGAGATCTCGCAATATTCAGATTCACTCAGAGAGTGCCTGTGAGTTAATTATGACTCCTAGTGATGATGTCTACGAGCGATTGGTTACAGAACTCGCTAAAGTCCAATATCAATCCCTCACTCAAATTCTCGATTTTACCGCACAGATTAGTGAGCTAAATTTGGTTTACATTCTGTGTAAAGAGGGTTATCGACATGGGGCAGCGAATATGCCGCCAGTACTTGCACCAATGGTGACTCCTAAAGGCACTAAAGCTCATACCTTAAATTTCCTCCCTCCCCCCTCAAAACCTAGTTATACCTATAGCCTTCAGTATTCATCTGAACAGTCTTCTAGTAATCTACAAGCTAAAGCTGATGAAACAGTATTTCAGTTGGGCAACGATGGTGATAACACCATACTTCAGTCTAGAAGTGATGGCGATAATACGGTACTTCAGTCTAGGGATGAGCATCCTGATATCAAGATGATTAATGATCGCATCAAAGTCTGTGAAGTCTATATATTGCAGAGTGAGTGGAAAGCGGCAATTCAAGAATTGCGAGCAATTTTGAGAATTGATGAGAACAATAGTAAGTGTCTAGCTCTACTAGGTGTGGTTTATATCAATACTAATCAACTTCAAATGGCAAAAGCAAGCTTTAAGCGATCGCTTTACATTAATCCTCAAGAGGCTATAGCCCTAAAACATCTTTTGGAATTGAGTGAACCTGATGCTAACCAAAGTGGGAAAAGCGCTCATAAATCAAATTCCTCTAAGAAACCTCATCTCAATGAAAAACAAGGTTGGTTAACTAACCTGTTCACATGGTTTTCCTCCTAAGTTTCTCTTGCATTCAGTAGTTAGGGGTAGTACTAAATAGGTAAGTATGGGCTTATTGAATCTGTGCTGTCAGTTTTGTCCGTTCATCAATGTCATTTCGACAACGCCATTTGCGCGGCGCTTCGCGCGGCGCAAATGGCGTTGTCGAACTCACGTTAAATTAGAAATAGTAGACTATTGTAGAATTGTGTCAGAGATTGATCACTGTGTAATCCTCAAGTGAAGTGATGCTAATACCAAACAGCATTTATATAGATTTGGCGATTAATCCCCAACCCATCATCGTTGCCCCCGATGTATCACTATTTGATGTTATTTGTTTAATGAATCAATTGGTTCATGCTGTCAATTTAAGTCAGCCCATGGACTATAGATTCTTAGAGTCGCGAACAAGCTGTGTTTTAGTTGTTGACAAGGACAATCTGCTTGGTCTATTTACAAAGTGGGATGTGCTGAATCTAGTTGCAGAGCAAAAAGATACGCAGAAATTAAAGATTGGAGATGTGATTACTCCACCTTCCATTGTAATTAAGCGATCGCAGATTCAAGATTTGGAGTCAATGCTCAGGCTCTTAGAAGAGTTTCGTTGTTATCAGTTACCTATAGTCAACGACTTTAATCAAACATTTGGTGTTGCTACGCAAGAAAGTATTCTCTTTGCTAAGGATAAGCAAACTGAAGACACTTTAAATCAAGTTGAAGCTCAAAAAAGAGCAGTTTTAATGGCAATTCCAGACTTAATCTATCGTGTAAGTGCCAATGGAACTTACTTAGAATGCTTTTCTAGTAATTATGTCGCAGATTTGCTACCCGCTGACATGAATATAATAGATAAGCAACTGTCTGACGTTTTACCAGCAGATCTAGCCTTTCGCAAATTGCAGGCGATTCAAAGAGCGATCGCTACTGGGATAATTCAGACCTTTGAGCAGCAATGGAATATTGATGGAAAAGTGCAGTACGAAGAGGTGCAAGTCGTTAGAGTTAGTGATCAGGAAGCTTTAACAATTATCCGCAATATTAGCGATCGCAAACAAGCTGAAGAAGCTTTGCGAGAATCAGAAATGCGCTTTAGAAGTGTATTTGATACAGCCGCAGTAGGTATTTCGATTGCGGCTCCTAATGGTAATCATCTTGCGGTTAATCAAGCGCTATGTAATATGTTGGGGTATTCTGAGGAAGAACTACGAAAATTGACCTTTCAAGATATTACCCATCCTGATGATCTCGAAATTGATCTCTATCATCATCAAAAATTACTTAGCAATGAGATTGATAGTTTCCATATTGAAAAGCGATTTCGTCATAAAAATGGTCAATTCATTTGGGGACTGATGAGTGTCTCCCTTGTATGGGACTCACAAAATCATCCCCTGTATGATATTGCTTTAATTCAAAATATTAATGATCTTAAAAATACTCAACAGGAATTATCAAAACTCAATCAAGAATTAGAAGTTAGAATTCAGCAAAGAACTGCTGATCTAGCAGAAAGTGAAACTCGCAAACAACAGTTAATCAATGCAATTCCCGATTTGTTACTAAGACTGAAGCGTGATGGCACATGTATCGACTGTATCTTGCCTAATACTCCCGATAAAGAAGCCTTTGTTCCTATTCATAATCATATTTCCGAACTTTTATTACCCCATGTTTTAGAAGAATTACTTCAAGTATTTAATCGGGCGATCGCTACAGGAGAGGTGCAATTTTATGAACATCAACTCCAAAAATATAACAAATCAATTTATGAAGAAGTACGGATCAGTCCCTGTGGTGAGGATGAGGTATTGGTCTTGGTACGAAATATTAGCGATCGCAAACAAGCAGAAGCTGAACTCCAGTTGAGTAACGAAAAGCTAATATCAGCTAACCAAGAGTTGGAAAGGGTTACGCGCCTCAAAGATGAATTTCTTGCCACAATGAGTCATGAATTACGAACTCCTCTCAATGCCATTTTAGGGATTTCGGAAGGACTGCAAGATCAAGTTTTTGGAGAACTCAATCAAAAGCAAAAAAACTCATTAGCAACCATTCAAAAAAGTGGTCAACATCTCTTAGAACTAATTAATGATATTTTAGATGTTGCCAAAATTGAATCAGGAATGTTTATTCTAGAGCTAACGTCAGTATCACTAACCTATTTATGTGAAAGTAGTCTGAGCTTTGTTAAACACCAAGCGGCACAGAAAAATATTCAATTAAATCTCATAATTCATCCCGATGTCCCCTATGAGATCGTGGTAGATGAACGCAGAATGCGTCAGTTATTGATTAATTTATTGAGTAATGCCGTGAAGTTTACGCCTAAAGATGGCAAAGTAACGTTAGAAGCTAAATTAGTCCATTCACAACCAGAAGAATCCCCTGAATGCTCTATAGAGCAATTGAGAACTGAACTTTGCTTTGTTGTATCGGATACGGGGATTGGGATATCTCAGGTAGATATTGGGAAGTTATTTCAACCCTTTGTCCAAATTCATAGTAACCTCAGTCGTCAGTATGCGGGTACTGGACTGGGGCTAAATTTAGTCAGAAAACTTGCAGAGCTGCATGGGGGCTATGTAAATGTTGAGAGCAAAGTCGGTGTAGGTAGCTCCTTTACTGTTAGTCTGCCCTATGATGCAACCTAAATGGATAAAGCATTTGTTGCCAATAAGTATTAGGTACAGTCTCATCAACTCCATAGGTCTGAGGCATCTTGTTTTTGGGTACATAGTAAGTGCCGAACATTAAATCGATAAGCGGAAACCCAGAGAAATTCTTATCACGAGCTTCTAAATCATTGCTATGATGCCAGTGATGGAAGTCGGGGGTGGCAATTATGCGATTGAGAATAGGAAATTGAAATCTGGTATTAGCATGATTCAAAACTGATAAAACTGTACCAAATACAAGATAAGCGCCGAAGGTTTCTCTAGTAAATCCTAATAGGAATAGAGGAATACCTACGGCAATATTCACCACAATTGTTTCTACAGGATGTAACCTTGCAGATGCTAACCAGTCGAGTTCGGCACTACTATGATGAATGGCATGAAATCGCCATAACCAAGGGACTGTATGGGCTAGGCGATGTACCGTATAAAATGCAAGTTGAGCAATCAAAAAAGCTTCGGCAAATTGGAAGAATGCGGGTTGACTCCTGATCGCTGTTTGTAATGATGGAGAAATCCAGCCTTTAAAAAAGATATATAGAAATGCTACGACTAGATATGTGCCTACGTTGGCAAAAATGTGATTAAAGAAAAAATGGGCAACATCCGTAAGCCAGCCTTGACGAAAGTGTTTCTGCTCTTTTCTAAGGGGAAAGAACCATTCAAGTGTGCCGAATACAAGCCAGAGCAATAAAAAGGCGATCGCAAATTTCATGGCAATGTCTCCACATTCTCCAATCTATGCAATCTAATTGTAACGTGGTTCGATAACGCCATTTGCGCCGCGCAAATGGCGTTATCGAACTGACGTTAATTGTATAGCCCTTGTCTCAGAAATTCGGCACGCTGTCTTGCTTAGATATTTTTAGCGATGTCTGACTAAAAAAGATGGTAAATCAACCTTGGATGAGGGAAAAGGCGATCGCGCAGGTACAGGTCTTGCTTCGGCTATTGGTTCTCGTTCTAGTACATATTCCTGTTCAGCTTGTCGATCATGAATTTGAGGTGATGATGTCGGTGTTAAATGCTTAACGGGTTTTTCTGCTAGTAAGCGCTCTAACGCACCACTTAGTTGCAGCGCATGATGTTGATGACGCACTGACTGTTCTTTCCAATGTTGGATAGCGGCTTCATATTCGGAAGCCTTAGATGCTTGTTGGAGAACTTGATTTTGTAATTCTTCGATTTGCTGTTCTAGGTCTTGGACTCGGTTGAGATCACTAACATATTCATTTTCTAGACCACGCAAAGACTGATGTAATTGCGCTTGATTAGAGAGATGTTTAATTAATTCTTCTTCAAATTGATCGCGTTGAGCTTGTACTTCTGATAATTTTGTTTGGGCAATTTCTAGAGTTTTAGTTGATTCTTTGAGGAGTAATTGTGTCGCTTCTAACTCTTCGGTTAAGGTTTGTTGGGAAATATCAAGGGCAGTATTTTGACATTGCAATTGATTAATCAACTCATTTTTATCGGTAATTTCTTGTAAATATTGCTGAGTAATTTTTTGCGTTTCAATTTCCAAGGCGATCGCTAAACGATGCTGAAATTCTTCCTCAATTTGTAAAACATGAACGGCTAAGCGATCGCTTAATATTTTGTCATCAACAGGTGGATTGGCGCTTAGTTCAGTAACTTGTTTTTGTAGTTGTTCTAATTGCTTGGTGAGTTCGGCGACTTGGCGATCTCGATCATGAGTGACGCTAGTAATTTCTTGTTCTAGCTGATCGACATATTCACATTCAAATTGATGTTGCGATCGCAGTTCCTCTAACTCATTGTGCAGGCGATCGCGATCAGCAATTACTTCATGGATGTTTGGTTGCTGAATATCCTGAGTCCCATGACCATCCGATAGCCAATCATCGGAGAAGGCATCAAGATTATCAAGATTACCGAGCATATTCGTAATTTCAGCGATCGCTTGTGCGTCTAGCAGTCCGCCATCTAAGAGCGCATCTAGATCATCGTCATCATTAACGGTTTCTGCTTTAACCAAAACTTCTCGTAGAGCTGCTTCGCGTTTCAATTCACTCACGGACAACCTCACCGAACAATACCGAGGTATTTTTACAAGACAAACATTAACAGACTTTGTCAAGTTTGCAAGTTTTTTTCTTAGTAATTCTCATGGCTTGCGGGGAAGGTTGCGAATAAAGGTTTGGATTTCCTTGTAAGGGTTTTGAGCAACTATTTCCTTATCAGTCTTTTTGAGGACAGTTTTGTCAGGTAATTTTTTGTTCTCAAATTGCTTACTCACAATGACTGCGGGGATCGTGTTGTCAATTACATCCACATCACATCGCACAGTAAAGGCAGGAATTTTTTCATTGGTTCTTTCGTTGATATAGTCTCCCTCCCGAAAATTAAAACAGTTGATCTGTACAACTGTCTTTACTTCAGCAACTGAGTTGGCATAGAGTTGACCCAAGGCTGCACGATCTTCTGGGAGAAATTCACTCTTGTTGTTGGCTCGTTTATAGACAAAAATCACTTTTCCTTTAATATAGGGTTGATCTACTTCTTGCACTGGTGGGGCAAGAGCGGCAAATTTGTCACTTTGGGATTCCAACTCGTCTAATGCTTTTTTCTTTGCTTGCTCTGCTTGAGCTTTTTTATCTGCAAGCTCTTTATCCAGTTTTGCCTTAGCGGTTTCTTCGGGCGATTGACAGCCTGAAACGATAGTTAGGCAAAATAGTGAAATTAAGAGAAGCCATTGGTATGGGGTATTTTTGAGAGGCATTTTCATGGGTTTCTCTAAAATTGGCTTGTTTGGATAAATTGTTTAGGTAATCATGATGCGATCACTTTAAAGCGTGGAAAACTAATTGCCCAAATATATCAGAATAATTAAATAGATTAATATAATATTGCTCGACAAATGATTAGTATTCAGTCAAACAAGAATCACCATGTTTACAAAACTACGCATTCAGAATTTTAAGTCATGGGCAGATACAGGAGAATTTCGGATGGCTCCTTTGACTAGCTTTTTTGGTACAAATAGTTCTGGAAAAACGGCGATCTTGCAATTTCTAAAATCTGTTAATGATTAAACTAACTGTTGTATGATTCCATTTAACCGTAACAACTATAATAGATTAGCAACGATGTAGCTAATAATATTTAGGTCATTCTAGATCAATATATGTTAAATAGAATATACATAGATAATTTTCGCTCTCTTGTAAACTTTGAGATTTCATTTAATTCTATTAACCTATTCCTAGGAGGAAATGGATCAGGTAAATCCACAGTTTTTGATGCGATAAATAGAGTTAAAGATTTAATTTCTGGTGTATTTAAGGTAGAGAATCTATTTACCATCTTTGATTGCTGTCGTTGGCAGACACTTAAGGAACATAACTTTGAGATCGAAATAGATGGTAATGGAGGTAAATACAAATATGACCTTGCAATACTATATAACGAACAACAGAAGCCATTTATTGCTCATGAAAGATTATGGTTTAATAATCAACCATTATTAAAATTTGAATTAGGTGGTGTATATATATATGATGATGATTATTTGGAAATATCAAAAATCTCCTACTTTGATTCTTCTCAATCATTTCTATCTCTTTTACCACCAACTAATACTAATAAGAAGCTAACTTGGTTTAGAAATTGTATATTGCGTCTCTTAGTTATACAGATTACTCCTTCTCTAATGACTGGAGTTAGCGAACAAGAACTTTCTTACATATCTCCAAGAATGGAAAACTATGTATCTTGGTATCGTCATCTTTCACAAGATCAAGGTAAGGTTCTTAAGATTACAAATGTATTGCGAGAGGTTTTAGATAAATTTACATATTTTAAATTTGATAGGTTTAGTGAAACCAACTATGGATTAAAGCTAATATTTGAAAATGAGATTGACAATAAAAAACCAATTGAATACTACTTTAATGAATTATCAGATGGACAGAAAGTTATTATTGCTTTATACACTTTAATCTATAGTACTCAAGATGAAGACTATACATTATTTATTGATGAGCCAGAAAACTTTTTAGCATTACCAGAAGTACAACCTTGGCTAGATCAGTTGTACGATCTTTGTAGTGAGAAAAAACTGCAAGCTATTCTCATTTCTCATCATCCTAAACTTATTAATTTTCTAGCTGCAGATTCAGGTTACTGGTTTGAGAGAAAGGGCAATTCTCCAGTGCGAGTTAAGAGAATTAAAGACGAGGATGATACTGGATTACCTATATCTGACCTAGTAGAGCGTGGTTGGCTTTATGACCCAGAATAGACAAACTATCGTAATTTTGTGTGAAGATCGTCAACAATATGTCTTTGCTCGTTACTTTCTTCAGAAAAAAGGATTAACTGGAAATTTTATTGATAAAAGTTGTCCTAGTGGTAGGCAAGCTGGAGAGCAATATGTTCGCGAACGTTATGCAGCAGAAGTTAAGGCTCATCGGAGTAAAAACTATCTTAATATTTGCTTGATAGTAGTTATAGATGCTGATAGAAACACTGTAGCCGAACGCATAAAACAGTTAGACTCAGTTCTTGAGGAAAAACGTCATCGTAAAGAAAAAATTGCAATATTTGTTCCGAAGAGAAATATTGAGACTTGGATACATTATCTACAGTCAGGAGAACCTATTGATGAAATTGTTGCGTATAGCAAACTTGCAAACCAAGGAGAATGTAAACCATTTGTTGAAAAGCTTGCCGATCAATGTGTACTAGGTTTACCTACCAATGCACCGCCATCAATGCATGATGCTTGCATTGAAATAAAGAGAATCATTGAGTAGTTATTTGGTTCTTTTGGGACTTAATATATTTATATATCTTTCCAAAGCACCTAAAACCTTTTCAGCAATTAGTAAAATAAAATCTTCTTTATTATTCTCAGATTGCACCTTTTCTAAAGCATCATAATAAGCCATCCGACTATCATAATCACCACCAATAATTGCTAATGGAAAACCATATTGCAACAGAATTAAATTCATAATTAAGCGAGCAGTCCTACCATTACCATCAATAAAAGGATGAATATTTACTAACCTTTCGTGCATTTCGGCTGCTAAAACTACTGGATGTAAATGATCTTTCGATTGAATATAAAATTGGAAATAGCCATCCATCAAATCCTGCAATAAATAGGGTTGTGGAGGTAAATGCTTACTTCCTGCGATAGCTACAGGTAACTTACGATAAACTCCTGCATTTTCGCGATCGATACCGTACAGGACAATTCCATGAATTTGTTTAAGGACATATTCTGATAAATCTACCTTTTGAGAAACAAGATCATCAATAAATAAAATAGCCTCTTTATGATTAATTGCTTCTAAATGCTCGCGCATACTTTTGCCACTAATCGTCATTCCCTCATTAATGACTAATTGAGTTTCACGCAAAGTTAAAGTATTACCTTCGATGCGATTACTTTCGTACAAAAACTCAACTTCTAACGCTTCTTTAATCGTGGCATTGTCTAAAGATTGGCGCAAAATATCTAGCTCTGCTTTGAGTTGATCAATATCAGCAAGGATTGATTCTATTGTTCTCATAAATTGAATGTAAATTAAATTGCGCCCAAAGCCTTTAACAAAGCTGCAAACTTAATCGTGGTTTCACTTTGTTCATTTTCCACTTGCGAATTTGCCACAATCCCTGCACCCGCAAAAATTCTTGCCCGATCGCCTTGAATATATCCCGCTCTAATCCCCACACCAAAAGTTCCTTCACCATTACCATTTAGCCAACCAATGGGGGCAGCATACCAACCGCGATCGCAGGCTTCCCATTGCTGCATGAAACAGACGGCGCGATCCCTTGGCTCACCACCGACTGCGGCAGTTGGATGTAACTGCTGCAAAATATCTAAGGCAATCAACCAATCAGGATCATCAATTTGAGCAGTAATCGGTGTATGTAAATGCTGCACATTCGACAGTTTCAACAGGCTAGTATTTACATGTGGATCGACTGAAGCCCCCATACTTTGCAAGCGATCGCAGATCGAGCGAATTACAATTTGATGTTCGCGCATATCCTTTTCACTATTAAGTAATAGCTCACCCAGCATTTGATCTTCCTGTACCGACTTACCCCGCTCGATCGACCCCGCAAGGGCATCACTGCGTAACCAAAGGCGATCGCTTTGGGCTTTAAATTGCAACACCACTTCAGGAGTCGCACCCAAAAAGGTTTTACCTACGCCATAGTCAAGTAAAAAGGAAATACATTCAGGATATTCGCACCGTAATACATGCAGTACCTGAAATGGATCAAAATCGCGATCGGCTAACACATCTAAAGCTCTAGCCAAGACCACCTTTTCAAAATGCCCTTGATGAATCAAAGTTAAGGCACGCTCGACGATCTCTGTCCAGATTTGTTGTCCCTGTACCTCAATGATTTTATTAACTTCATGGACTGTGGGGGATTCATAATGGGAGCTTTCGGACAAATGCGATCGCAAATTTAGAATACGATCCATGACCTCATCAGCATGATCCCAAGGTTGAATATAGTCATTGAGAGTCAAGGTACAAGCTTGTTGCGTATACCTGACCATCCAACGGGGAATGAAAAATAGTAAAGTCGGAAATTCGATCGCTGGCTGATAGTCCTGTTGATATTGAGATTGATAGTCACTAGGTACAGCTAAATCAACCCACTCGTTAGGGTTGCTACCATTTCGATAAAAAGAAAAAGCACCGAAAATATGTATAGAAAGTTCAGAGCGCTGTAGATCAAGTTCTGGATGCTTCGCGATGATTGCATCCTCTAGATGTGTCCTAATAAACTTTTTGGCACAATCAAAGCGATCGCTCAAATCATGATTTGGCACTGAGACTTCGGCAACCGAACCCGCCGCCGCTAATACCAAATCGGCATTCGGTTGTTCCCAATAAAACTTTGGTTGTTGGGGATCAGACTTACTTGCCAACAACAATAGAGGATTCATGCACTCCCAACTCTGGGAGTAACTAAATAAGATCGGTGATCCCGTGACCTGCGCTTTAGCGATCGCTTTAACAATCCAATCGTGCAGAGATTTAGAATCGATGCTGCTATAGGTGACACTCTGACGAACTTGCATGGTTATATTTTATAGCAGTCGCCAGCACAGTTAATGTCTGAATAAAATATAAAAAGTTATTTGCTTATTCGCTTAGCTAATCAAAATTTTTTCTATGATTAATTGTAGAGTGTTTGTAAAAGTAATCTTCACTCTACACGCACTAAAATACAGCATTAAGTAAATTACGTGAGTTTTAGATAGTGAGATTTAACATTGGGTTTACACTATTAGGTTTATTGGGTTTAGCGACCGCTTTAAACGGATGTTTTTCTGCGTCTCAGTCTAAATTAACTACAAACATCAAAAATTACCAGCACATTGTCTCTAAAACTCAAGCAGTAGCTATTTCAACAAGTTTGTCAAGTAAATTGGGTGAAAAATGCTCCGAACCCAGAAACAAATCACCGCTTCAAAAATTCAAACTGCGAAAATGTAGGCTCGATCATCAATTTAAAGACATATTTATTCTTGAAAAGGATAACAAGGAAATAGCTAAATGGAATGCGGCTACTTACTCTATGGGGTTCAATGCGTTTGAAGCGGATTTGGATGGAGATGGGAGGCAGGAATTAATCGTTGCAAGTCATAATGGCACTAGCAATGGACTAGGAGTTTCCTATTGGACTATTTATGTTCTTGCCGATCCATCGGTTTATCCGATTCAAACACCAATGCGTTTCTCAACTCAGGATTACGGTGGTATACATGGAACTTTTGTGCCTGATGGCGAGCAATTTGAAATATGGACGACAGCATGGGAATGGACGGGTACTGATAACACTCTTGGGATTATCGGACAGCAATGGCGATATCAAGAAGGAGAGTTAATATCAACTACCCACCCAATCTTAAAAAGGTGGTATTCCTATAACTTTCAGTCCGAACGCTCTAAAACTCACGATAATCCACTCATTCCTTACTTATGGTTAGCGAATTCAAAAGTACAAGCCTATGAAGAACATCCACTATTTCAAACAACTACAATTCTCAGTATTGAGGATGGAACTATTCAGAATATTAATGAAAAATGCACCGATGATTTTACTTGTCAATTTACGGTGGATTTGAATCCAAATCAAGGCGTTTTTCAAACCTATATTTACTTTGAGCAGAAAACTGGGTTACCACAAGAATCGGATAAAAACAAAAAATATTTCTCTTATTTTGGTGATTGGTCGAGTAAGAGAATTTATCCAACGGGTTATCTACCATCAGATCCAAACAAATGGCTGAAAAATAAGCAGTATAAAGTTATTACATATACAGACAAATACTCTAGTAAATTCAAAGTACTGTGGATAATGTAAAAATATTACAAAAAATGAGTCAAGCTAAGCATCAAACTTCATAACATTTAGCTAACCAGATCATCACCTGTAGCGATCGCCAATTCCTGCAAGCGCTCCTGTTGATCCTTAGAAATACAGCTTTGAATTACTTCTTCGAGATCACCTTCTAAAATCGGCTGCAATGTAAAGTTCTGACCTAAACGATGCTCAGTTAAACGGCTGTCTTTGTAATTGTAAGTGCGAATTTTTTCAGAACGAGAACCTGTCCCTACCTGCGATCGGCGCATTGACGTAATTTCGGCTTGCTGTTCCCGCAACTTTATTTCATAGAGCTTAGCCCGTAAGATCTGCATGGCTCGCTCTTTGTTTTGGAGCTGCGATCGCTCTTCCGTACAGAAAATTCTAATCCCCGTCGGTTTGTGAAATAGGTCGGCAGCCGTCTCCACCTTGTTGACGTTCTGACCACCAGCTCCGCCCGATCGCGCCGTAGACATTTCAATATCTTTCGGATCGATGTGAATTTCCACTTCATCGACCTCAGGCATGATCGCCACTGTTGCTGTCGATGTATGCACACGTCCCTGTGATTCTGTCGCAGGAACCCGTTGCACGCGATGCACGCCCGACTCAAACTTGAGTTTGCTATAAACGCGATCGCCCTGTACTTCAATGATTGCTTCTTTGAATCCGCCCATTTCGGCGAGGGTCTCACTGACCATCTTCACGCGCCAACCCTGACGCTCGGCATAGCGTGTGTAGAGGCGTACTAAATCTCCAGCCCAAATACCAGCTTCATCACCACCCGTACCCGCACGAATTTCCAACATGATGTTCTTGTCATCATTAGGATCTTGGGGCAGTAGCAGGATCTGTAACTTTTGCTCTAATTCTTCTAGCTTGTTAGATAACTCTTCGACCTCTAGAGCCGCCATCTCCTTTAGTTCAGGATCATTGGACTCTTTGAGGATTTCTTGAGCTTCCTTATAGTCTTGTTCTGCCTTGCGAAAAGTATCGTAGGTTAGAACCGTCTCTTCCAAGGACGCACGCACCTTCGCAATGCGCTGAAACTCGCCGTGATCGGTCGCCACGTCAGGATCACCCATCCGACGAGTCAGTTCATTGAAAGTCTGTTCAACAGATTCAAGTTTCTTAATTAGATAAGCAGCAGGCATGGGTTTGGAAATACCACAAAAGAACGTGAAAAATTAGTAAGCCAACAAAATAATGAATTAATCCTAAAATTAATTCTAATGTGGCTATAACTATGCGTCTTTAGCGTTTTCATCAAACATGCCGTATTTACGCAAGAAGCGCTCTACACGACCTTCGGTGTCAATAATCTTTTGTGTGCCTGTATAGAA
Organism: Pseudanabaena sp. Chao 1811; assembly: GCF_027942295.1. NCBI lineage: Bacteria > Bacillati > Cyanobacteriota > Cyanophyceae > Pseudanabaenales > Pseudanabaenaceae > Pseudanabaena > Pseudanabaena sp. Chao 1811. The sequence continues at coordinate 1,833,977 of NZ_CP101416.1, forward strand.
GGGGTGGTTGCCCGACCATACGTCAACATTAATTTCAGGATGGGTAGAACCAATAGTGGCTACCACTTCGCCGTTGCAAATTACCTTTGCTTCAGGATACCAAGTCGGGTGAATTCCAGCTTTAGGCATAGTCTTAGCTATAAAAATCAAAAATTAAGCTTTTCTAGACTAACACAGAATTATGCAATCTGAAACAAGATGTAGAGCGAAGCTCTACATCTTACTTTATGGATACCAAAACATACCTTTGATGCCTTCGGGATCGGCGTTGAAACCTAGCTGATTGTAAAACTCGACCACATGGGCATCGGCGAAAAGACTAATATTACTAATGTCAGACTTTCGTAACTCACGGATCATTTCTTCCATGAGGGCTTTGCCTAGACCCCTGCCTTGAAAATCGGGGTGAACTACCACATCCCATAATGTCGCGTTAAAGGCATAGTCAGATGTAGCGCGGGCAAAACCAATCAAACGCTTAAAGCCGCCACGATGCTCCCACATGGAGAGGACGACAAAACTATGCTGTAAAGCAATACGAACCTTACGAATTGGTCGCCTCGCCCAACCAACAGAGTCACATAATTCTTCTAGTTCGTAGAGATCAATATCCTTTTCAGTGCTAAAGAAAATCTGTCCGCTTTGGTTTGGCACTTGGCGAAGTCTTGTTTTTTTTGTAGGTTCGAGGGTGTCAGAACCAAATAAGTTTTTCCAGAACCCCATTTGCCCCATTGGTTGTATACAGCAGCGATCGCCCTGTAGATGACAGAGCTATTACAGATACTTTAAGCACCTATTTATTGTATCTGCATTGTATATGCTTTTGTTGAAAGCAGGCGATCGCAAATACTAAAATAAAATCCCAAAATAGTTTTAATCAAGGTTGGTCTTAGCCTTAGCTCTGACCTTATGTTGGTAAAATTAGAAACATCATTGCGAGATTTTGCTTAAGCTTTTAGTAAACCAAAAATATTAGCCCTTATTTTTTCACTCCTAAGACCTGCAATGTTCAAACCGATCGCGCTATTTCGAGGCTATAAGCATTTAATGTTGATCGAGACATTTTGGATGTGGAAATCTAACCGTGAATACTCAGCAGGAGGTTGTCAATGACATTTGGTCTAAAAACCTCAACGATCGAATTACTAAAACGTTTTAATACGAGTTTTCCACAATTTTACGAGCAGTTTGTTAGTAGTGACATTCAACTGCAAAACTTGCGCTTGGCTTATCAACTTTATCAAACCAAAGAAGCGGTCATTGAACTCAAGTCTGAGAGTAGCAAAAGCGTCCTGTACTTTGCCTATCGAAATCAGTCGTTTCTATTAAATGATATTTTTGGAGTCCTAGCCGCCTATGGTTTAACGATCCATAGCTTGAGCTTGTATGGACAGATCCATACGCCAATGTTGGTATTTATTAAGCTGGTAATTTCCCGTGGTGGGAAAGCTTTGCCGCAGAAGACTGCTGAAAATGTACGGAAGGCAATCAAAGAGACTCTATTAGGGCGCTTTGAGGTTGAGGAAATGCTAGCTCTAGAGTTTAACCTCGATAGTGGACTCAAGAAAGTAGAAACGAATTTTTATGTCGATCGCGTGTTTCATTTGCCTGCATTGCTCGTCGAAGCAGATAGCCAACCGGGGTTGTTTTATAAGGTGATGAATGCGATTTGGCAGGAAGATCTGTTGGTGGTGAATGCCAATTTATTAGTTTGGCGCGGACGCACAAGGTTGATTTTGTACTTATTAGGTCCCAACGAAAATTTAATTCCTGAGTATTTAGGGGTAAAAATTGCTGAGAGTCTGAAACAACGCTTGTCTGATTAATTTAAAAGCGGCGCAAAAGCGGCGCTTTCAAATTTATTTCAAAATATCTTTCAAGGTTATAACGACTCGTTCCTGTTGGTCTTCGCTTAGTTCTGGAAACATGGGTAGAGATAAAACCCGATCGCAAATATCTTCAGTAACAGGAAAATCTCCCCTGTGATAGCCCAAGTTTTGGTAAACGGATTGTAAATGGAGAGGTAGGGGATAGTAGATCATCGTGATGATGTTTTGTTCGCGCAATTGAGTTTGGACATCATTGCGCTTACCATCACCGATACAGATGGTGTATTGATTCCAAACGCTTCCAGGGCAGTGGTGAGGGGGGACTAAATGCGAAATATTTGCCTCTTTGAGCAGATGGGTATAGCGATCGCTAATTTCTCGACGTTGATGGTTCCATTTATCGAGATAGGGCAACTTCACTTGCAATAGGGCAGCCTGTAAACAATCAAGGCGTGAGTTCATCCCAATATATTCATGGTAATAGCGCTGAGGACTGCCATGTTCACGCAAAATCCTGAGCTTTTTATCAATTTCTGGATTATTGGTGGTCATCATCCCCCCATCGCCACAGCCTCCCAAATTTTTGGTCGGATAAAAGCTAAAACAGCCTACATCACCAATATTACCGACTTTTTCGCCGTTGGAGATGGCTCCTGTGGCTTGAGCGCAATCCTCGATTACATAGAGATTATGCTTTTTCGCGATCGCCATTAGCTTTGGCATATCCACAGGACGACCGAACAAATGTACGGGCATAATTGCCTTTGTGCGATCTGTAATTGCTGATTCAATTAACTCAAGATTGAGATTAAAGCTATGCGCCTCAATATCTACAAAGACAGGCTTTGCCCCAGCCATGCTGATTGTCTCGGCACTAGCAAAAAATGTGAATGGTGACGTGATTACTTCATCACCCTCTCCAATATCTAAGGCTCGCATAGCCAAGTACAAAGCATCAGTACCTGAGTTACAAGCGATACCATGCTGTGAGCCAATATATTTGGCAAACTCACTCTCAAACTGACCTACAGTTTGTCCGCCAATATATTGCCCCGATGCTAGTACGTCTAATGCAGCCTGATTTAAGAGATCGCCAATTTGTTGATACTGCTGCGATACATCAAAGGGAGGGATTTTGTTCACGTTGAAACGATTCTAGATTGCCTTAATTATTTTAAACGTTATCAAGCAACAATAGAAATTTCTAGAAATTTTGAGAAATCTTCGAGGCAGTATGGAGTTTTCTCAGTGTTTGCGATCGCATCTTTCTCCTTTGTTGTTTAAATTCAGCATTATGACGCTTGCATCCAACGATATATTTAAACTTTATTCTTACCTATAGCGTTTCCCAGTCTAGTGAAATAACTCTGTACTCTGCTCACTTGAAAAGTGCTATAGGTTCCAAATTATTTATAGATTTTAGGATTTGTAGAAGTGATCCTTCAGAATACTCTTCGATAGATAATTTAGGATTTCCATAGGGAGATTTCTGTTATTTTCCATTTTGTTGAAGTACGGTTTTTCTCGGTAAAGGTGAGAATAGGAGGCTTAGCTCTCCTACTAATTAAGAAATGCTATATGACTGCGAAACCGCTAGATTTATAGCCTTTGCAACGTTATTGATAATGTCTATAACATCTATATAACTTCTATATACCTTTTCAGTAACGAATTGTTCTCAAAAATGCTTTTTAAATCATTAAAACTGTGAATAATATCTATATGAGTAATTTACAGATACTCTCTCAAACTTAACCATCTCAAAATTTTAGGTTTTGAGAACTGCTATACAATATTTGGAAGAATGAAATTACCATGTTCTGGACAGCAGATCGAATTTACTCTCAAGGCATTGAACAAGCTCAGCAAAGAATTTATGAATTCTTTTTAGAAACTGTACGTCATAAATCTCCAGATGCAGTACTTATAGACTTTAAAGACTTATTTATCAACTTTAACGATCAACATAATCTAGAAATTGCCGCAGCATTCGATCAAATTTTAACTGCCTATAACGAAAAAGAATTTTTTTATACCTTAAAGCGCTGTTGCTATATTCTCATTAACAATTGGACTGTTAGTAATCATCGAAGTTATGTCCAATCATTGATTGATCTTTTTGATGATGATTCAATTCACAAAAAACCTAAATCTATCAAGTTGAAAACTTTGAGGATTTGGCTACAAATTTTTATTAAGAGTGAGGATTTTAAATCGTTAAAGTTGTTTGCCATTAGTGTTAATCCATTGTCTGGTGTAGATCAAAATTGGAGTAATCGTTTTGCTTCCTACTTATTAACTGATCAATATACAAATCCTCATAGTTCTTTAGAGCAAAGACAAGCGGCTAACATACTTGCTCAAGAAATGAAGGAAAAGTTTCAGTTTGATTTAGCTATGTACACAGCAAGATTAGGGCATCAATTATCAACACCAAATCCCCATAGCAATCCTACTAGCTTAAGTGATAATGTTCTCAATCTTGTCACACTGATGTTGACAAAAAATAGTATGCTTAATTGTCAAGCACAGGCAGAAAAATTTCTCGCAAGTATTGAAAATTCAACCTACTATGAATTCAAAGTTAAGTTGTTGCAGTATTTAGATTTTGCGATCGCCGATCCAGAAGTGTCTGAAACATTACAAACACAGATATCTGATGGTTTATTTAACTTAAAGTCAGAGCATCATGATCATCTTACTAATCCATATTTGATTTTAAAAACTTCTAAGTACTTAATCTCCCAATTTACAAGTAGTGATCATGAGCATTTAACAGAGCTATTTAACATTTTACTACACCATACAAATCCTTTGAATTTTGTAGTTCTGCTGCTAAAACTATTACTAATTAATGGTTCTGTTCGCTCTCATCTGGAACTCAAAATTGCTTTAATTATTAAGTATTACAGTAAATATAGTGAAGCAAAATGTAAATCGGTAATAGCCTTTATCGATATGCTCAATATTGCCCTTGCCATCTATGCCGGGGAAACAAGATATAACCTTGTATGTATGTATCCCTATGCTGATTCATCTTCGCAAGATCTAGATGTTCGGCAAGATCTACAGATTTCCCAATTTGATAAAAAAAATTATCGAATTTTTTCACAGCTTCGATAAGCTATAGCAATGTCAGTTTTGCTTAGAACTGGTGTTACGTGGAAGCTTCTACAGCCCTCACCCCTAGCCCCTCTCCCGCAGGAGAGGGGAAAAAGAGATTTTGCTCCCCTTCTCCTGCGGGAGAAGGGGTTGGAGGATGAGGGTTGCATGTAACATCAGTTAGAACATAAAGCCCAAAAGATGAGGGGCAGCGCTTTGCGCTGCCCATTCTAGATTAGCAATTATTTGATAAATTTCTTTAAAGCATCGAGAGTCATGGTGTAGGGAGGATAGCGAAACTTGAGATCGAAGCGGAAAGAGTTTTTGAGGATACTCTTGCGGTGAGAGAAGGTGTCAAAGGTTGCTTTGCCATGATAGCTACCGATACCACTATTGCCAACGCCACCAAAGGGAAGTGCAGGATTTCCTAAATGCATAATCGTATCGTTGAAACAGCCGCCACCAAAGGATACTTCTTGGAGAATCTGTTCCTGTTTCTGTTTGTTATTGGAGAATAGGTACAGAGCGAGGGGATTAGGGCGACTGTTGATCAAGGCGATCGCTTCAGAAATATGTTCATATTCTAAAATTGGCAAAATTGGTCCAAAGATTTCCTCTGCCATAATTTTCGATTGGAGCGAAACTTCATCAATGATTGTGGGAGAGATAAAAAGATCGCTTTTATCGCTGTTACCACCAATCAAAATTTTACCTTCATCAAGTAAACCCACAAGGCGATCAAATTGGCGATCGTTCACGATTCTTGCTAAGTCTGGACTTTGTTGAGGCTTGTCTCCAAAAAAGATGTTGATATAGGCGATTAACTTCTCAATTAGTACAGGTTTAATACTTTTCTGAACTAAGAGATAATCAGGTGCAACACAGGTCTGTCCCGCATTGTAGAATTTACCCCAAACAATACGCTTAGCCGTTATGTCCAAATCGCATTCTGCATCAACAATACAGGGACTTTTACCACCAAGTTCCAATGTTACAGGAGTCAGATGTTTCGCCGCAGCTTCCATCACAATTTTGCCGATCGCCGTTCCACCTGTGAAGAAGATATGATCAAATCTTTCGGCAAGTAGAGCTTGATTAGTTTCGATACCGCCTTCAATGGCAAGAATAAAATTAGGATCGAAGTTATCGTTGATAAGTTTGGCGATCGCACTGGAGGTGTGGGGTGTATGCTCAGAAGGCTTGAGAATTGAGCAATTACCTGCGGCGATCGCACCGATGAGAGGTTGAATTGTGAGAGCAAAGGGATAGTTCCAAGGTGCAATGATTAGGACTATACCTAGAGGCTCAGCATAGATATAACTAGAATTTGGAAATAAATTGATGGGAGTACCTACCTTTCGTGGTTTCATCCAAGTTTTGAGATGTTTGAGCGTATATTTAATTTCTGCTAGAGTGATTAAAATTTCACTGCCATAGCCTTCGATCGCAGGTTTTCGGAGATCCGCATAAACAGCATCGAGAATTAACTGCTCATTCTCTTGAATCAAATCTAAGAGTTTATGGAGTTGCGCTATCCGAAAATCATAGCTTTTGGTCTTTCCTGTGGCAAAAAAAGCGCGTTGATTAGCGATCGCTTCTTGAATATTGACATTGCTAATGAAGCTGGCAACCATAAATTTGTAAATTCCGTAAAATTGAGTTTGATCTATCAGGCTCCTATGCTAATTTTAATCCATAGCAAAAGCTTGTAAGTACTGCAAACCTATGGCAATTTTTGGCGGCATTCTCATTGTAATTGGCATCATTCTCTTCTTTGTGCAGAAGAACTACAGCACAAAGTTACAAAGTATTCGTTTAGCAACTTCCTCAACTATTGCGGAATTACAACGAATTGCCAGTGAAATTGCTGGGGAAATCGGAAGTGGGAATTTACGAGAATATGTGAAGGTGCGTGGCATTATTCGTAGCGATCGCCCATTGATTTCAGAATTAAAACAAGAACCCTGTGTGCATTACACCATGCGCGTTGTTAGGGAATATGAGGAACAGCAGACAGTTACAGATAGTGAAGGGAAAAGACGTACTGAGACGCGCCGTAGTTCTGAAACAGTTTCTAGTAATACTCAATCAATTCCCTTTACTTTGCAAGATTCTTCGGGCGAACTGATCGTCAATCTTGATGGTGGCAATATTGATACTGTCCAAGTGTTAGATGAGTTTCGGAAAGAGAATGCTAACGGCTCATCGATATCTTTTGGAGGATTTAGTTTAGCCATTGGTGCAGGTATTGGTGGTAGGCACACGATTGGCTATCGCTATACCGAGTCAATTTTGCCTTGCGATCGCGAGGTATTAGTAATTGGTACGGCAGCAGATGAAGGAGGTAAGTTAACACTTCGTAAACCGATTCAATCTGACAAAAAATTTATCATTTCCCTCAAGAGTGAGGAGGAACTTGCTAAGTCCACCGCAAATGCAGCAAAAGGCTTTTTCTATGGCATGGTTGGGTGCTTTGCAGTAGGTGTAATCTTATTAATTATTGGTTTAGTTTTGAAGAAGTAAGTAGTTAAGCACACCCATATTTCTGTATCTTCCTCCTAGCGGGCGATACAGAAATACATGTTTATAACTATGCCGAGCTACTTAGTTGCTTATTGCTACAGTTTACAAAATTGGCGCGATCGCGAAAAAGCTAATTCTCTAGTTTGCCAACCAAAAGAAAAATGACTAATGGAGTTAATGGCAGCAAATTCTTGATGGATTGCTTGCATCTGTAACTCTAAGGATGGGCGATCGCGAAAAGATTCGTTCCATTGTCCTAGCAGGATTGGAGAGATTTCTGCTCCCTCAGGGGCATATTGGAATACACGACGGATTTGAGCCACGATACATTCTGGCTTGCCACAGATCGCATAAGCCATCGGTCGCCACTCATAGGTTGTCGGTAATAGATGCCAAGGCTGCATCCGCGAATCAAAGCCATCCCCGACAGGTTGATTGCCATCGGAGAAAAAGGCGACACTAGCAGGAATACCTTGCTGCAAAACGGGCTTAGAGACAATCTTAAGATAATGGATAACCCCCATAAAGGCATGACCAACCACCAGTCGCCATAGTTCATTTTGCCAATAGGCGATCGCAGGATTTTTGTCAGAGATACTTTTGCCAGTGGGACGGCGACCTTGCCATAGGGGTTCTAATTCTTCGGGATAGAGCTTTTTTACCGCTTGGAGATCCGTCGGTGTGACATAACCCTGTTTGAGAAATCGATTAATCAGTTCTCTGCCCTGAAAATTCTCAGCGCGATCGCGTAATGCTGCTAATGAGGCTTGCCCATAAATCCATAGGTAGCGCACATTACTGACTACTGAAGCTGCTCCTGCACCACGCTTGTAGCGTACATAGTCAAAGGCTACGCCATCGGGTTGCCGCTTCGCCACTTCATAGGCAGCTAAATATAAATCGCTCTGAGCTTGATAATTATAGGGATCGATAAATAGTTGATTCTTTGTTGGGACTTCCCCATTAGGATTTTTGCCTAGATTTTCAACAATAGATATGGTGCTGTCTCCATTACCATTACGAGCGAGTGCCTGTTGTCGCGCTACTGTTTGCCGTGATACCCCGTTGCGCTCAAAACCTTGTCCATAGCCAATACCAACATTCATTGTAAATAGCCAAGCATGAACCTTGATTCCCCTTTCTCTTCCCTTATCGATCGCCAATTTCAATAAATCGGCATTTTTATACTGTTCTGATTGGACAAGAGAGTTCCATGCTGTAGCATTAGATGTCATTGGTAAGAGAATCGTGCCATTGGAAATAACTTCTACAAATACTTGGTTATAGCCCCGATTGACAATTCGATCCATCACTTCCTCTAGCTTTCCCGATTGCAGATCACAGGGATAGAGACGTAGCCAGATCCCTTGAGTTTTTAGCCAAGATTTTTGACGACAGGTATTGAGATCTTGGTTATGCTGTTGGACAAGCGCCTGATATTCCTTCCTTGCCGCAATTTTGTCACTATTCCCCCTCTTGTCATTTTCTTGAAAAGCCGCCATTCGCAACTGGTCTTTATGCGCGATCGCCTCCTTTTCAAATTGACAATATTCTCCCACCTGAGCAAAGGCTGGCTGGGTAAAGATTCCTGTTAAAGTAAATAGGGTGAGGGCTAAAAGACGAGAGATACGGTTTACTGGCATAGAAAAACTGCGATAATATTTGTTGGTGATGATGTCCTGTGCGGATTGTGGAATACCATCAATTCCTATAGATGAAATTGCGACAATGTTTTGGGGAAATATGGTATTAAATTTTTGACATAGCGCCAAGCACTGTAGCAGAAATCCGACCACCTATCTGAATATTTGACTGTAATTGCCATGAGTGATGCTAGCCGTTCGATCAGCCCATCCGTTGATTCTCCCGAAACCTATGTGCAATTTGGCGATCGCTATCTTGCCTCTAGCAATATTCCCCTCGCGCTGAAAAATTATCAACGGGCTTTAGCGATTAATCCAGATTTTGCGGCTGCCCATGAGCGTATTGGCTCAATCTATCACCAGCAAGGTAATTTCATGGAGGCGATCGCTAGTTTTAGTAAAGCCTTGCAACTCGATCCGCAATCCTTAGAATCTCAATTAGGTTTAGGAAATGCCTATCAACAAATGGGATGGAGCGAATTAGCAATTACCCATTTTCAGAAAGCCCTAGAACTACATCCTGATCGCTTCATCGCCGAATATCATTGCCGATTGGGGGATAGTCTCAAGGAACGGGGCAGACTTACCGATGCGATTGCTAGCTATGAAAGAGCAATTTCTACAAATCCTGATTACGTTGATGGTTATCGAGCGATCGCCCAATTATATTTCCAACAGAACCAGCCCGAATTAGTCCATGCTATCTATGAACGGGCTGAAAACCACAATTTAGAACTATTACAAGCCAAGGATTACAATGCTCTAGGTGTGGCGTATTTGCAAAAAATTACGTTCATTGACTCGGATGACCAATCTCTAAAAGAAGATTTAGAAACTAAAGCGATCGCCTGTTTTGAAAAAGCAATTCAGAGCGATCCCACCTATGCCGATGCCCATTGCAATCTTGGCAGTACCTTCATTCGCAAAAATCAACTTAAAGATGCAATTTTAGCCTACAAAGAAGCGATCGACATTGACCCAAATTTTGCGCAACCCTACTTCAATCTTGGCATTATTTTAAATAATATTGGCAAGGTTGACGAAGCGATCGCCTGTTTTCAATCCGCCGTTGATCTTGTTCCCAATTGGGTTGAGGCAAAACAATATCTCGGTAAGCTTCTAGAACGTCAACTATAACCCATTGCCAATCACCACAAAGGCAGACCAGAAATAAGGGTGATTGTAATTTATTTCACGCTCTTTCATCGGTCGGCGAATCATGCTGAGTTGGGCATCTCGCAGTGCCGCAGAAGTTGCCATATTTCCCTTTTGCACGTTCTTATAGAATTCCTGCATGAGTAGCTTTGTACCATCATCGGATACTATCCATAAAGAAGCAATAGAAGCTTTTGCCCCTGCGCGTTGGACTTGATAGCCAAAGCCTAAGATTTCTGCACCCGTGCCTAATGTACCACCGAGTCCTGTCTGACAGGCACTTAGCACTACTAACTCTGTATTCTTTAAAGGTAAGTCACTAATCTCGGCAAGGGTGATTTTGCTGCCATCACCAAATAGCACATAGGAATCAAAAGGGTTGTCAGAGTTGAATAAAGCATGGGTGGCAAAGTGAATAATCGTGTTGCCAGCTACTTTTTCCTTAGTTGTTTTATCAGTGAAATTTTGTTCGATATATTTTTGACTATTGGGAAAAATAGAAGTTATCAGTTCAACTTCAGGAATAGAAGCGGGAAGCGTATTTTGCCCAAATTTTCTCTCCCCCGCTTTGCCGCCAAATGCACCAGCATAGATGCGGACGTTAGAGATTGCTTTTTGATTGCCGTCAAAGAGGCTATAGGCGATCAAGTTATTAATACGGTATTTCTCTACTAAGTACTGTTTGCCATCATAGAGTGCAGCAAGAGGTATATAGCGTAGAAACCTATCAGGGGCATAGAGAATAGTCATCGTATTGGACTGTTGGAGTTCAGCTTCGATAGGTTTGATCAGGAGGTCGTAGAGTTTTTTACCTGATGTTTTGATGTCTTCAGAACCATAATCTTGTAGAGTACCCCGAAATTCATTTACTAGTTGTTGGAGTTCTTCTTTTTTAATGGGAATGGTGCGATTGATTGGTAAGGTGTTGGGGGTATAGATGATTAGTTCGAGACGATCATCAAGAATAAATGGATAAATTAGGGCTGTGCCTTTGGGGATATTTTGGAAGTATGGGGGGACTTTGTTGATTTCTGATTTGGATAGTTGTTGAATCTGGCTAGCTAGTTGTTGATTTAGTTCAGGAATCTGCTCCAAGCTAATAGCTAATAGCTTATTGCTAATAGCCTTTTCTGGCTCTAAAAGTCTCAATCCTTGTGCAGTGATGTCGTTACCTTTGATATTTTTGAGATAATCTTCAAGTTCTTGAATTTTTAGCAGATCTAGAACTTGTAATGCTTCTGTGATACGTCCTTTTTCGATGAGAAGATCAGCTAAATTCAGATAGGTATAGGTAACAGTACTAGTAAAAGATTGCTGACTTTCTTGAGTGAGATTCTTAATATCTTTGCGAATTGCTTCATAAGTATTGACAGATTTTTTGTAAAAGAGGATTGCGAGTTCTGGTTGTGATTGTAGAAAGAGAACAATGCTCATATTGGCTAGATTATTAGCCTCACTATGGCGATCGCCAACTTTTTGATTAATAGCAATAGCTTGCTGATAAGACTCTATCGCCTTGTTATATTGCTTAAGCTCTCTATACGTGATACCAATATTACCGAGGGTAACACCTTCACCATCGACATCACCAATTTCCTTGGAAATTACAAGAGCTTGCTGGTAAGCATTTAAAGCTTGATCCGATTTTTTAAGATTCCTGTAAGTCCAGCCAAGGTTATTTAGGACTGTACTTTCACTAGAGCGATCGCCAATTTTCTGCGCGATTACAAGGGCTTTTTGATAAAAATTTAGAGCTTGATCATACTTTTCGAGATTACTATAAGCCGAACCTATGTTGGTGAGAGTTGAGGATTCAGCAGCAAGATTTTTAACTTGTTTGTTGATTTCTAAAGCTTGTTGGTAAATATTTAAGGCTTTAGTATACTGACCAAGGTTTTCGTAAATTGAGCCAATTCCATTGAGAATTATGCCTTCAGCATTGCCATCTTTAATTTCCTTAACGATTACAAGAGCTTGCTGATAAGACTCTAAAGCTTTGGCATATTGTCCAAGTTGTTTGTAAGTTGATCCAATATTATTAAGGACAATACTTTCACCAGAGCGATCATTAAGGGCTTTTTTGACTACAAGAGCTTGTTGGTAGAACTCTAGCGCTTTTAAATATTGTCCAACACCTTCGTAAACTACACCAATATTGTTTAGAGTTGTCCCTTCTCCAGATTGATCACGAACTTCTTTCCTAATTCTTAGAGACTGCTGATAAAATTCTAATGCTTTGTTGTATTGTCCAAGGCTGTCATAAACTAAACCAATATTGTTAAGAGAACGCCCTTCTCTAAAGCGATCATTAATCTGTTTGCTAATAGATAAAGCCTGCTGAAAGTTTTCTAATGCCTTCTGGAATTGCCCTTGACGATATTGTTGAAGTCCTTGTTTATTTAACTTCTCAATCTCAGCCTTGCGATCGCTTACTGTTTGTGTCCAGCCATACTCTTGTCTTACCCCAAATATAGGTAAACCAGACAAAAAAATTCCTAACCCTAATAAGCCCAAAACTCTCCGCATAAACATCCTTCCTTAAACCAAATTCAAAGGCGATTTACGATATTTTAAATTAAAAATAAACGTAAATATCTTGAAATAATGTATTTGTTATCCTCGAACCATAGTCAGACTGAAAGCCTTGCTAAAATATGGCAAGATCAACTAACTCAAGATAAAAATCAAGTGAAGACCTATGCAAAAAACAATAACTATCAACCTAACCCCTGAAGGAAACTTACAACTTCCCCTAGAGATTCGCGAGCAGTTCTCTAATGGTGAACAGTACTTGGTTATTACAAGCGAAAATACAATTACATTTAAAAAAGCCACTAAGTTTAATTGGGATGTATGGGAAAGCTCTCTTGAGCAATCAGGAAGTGATCTTAACGAAATTACTACAGAAGAAATTTGTGAACTTGTAAGAGAAGTACGCAGAGAGAACAAAATATGAAAGTGGTTTTGGATACAAATGTCTGGGTGTCAGCTTGGCTGTGGCGAGGATTACCTAACAATCTAATTCACTTAGCTAGAAGAGAAGAGATTCAGATTTGTATATCTGAGTCTTTATTAGCTGAACTAGAAAACACGTTGTCTTACAAAAAACTTCAGCAAAAAATACAATCACTTAATTTGACAAAAGAGCAATTATTGATAGGAACCAGAGAAATTACTTATATCTATCCAATTGAAGAATTAATTGTTCCAGATCTGCGAGATCCAGATGATACTGTTGTTTTAGCTACGGCGATCGCAGCTAGCGTTGAAGTCATTATTACAGGCGATCGCGATTTGTTGATCTTGCAGGAATACCAAAACATGCAGATTATGACTGCTACAGATTTTTTGGAACAGTATTTTAGTTTGTAGAGATGGCGATTGCCATCTGCTTAAAAAGGAACAGGTATTTGCAAATGGATATACTCTTGCGATCGCGGATGTTTGAACGTTAACTCCCGCGCATGGAGATGTAGGCGACTTGTTGCTGCATGACAACCATACAGGCGATCGCCTAAAATTGGTACACCTAAACCTTGAGGATCAGCAGAGTGAACTCGCAATTGATGAGTTCGTCCTGTTAAAGGAATAAATTCTATCCGTGAATAATTCCCGACCTGCCCTAGCAAGCGAAACTTGGTCACGCTAGGCTTACCCCTCTGCCAGTCTACCTGTTGATAGGGGCGATTTTCGGGATTACCCCACAGAGGTAAATCAATTGTCCCCTGCTCACGATCAATCTTTCCTGATAGCAATGCTTCATAAATTTTGTGGATTTCTCGCTTTTGAAATTGTTTACTCAAAGAGCGAAGAGCTTCCAAATCACGGGCAAATAATAAAACACCTGAGGTTTGGCGATCGAGGCGATGTACTGGATAAATGGGAACATCTGTACCGAAGGATTGCCGTAATCTACTTAGCACGCTGTCTTGAGTATCGAAATACCGTCCAGGGATAGAGAGAAGTTCGGTCGGTTTCGCGATCGCAATTAGGTACTCATCTTCATAGATGATTGACAAAGGCTGCTTCGCAGTCTTTGTCGCAGGTGGGATAGTTGAGGCTCTTCTTCCTGACAATAAAAATCCCATTAATGGCTGACATCTCTCTACACAAGCACCATAAAACTCACCTTGGATTTTATAACCATCGGGGGAAGGGTGTCCCCACCAAAACTCTGCCATTGCCAAAGGTATCAGGTCATGGGTTGCGGCATAGTGCAGTAACTTTGGAGCGCAGCAATCTCCCATTCCTGTGGGCATTACTCCTTCCGTAATTAATTCCCGTAGCGATCGCGTTTCTCCTGCGAAATTAGTTAACACATAGGCATTGTGCATTTGGGTTTGCAAAGTGCGCGATAACTCTCGCCGCTGTTGTTTAAGAATTTGCATTTTGCTGTCAGCCTCTACAATCATTGCTTTTAAGGGCAACAAAACCCGATCGCGATCGCGTCTAAAATCGCGCCTTGTTATCTTTTCTTGTTGACTTTCCCTATCCAAATCCTTGAGTGCAATTTCCAACTCTTTTCCTGTTAAGGATGCTAATAATTGCGATCGCTTAACTTGTCGTTCTTGTTTAGAAACTTGATGGCGATCGCGCAAAGCTTGCAACTGGACGGCATATTCCTGAGATTTCTGCTCATATTCTCGACGTTCAGGAATTTCACTTAACTCGATTAATTCCCGTTTAATTGCCGCTAATTTACTTAAAGTAATAGATTCCTCAATGGCAACTTTCTCTCGACCTGCAATGGGAGGAACCCATCCTTCGAGATGGCTTTTGCCATTTAACAACCCCGAAAAAGCCTTTAGAACTAATCTTTCACCCCTTGATGATTTTGCTAGTAGCACTCCATACATTTTCCCTTCTGCATTTTTGGGAGAAATGTGACCAAGTTCCTGCATCAGCCTTTTAGCGATCGCCTCCGCTTGCAAAGTTCGTGGTAAACGCAATAATTCACCGCTATAGGGGCAAATTCCTTCATACCAATAGCTTACCTGATCGCCCTCTGAACCAAGTATCATGGCAGAAGCATCTAATATTTCTCCGCTTATTTCCTCGATATGAGTCACCCTAGCAACCCTTTCCTTAATCTCAACTACGAACCTGCGATCGAATCCCTAGCAGACTATCACGATGTCGTTACTGCTGCCGAATTTCCACTTCATAAATTGAGGTGGCGTAATGATGATATTTTAACAACTCTAGGGCTTGAAAGCTCACGGGTAAGTGATGATGACTTTATCGAAGCCTTTGGGCATTTTCGGGCTGTACGCCCATTCTTAGCCCTACGTTATCACGGCTATCAATTTGGCGAATATAATCCCCAACTCGGCGATGGGCGGGGCTTTATCTATGGACAGGTGCGTGGCATTGATGGTGAACTCTATGATTTTGGAACTAAAGGATCAGGTCGTACTCCCTATTCCCGTACTGCGGATGGTCGGCTCACCCTTAAGGGAGGTGTGCGTGAAATCATTGCCTCAGAAGCCCTCCATCGGATGGGTGTCAAAACTTCTCGATGCCTTAGCCTCGTTGAGACTGGTGAAGAACTCTATCGTGGCGATGAACCATCACCTACTCGATCATCGGTGATGGTGCGCTTTTCGCGATCGCATATTCGTTTCGGTACATTCGAGCGATTGCGCTGGATTGGACGCGATGATCTTGCACGGAAACTACTCGACCATGTTTTGCAGGTTTACTACCCCCATATCTGGGGCAAAGAAAATCAAGATAGTATCTTTTATCTGGAACTAGTGGAACGAGTTGCTAGGCTTTGCGCTCAATGGATGGCAGTAGGATTTTGCCATGCAGTTCTCAATACCGATAATATGTCGATTACGGGTGAAAGTTTTGATTATGGGCCTTTTGCCTTCATTCCCACCTACGATCTGCGTTTTACGGCAGCATATTTTGACTATGCAGGACGCTATAGCTATGCCAATCAACCTGCTGCTTGCTATTGGAACTTAGAAAAGCTACAAGATCCTCTCAGTATGGTGATGGATAAGGATGACATGCAATCCTCATTACAAAAATTCAAAGACTTCTATCGGGAAGCCTATTGCGAAATGATGCTGAAGCGATTGGGTTTTGCCAGTCTCTCTGAACCTGAAACCGAAGATTTAATCGGCGCAACCTTAGAACTATTGTCAAGTGTGCAAGCGATCGGTTATAACCAGTTCTTCGTCAAGCTCCGTCAATCTTTTCAACCCAATTGGCGCGAAGATGCAGGTAATATTTTTGCTGATCATGATTGGGAACTTACGGAGGCGCAGTTACCTTTGTTAGAGAAATGGCGCGAGGTTTATCATCAACTACTGATCCGTCAACCGATCACCGAATTAGAAAATATCGCCAAGCAACTCCAGCAAGCTAATCCTACAGTTATTTTCCTCCGTCCCAAAATTGAGGAGGTTTGGGAACGGATTACCGTTGATGATGATTGGCAACCTTTTTACGATGCGATCGCCCAATTAAAAATTTAGCGAATCCGCAAAACCCAAAAAAGAGTTGCGACGTTTTGCATCGCAACTCTTTTTTGACTTTCTTACTGGCATAGCGATCGCTATGCAAGTAAGAAAGTCAGGTAGATTCTTTTGTGGCGGGTTAGATCTGAATTTGCTGTAAATCGCGACTCTATCAAATAATTTACAATCCATTTCCGATCGCAAAGAAAGCAGACCAGTATTTAGGATGGCTAAATTTCTCTGATTTAATTAAACTAACTTGCGCCCTATGGAGTGCTTCAGTAGTTGAGACATCGCCTTTTTTGAGTTCCTTATAAAAAACTTCCATTAAAGCCTGTGTACCTGCATCATCAACAGACCAGAGTGAGGCGATCGCCTGTTTTGCCCCTGCCTTCTGTACTTGATAACCAAATCCTAAAATTTCTACGCCACTACCAAGTTTGCCTACACCAGTCTGACAAGCACTGAGTACAATCAATTCCACATTAGGGATTTGCCAATCAGTAATTTCACTCAAACGGATTTTATCACCATTGCCAAAGATGATAAATGAATCGTCGGGTTCACCAGTATTAAACTCGGCATGGGTAGCAAAGTGAAGAATATTATGATTTTTGAATTTAGCTTCAGTGCTTTGACGGCTAAAGTTATTTTCTAGCAATGTTACTGCATCGGGGAATGAACTGGCGATCGCTTGTACTTCCTTAATCGTGGCAGGTAAACCCGCTTGTCCCAACTTTCTTTCACCAGCTTTACCGCCAAAGGCTCCTGCTAGAATACTCGGCTGCAATTTGGGCTTAGGGGCAAAGTCAGACAGAGTATAGGCAACCAAGTTATTGATTCGATACTTCTCGCTAAGCCACTGTTTACCATCAGAGAGTGCCGCAAGGGGAACATAGCGAAGAATACCATCGGGAGCGTAGAAGATAGTTTGCGCTTGAGCTTGGGCTAGTTCTGACTCAATCGGTTTAATCAGCAAATTGTAAAGAGCAATGGCTGATACTTGATAATCCTCTGAACCACCATCAATCAGTGTTGCTTTAAACTCACTTACCAAAGCTTCAAGTTTTTCTTTAGTAATTTTAACGGTACGACTAATTGGCAATGTGTTTGGTGAAAAGAGAATCACCTCAAGCCGATCATCCAAGATCAAAGGATAAATGAGAACAGTGTTTTTTGGGATTTTCTGGAGGTAATCAGGAACTTTGTTGATTTCTGATTGAGGAAGCTTTTGGATCTGATTGGCAAGTTGGCTATTGATTTCTTGGCTATTGTCAAAGCTCGCTGATAGTTTATCGCTAATCGCCTTCTCTGGTGCTAATAGGCTTACTCCCTGCGCCGAGCGATCGCTACCTTTAATATTTTTAAGATAATCTTCCAATTCTTGGACTTTCAGCAAATCGAGAACCTGTAAGGCTTCCATGATTCGTCCTTGTTTTAGAAGTAGATCCGCAAGGCGACGGTAAGTAACCTCGACAGTATTTAAGTAGGATTTTTGTTCTTCTTTGGTAAGTCCGCGAATATCTTTACGAATCGATTCGCGGACATTAATTGACTGTTTGTAAAAAAGAATTGCTAATTCCGTTTGATTGAGGTTAGAAAATGTATAGCCCAGATTACTCAGCGATATACCTTCCTTACTGCGATCGCCAGTTTGTTTAAAAATACCTAGAGCCTGTTGATAGAATTCGGCTGCTTTAGAAAACTGATTGAGGCTAATATAAGAATTACCTAGGTTGCCAAGGGATATACCTTCACCATCACGATTACCATTGTTGCGATTAATTGCTAAGGACTGCTGATATAGCTCGATCGCTTTGGGGACTTGTCCTAAACTACGATAGATATTACCAAGATTATTGGATGCCTTAGCTTCGCCCTGTGTATAGCTAAGTTGCTTAGATATGGCTAGGGATCTTTGATGAAAGTCGATCGCTTTTGGATAATCGCCCAAATTACTATAGGAAACGCCGACATTGTTTAGCGATTTGCCCAGCCCTTCACGATCGCCTATTTTTTCAAAGAGCGCGATCGATTGCAAGTTGAACTCGATGGACTTCTTGTAGTTACCAAGGTACTCATAGGTGCTAGCCAAGTTACCGAGTATCTTCGCCTCACCTTGCTGATCACCCTCTTGCTTTTTCAGCGCTAAGGCTTGTTGATAAAACTCAATTGCTTTTTGATATTGACCGAGACTGTTGTAGCCATTTCCAATACCAATCAACGAATTTCCTTCACCGTTGAGATCTTTAACCTGCTGTGCAATTACTAAGGAACGTTGGTAAAAATCAACTGCTTGTCGATAATTCCCTACGATCATATAAGCAGTTCCCAAATCGTTGAGCAAGTTTTTTTCACTATTGCGATCGCCCAACTTGCGCACAACGGCTAAAGCCTTTGTATAGGAATCAATTGATTGCTGATACTGTCCCAAACTACGATAAACATCTCCTAGATCGCTAAGAGCATAGCTTTCGCCTTGCGGATTACCAAGTTGCCGAAACAGGGCTAGCGACTGCTGATAGAGATCAAGCGCTTTTTGGTACTGTCCAAGATTTCTATAGGTACTGCCTAAATCACCAAGCGCACCACTTTCACCATCGCGATCGCCAATTTGTTGAAACACAGCTAAAGCTTGCTGGTAGAAATCGGCTGCTTTTTGATATTGCTTGAGATTTCTATAGGCACTCGCTAAATTATTGAGTGAAGTTCCCTCAGCCTTGCGATCGCCAATTTGCTGTCTAATCACTAAAGACTTCTGAAAGAAATCAATTGCTTTTTCGTATTGTCTAAGGCTGTTATATGCCGCACCAATGTTGCTAAGGGAAGTCCCTTCCCCTTTGTGATCGCCAATTTGCTGTTTGATCACTAAGGATTGCTGATAGAAGTCAATCGCTTTCTGATACTGTCTCTGTCGGAAATGGCTTAACCCGATATTATTGAGCATTACTGACTCAGCACTGCGATCTCTAAGCTCTCGATAAATCTGTAGTGCTTGTTCGTAAGCTTGTAAGGCTTCTGGATAACGGTTGGTGCGAAATAGTTGACTCCCTTGAGTTGCCAATCGATCTGCGTCCATTTGGCGAGATTGGGTAGATTGCGCTTGAGCTAAATCTGTTAATACCATCGGCACAGGAAACCCCAATGCCAAAGTCAAAATTGCCGCACTACAAATCTTCTTCATAAAACAAACCTCTAACTCAACTTTTACTAACGATTTCCCTTACTCAAAGCCGCCTCAATCCGACTGATGCGGACTGCATAGTTCTCAATGCCTCGACCACGGCGATCTTTGCGTCCTGCGGCATGAAGTCCCACAATATGATAAGCACCATCGATTTTACTAATCAGAGCTGAACCTGAAGCCCCAGAATTAGTATCGCAATCATGAACGAGCATTCCATCGGTTTCTCCCAAGATACTGCATTGCCAATGGACACCTGCGGTGTTGCCCTTACCCGTGGTTAGATTGCGGTAGACTTTGGGATCAGGGTAGTCGCCTGAATAACCTGCCACAGATATTTTATTCTTGGCATTCTTTAAAACTGCTAAAGGAAGCGATCTCCATTTGAGAAAGCCATACTTGTTACCTAAAGGCTTATCCAATTCCAAAATTGCCCAATCATCTTCGCTTTCAAGGGCTGGATTTTTGGTTCCCGTGAAAATATTTTTGACTATTGCAACATCAGCCCTTGTGCGTAAACGACCATTGATCAAGTTTGGTAAAAAGAAAATTCTGCCAAAAAATTTATTTTTTTCATAGACACAGTGGGCATTGGTTAGTACCAGCGATTTACTGATCAAGGTTCCTGTGCAGGAATACTCTTTGCCCAGTTCACCAATCATTACAATTTTGCCTACCGTAGACCAAGGGTATTCACGGCTGAGCATGGGCAAACGTTGATCTACGCCAATTACCGCCCGATCTTGTCCGATTGGAGACTCCACCTCCTGCAATTTGGTGGGAATAAATCCATCGAGATTTGTCTGTATCTCCTTAAGGTCATTAATCTGGGTGGGGGCGATCGCCTCCTTGGGTAACAAATCTGAAAGAGGCTGTGCCACAACAGGAGCATAGGCTAGCCAGTTTAATAGCCCAGCCATCACCATTCCCAATACCAATCCGATCCCAACTTTCCACTTCCTGATTTTCATCACTTTAAGCTCTGTTTCTTTTCAGTTAGTTATTGCTTAGTTTAAGCCAAGACTGAAAAAAACAAATTTAGGTTGCAAATTTTGCAACCATCACAAATATGCAATCTGATATAGCTATAGTCACTTGTATAGGGAGTGGCGGCGTAAAACGCCGCCACTCGTCTTCTGGGTTTGTGGCTTAAGACTGGCGACAGCTATACTTTCAAACCGATAAAAGCGCCCCTAAAAAGTTGCTTTCGTCAGTAACCGTCCCTGAGATGTCAGCATTGCGTAAATCTGCCCCACGTAAGTCTGCTCCACGCAAGTCTGCCCATTTTAAATCTGCATGTTGCAAATTTGCCCCGCGCAAGTCTGCCCCACGCAGATTTGCATGTTGGAGATTGGCATGACTGCAATTGGAGCCATTCAGGGCAGCACCACTAAAATCTACCTGCGACAATTCGGCTTCCACAAGATAAGCACCTCGCAAGTTCAAACCTGCAAAGTTACGCTGTCCAATTTGGTATTGATTGAGCAAGGTATTGGCAAGGTTTGGAATAGGGGACGCGGCGAAATTAGCGATCGCATCGGTTCCTGATGACACTATTGCAGATGTTGTCGATGGCTCAAAATGCAATCCATTCGATAAAATGTGAGAGAGGCGATCGCCTAATTCTTCAATAATTCGTAATACGCCAATAATCTTGCCCTCAGCATCATGGACGAGGACCGTGGACATACTAATGCTGATCCAACTACCATCACGAATTTCAATATCCATCTGCACCCGATCTAGGGGTTTACCAGCCAAGGTATCAAGGATCGCGGCTTGTAAGCCCATCACCTGAGAGTCAGAATTACCTTGAAATGGATAACCCAAAGTGGCGATCGTATTTAATGAGAAGAGCTTTTCAGCCGCCGCATTACATAACAATATTTTCCCCTCAGGACTTACAATATCGATCGCCACAGGCACTGCCTTAATTACCGCTCTCAATAGTTCATTAGTGCGTTGCAAGCTCGATTCAGCTTCACCTCTTTCACTAATATCAATACATACGCCATCCGCCAGCACATCCCCTGAGTCTGTACGATAATAGCGCGTGATATTTTGCACCCATTTCACTTCACCAGAGAGTGTAATAATCCGAAACTCATGGCGGAAGGTCGCTAGTTTATCAAAACCTGCCTGAATCAGAGCTTTAAATTGATCGAAGTCTTCAGGATGAATGAAATCCAGCAGTTGGTAGGGATTAGAAATCGCATATCGGGGTGCAATGCCAATCAGATCGATTAAGCCATCATTAATAAATGGAATCGCAATAGTTCCATCAGGTTTCATCGCTAGACGATAGATAGTCGCAGGCATACTAGAAGCGATCGCATCTAATCGCAGATTACTTTCTTGCAATGCTGACTCTGTACGCTTTCGTTCTGTAATATCGCGGGAGTTAATCACTAATCCCTGCACATTCGCATCCTGCAAAAGATTACAGCAAACTGACTCTAGATAAACCCAATTACCATTAATATGCTGATGGCGCATCACAATCGGCGTAGATACAGATAGAGAATCAACTGATTGGGCCAAAAATTCTTGAAAAATTGGGAGGTCTTCAGGATGGATGAATTTGATAAATTTCTTGTCCATCACATCTTCAGGGGCATATCCTAAGGTTTTAAAGATCGCAGGACTACAATAGTGAATTGTTGTATCAATATCGAGAATATTCACGATATCTGAAGAATGCTGCATCATTGCGCGCAGTTTTGCTTCATTACGGGCAAGGTTGCGAGAAATACGTCGTTGTTCTTCTCTCTCTACCCGAACTTGACGATCCATCAGGTTGAGTTTGGCATTCATTTCTGCAACCCGAATCTCTAGGCGTTGATGTGATTGCTGGATTTTGTCAGCTTCCTGTTTGCGTTGGGTCATGTCTTGAATCCACCAACGCATTCCAATCACTTTGCCATCAAGAGCGCGAATGCTAATAATCGTAAAGCTGGCATCAAAGGGTTGACCTGTCGGAAACTGCATCCGAAAGTCCAAGCTTTTAATATTTTGTCCTCTTTGCAACTGTCCAATCAGGCGTTGGAATTGCTCTTTATAGGAAGGATAAACGAAGTTTTCTAGGTTTTTGCCAATCGGTTGCGAACCAAACATCAAGGTTGCGGCACGGTTAGCAGCAGTGATATCGCCATTCGCATCGGTGACAAAATAGCCATCAGGGGCAAAGTCAAAGAGTTCACGGTAGCCCTCTAATTCTCCTGCCAGTGATCGATAGGAATTTTCTAGTTCTGTTAAGCTAGATTGCAGAACGTTAATAGTGTTGCTAAAAGAAAGATTTTTCTCCTCAATTTCGATAGAAGATGTTGCGGGTAATGCTGCAATATTCTCTAGCTCATGCAGTTGCTGAATCGAGTTTGCAAGTAATTCAAGACTAAGGTGCATTCCCATATACGATCCATCTTTTAATCAGTCTTCTAAGACTTATAGTATAGCAATATCAAATCTCAAGATTAGAAGGAGTCTTTGTCCAGAGCCTTACAACATTTTGTGATGAAGTCAACCCCAAACTTTGATTAGAAGTGCCACCAAGTGGCATTTCCTCCCAAAATCTTCGGCTCTATTCTGAATTAACGTAAGTGCGATATAGCCATGCCCAAAGTGGTAAGCATCACTTTGCGATTCTTACCACTTTGGGCAAACTGACGTTGATTAGGAATTTTTACTTATTAAGGTATGTATGGATGGTGTTTGGCATCATCCATACTCAACCTGTTGATGCCTAACGATTGCGATTATGGTGAGAATCTATATGCTCGGATCTGTTGGCTTGAACAGGCTTGGCAACAGCTCTACTAGATTGTTTCTTCTGTGGTTGATTAGGTGATTTGCTTGGTGCAGATGACGTTGATTTGGCGATCGCACTATCCCTTTGTCCACGACGAGGTTGATGCTTCTGTTGCCGTCCCATAATGATTGGCTCAGGCTTAGCACGAGGATCAGGATCAAAGCCATCAACGACTTCTTGGGGTAGCGATCGCTTAATGAGCTTCTCGATATCTGCCAGAAACTTACGCTCATCGACACAAACCAATGAGATCGCCTCCCCTGACAAGCCAGCACGTCCTGTACGACCGATGCGATGCACATAGTCCTCTGGCACATTGGGCAACTCATAGTTAACCACATGGGGAAGTTCGCTAATGTCTAAGCCCCGTGCGGCGATATCAGTGGCGACTAATACTTGCAAGCTACCATCCTTAAATTTACCAAGGGCACGAGTCCGAGCAGCTTGACTCTTGTTCCCATGAATCGCCATCGCGACGATGTCATCTTGGTGCAATTGCTTCACAAGGCGATCAGCTCCATGCTTAGTGCGCGTAAACACTAAGACCTGATACCAGTTATTAGTTTTGATCAGATGGGTGAGTAACTCACGCTTGCGATCGCGATCGACAGGGAAAATTCGCTGCGTCACTAAATCGGCAGTGGCATTCTGACTAGCAACTTCGACGAGAACAGGTTGATTGAGTAAGGTACTGGCAAAAGCTTTAATCTCATTGGAGAAAGTTGCCGAGAAGAGGAGATTTTGGCGTTGTTTTGGTAATAGTGCCAAAATTCGCTTGATATCACGAATGAAGCCCATATCCAACATGCGATCGGCTTCATCTAATACTAAGATTTCGACCTTGGACAAGTCCAATCGTCCTTGCTGGACATGATCCAAGAGACGGCCGGGGGTGGCGACTAAAATCTCCACCCCACCTCTTAGGCGATTAATTTGAGGATTAATATTCACCCCACCATAGATCACCATCGATGTGAGGGGCAGATGTCTGCCGTAGGTCTGGACACTTTCTTCGACTTGGGCAGCGAGTTCACGGGTAGGCGTGAGGATCAGAGCGCGGATCGGAATTTTGCCAGTTGGCGATCGCTTAACTGCTTTGTTAGACAATAAATGCAAAATTGGCAGTGTAAATCCTGCGGTTTTGCCCGTACCCGTTTGAGCGCCCGCTAGTAAATCTTGCCCTGAGAGAACAACGGGGATCGCTTGCGACTGAATCGGTGTGGGCTGGGTATAGCCGCGTGCAGCGACAGCACGGACAATTTGCTCAGATAAACCTAGAGCTGAGAAACCTTTGGCTGATGCGGTTGGGTCAGAAGATTTATGGGGTACAGAAGATTTCTTGACAGGAAAGGTAATTGAAGAAGAAGACATAGAACTCCAAATTTTTGATTCGGTCTGTCGCTGTTAGCGTTGCCATTTGTAGTCGTACCAATTCCTAGAGGTGTTGCGACATTTCTAAGAATCTAAAACCTTACAGAAAAATTAATCAGGGGGATTTTAAAGCTTCAACAGGAATGCTCCCATTGTTGAAAATTGGTGTCAGACGGATCAGAGACAGAAATATATAACGTGTCAGCAGTATCAATAATTGGGAGCCGATACTGTAGATTTAGATTTTAGCAGAGGTTTGGGGTTTATAGTGACTTTGCTGCATCATCTGCCACGATTTGACGTTCAGGAAAATAAAGAACTGATTTTTGTGGCACGGCGAAGCCGAGCCACAAAAATTAAAGCTTTTTAGGCGATCGCATTAGTCTGCGTGATTTTGAGGAGAGCCGTAGTGAGTTCCTCAATGCGAATTGGCTTACTAATGTAATCATTCATTCCTGCTTCTAGACAGTCTTCCCGCGCTTCACCTACAGCATGGGCAGTCATCGCGACAATCCAAGGCTGGGACTTGTAATTAAGACGGATGATTTTTGTTGTTGCTATTCCATCCATATCAGGCATTTGGATATCCATAAAAATTACATCATAAACCTTTTGATTGAGCTGCTCTAAAACTTCCAATCCATTGCTAGCGAGGTCAATGTTGTAACCAATCTTTTTGAACATAAAGAGAGCCAACTTTTGATTTACTTGGTTGTCCTCAGCAACTAAAATCTTTAAAGCTGATTTCTCAGCAGTAGCGATCGCTAATTTTGCCCTTTGGTATGGAGAATCAAAGGGGGATGATAATTCCGCAGCATCCATCAAAATCCTGAAGTAGAATGCAGAACCCTGCGCTAAGTTTCCATTTGAAACCCAATTTAAAGGTGGATTGCCCCCAATATTACCAAGACTCTCCACCCAGATTGTTCCTTCCATCAATTCCACTAAGCGTTTGCAAATCGCCAAACCGAGACCAGTACCACCATATTTACGACTAATCGAAGCATCGGCTTGGGTGAAGGGTTGAAATAGTTTATTTAAGAGATTACGTTCGATCCCAATCCCCGTATCCGTAATCGCAAATGTGAGTTCTTGTTTGCCCTGTGAATGTTTTTGGCTACTAACTGCGATCGCAATATTACCTTGCTGCGTAAATTTAATCGCATTCCCAACCAAATTCAGTAAGATTTGGCGCAGGCGGGAATTGTCTCCCAGTAAGGTGTTAGGAACATTTTCGTCTATATGGTAGCTAAGATTAATCTCTTTTTGTTGAGTTTGTCCAGTGAGAAGGCTGCATACAGATTTCAAGTTATCTTCTAGCCCAAAGACACGTTCTTCTAGCTCTAACATTCCTGCTTCAATCTTAGAGAGATCGAGAATGTCATTAATTAGCGTCAAGAGAGCATCACTACTATATTGAATAGTCTGCACTAAATCCTGCTGTTCCTCCGTCAAAGTCGTCATTGACAGCAACTGGGTCATCCCCATCACCCCATTCATCGGAGTCCGAATTTCATGACTCATATTCGCAAGAAACTCACTCTTGGCTTTGGTGGCGGCTTCAGCATCTTCTTTTGCCTGAGCTAAAACAATCTCAGCAGCCTTGCGATCGGTAATATCGCGAATCAAACCCACTCTAATCCGTTTCTCTCCGTCTTGAATAAAGGATTCTGAGAGTAAGGCAGGGAATGAACCGCCCTGTGCTTTCTGCATCACAATCTCGGACTCGATCGCACAGTTTTGTCCCCGACATGGATCGCCTATATCGACCTTTAGGTCTGGTTGTCCCAAGATCTGCATGGTTTGTCCTATGAGGTCTTTGTCCTCAAGGTTACAAATTTGTTTAAGGGATTCATTAATAAACAGTAATTTCCCTTCTAGATCAGCAATATAAATGCTGTCTTTGGCACTTTGCATCGCATGATTGAGAATTCGTAACTGCTCCTCTGATTGCTTACGGACAATTACCTTCGATACAGTAGCAGGCAAAATTTTGAGGTACTTGAGTTCGGGGTCTTTAATCAAATAATCATAAGCACCTTCATTCATTACTTTGGCAGCAGTTTCCTCATCACCAGTCCCTGTAGCGATGATAAACGGGCAGTTTTTTGCCTTAAGCAGATCAAATAGTTCTAGCGATGTTCCATCCTTTAAGGAATGATCAAGGATGGCAATATCAAAGGAATGTTCCGCTAAAATACTCTTGGCTTCCGATAGAGAACGTGCTGCTACATAGTCATAGGGCAATCCCTCTTGCTTGACAATTCGGGCAAAAGCGAGGCGATCAATCTGATCATCCTCAACGAGGAGCACCCTGATCAGTGGAGATAGTGAGTCATTACAATCTGGGGTCAGCATTTTTACCTTGTCTTATGACATAGATAGAGGTATCCATTAGTGGTAGTCATGGTTAGGCAGTACAAAACACTACCTAACCCTAAAATTCTCTTTAGCTCTATACAATTGAGAGTGGAGACTCGCTCAAACTCCAGTATTGATATATTACCTTCAGATGTTCGACAAATTCAGGGTAGCTTAATGGTTTGACAATATATCCTGCTACACCTAATGCAAAACTTGCTAAACGGTCTTGCTCTTCTTGAGAAGTTGTGAAGACAACAACGGGAATAATCCGCCAATGGGGATCATTTTTAATAATTTGCAGAAATTCAATACCATTCATCCGTGGCATATTCAAATCCAGAAAGATGAGCGCTGGTTTCGGTTCTTTGGGGTCTCGTAAAAACTCTAGAGCTGCTTCACCATCATGCCTCACATAGAGTGGGTTATGGACATGAATTTCTTTTAACCCACGTTTGAGGGTCATGATATCAATGAGATCGTCTTCTACTAACAAAATCGGGTCGCAACTTCTCATTGTTTTAGCCTTAATCCTTAGTATGTATCAAGCAATCTGGGTATTGTGAAGAAGAACGTACTACCTTTACCATACTCTGAAGCTACCCAAATTTTACCACCATAAATTTCGATGATCTTCTTGACGATCGCTAGACCAACACCTGTACTTTCAGATGAGTCACGGGTAGTCAGCGTTTGAAAAATTTGAAAAATCTTATCAAAATGTCTTGCTTCAATGCCAAGCCCCGTATCGCTAACGTAAAATTCCCAGAAGCCCTGTCTTTCAGTATGACCCAGCCGAATTTTTCCCTCTGGCTTACCCATATACTTGACAGCATTACTTAGTAAATTTTGAAATACTTGTTGCATTTGCGTCTTGCCTGCGAACACCATTGGCAACTCTGTTTCGATCGCAATCTCTATGCCAACGGGCAGTGCAATTAGATCAATCACCTCTATAAGCAAATCTTGGAGATTGACGACACTTTTCTCTTCTTGCACCCTGCCTACACGGGAATATTGCAAAATGCCATCGATCAGGTCACTCATCCGTCGCACCCTTCCACCTAACAGATGCAACATCTCTTGTCCCTCTGAGTCAAGGCGATCGCCATAGTCCTGTTCTATCCAAGTGGCGATGGAAGCTATCCCCCTTAGAGGAGCCTTGAGATCATGGGAGACAATGTAGGCAAAGTCTTTGAGTTCTTGGTTAGCTGTGGCAAGCTCAGACATTAGTTCGAGTTGGCGGTTTTCAAACTGTTTGCGATCAATGGCATGGAGAATTGCTCGCTCCAATAAAATTGTGCTGAGCATATGTCCTTTTTCGAGATAGTCCGATGCGCCACTTTTCATCGCCTGTTGATCAATCTCGTGATCACCAAGTCCTGTGAGCAACACAATCGGCTTATTACATCCGATTTTAATTGCTTCTTGCAACAGTTCTAGACCATTCTCTTTCCCAAGACGATAATCGAGCAGATAGACATCATGCTGATTTTTGCTAATCTCTTGCAGTCCTAATTGAAAGTTGTCTACCCAGTCAAGCTGGAAATCAAACTGTTCTGCCTCAACTAAAAAGTCACGAGTAACAACATAGTCATCCTCGTCATCATCTACTAATAAAACTCTGCACTTTGCTCGCACCATAGTTTTTTGAATAGCTATAGCCCCATAAGTGAAGCAATAAAACCGAGAAGAGAGTTGCGGCGCTTTGCGCCGCAACTCTCTTCTCGGTTTTGGTTTTGTCTTAACATAACTGGCTACTACTATATCTCTGCTATTTCTAGTTTTTATCGGGCAATTCCACAATCTCAAACCAATATTTCCCAAGTGCTTTAATAATTTGCACCATAGACTCAAAGATCACGGGCTTGGCAATAAAGGAGCTGACACCAAGATCGTAAGTGCGGAGAATGTCCTCCTCAGCCTTTGATGTGGTCAACACCACTACAGGAATTTGTCTTAGTGCGGGATCGGACTTAATTTCTTTTAATGCTTCCCTGCCGTCTTTGCGGGGCATATTTAAATCCAACAAAATTAAACTGGGTCGTGGGGAAGTTTTGGGATCGTGATATTGACCACGATGCTGTAAATAATCCATCAGCTCTTCCCCATCACAAACAAAATGGAGATCGTTTGCAAGGCGATTTTCTTCTAGGGCATCTTGCATCAGCATCCGATCATCTTCATCGTCTTCAGCAACCAAAATTGTGACTGCTTTGCCTTTTTTAGTCATAATCTTCTATTGTGGCTTGTTTGAGGGGTAGGGTAATAATAAAGGTTGCGCCTTGGTCGATTTGGCTTTCGACTGAGATCATACCACCATGCCGTTCGACGATTTTTCGACAAATTGCCAGACCAATTCCTGTACCTTCGTAGGCATTGCGTCCATGCAGACGTTGAAACATCTGAAAAATGCGATCGCTATATTTTTGGTCAAGTCCGATCCCATTATCAATAACACGGATCTCGCAAGCATCCCTATCATCTTGGTGAGTTTGGCTAGCACGAATCTGGATAATCGGAGCAACATTTTCCTTCCGAAACTTGATTGCATTACTAATCAGGTTTTGCAGCAGTTGCCGCATTTGGCTTGGCTCCGCTTCAATCACTGGTAATGAGTCAAACTCCACAATTGTTCCTGTTTGCTCGATCCTTACCTCTAGATCCGAAAGCACGCCTTCGAGGATCTCGTTGAGGTTAATCGCCACAAAGGACTGTGCCTTAGTAGTCACCCGTGAAAAGGCTAATAGGTCATTGATCAACACTTGCGCTCGGTTAGCGGCATTGAGCATCCTTGCTAGGTAATCTTTTCCTTTGTCGTTGAGGATATCTCCGTTAGTGGTTTTGAGCCGATCGCCAAAGGCTTGAATTTTGCGGAGTGGTTCCTGCAAATCATGGGAGGCGACATAGGCAAAGTCCTGCAACTCTCGGTTATTTAGCTCTAAGCGCTCGGTCAATAACCGCATTTCTTGCTCTGCCCGTTTGCGATCGCTAATGTCTTGGCTAATTGCCAAAAACTGATAGGGAACACCTTGTAAATTGAGTAATGGCACAATCGTGGTATCGATCCAATATAGTGATCCATCTTTGGTGCGATTACGGATGTCTGATCGCCAATCTTGTCCACTGGTAATGGTTTGCCACATCTCGGCAAAAAACGCTGGGGGATGATATCCCGAATTGAGAAGGCGATGGTTCTGACCGATTAATTCTTCACGGTTGTATTTAGAAACCTCACAAAATTTATCATTTACATAGGTGATTTCACCTCTAATGTCGGTAATAGCAACAATGGCACTGCGATCGAGGGCATATTTCATGTCCTGCAAATTGAGCAAGACGGCATCGAGGTAGCGACTCTTCTCCCGTAACTCAAGCTCTACAACCTCTAGCTCCATCTGTTTATAAGCTCTGAGTTGACCAAATACCGCCGCAAAGTTATTGCCTAAAAAACCGATTTCATCGCTGGGTAAATCTGGTAGAGCAAAGTCTTCGGTTTGAGTACTTTGGATGATCGCTTCGTTGAGATTGGCTAAAGGACGCAATACTAATTGTTGAATCAACCAAACGAGAAAGAGCAAAATTATGCCCGTACCAATTGCCATCGTCAGTGTAGAAGATAGAAAACTCTGTCTCGTATCCTGCTCCATTTGATTGAGATCCATAATGGCGATCGCTACACCTCGCTTTCCCTTTTTCCCAAATAGCAAACTACTAAAGGGTAAAACCTCCACCACGACAGGTTTACCCTGTAAGGTGGTGCGCAGATGCAATTCTTTACCCAGTTGTGAGGATTGGTTGACATCCGCTGCGAGGGATGGGCGCATCTCAGCATAACGAGTACCCATACTAAAGGACCGACTATGGGCGATTAAAATCCCATCGGGATCAACAATGGAGACTTCAAGCACCGTGGGCAGCGTGGCATAGTTTTGGACAATCCGTCCTAATAAAATTGTTTCCTTGATTTCAATTAATCCCTCAGAGGCAAATTCTAGTCCTCGTGTAATCGATTCGGCACGTTGTTGTACCTGTTTCTCTAAATCCTGCCGCAGAGATGAGTAAGTTACCCACAATGTCCCTAACCCAATCGTAACTAGAGACAAGCCAAAACCAATCAACAGTTTTTGCGCTAAATTTCGTTTAATGAGGGACGGCAGCTTTTTCACGATTTTTCGATGATGTTGGTTATGTTTGCCAAGGGGCGATCGCTGTAGTCAGTGGTATCGCATTAATTGCCACAAACATAGCAGAAGTTTGTAATTTACCCACGCAAAACTACAGACTTTAAATCGCAGTTGTCTCATGAAAATAGTTGTAATCTAGATAGCGATGTCCATCTTTGCCCATGTGAATTACATCCACAAAACGGCGATCGCATAAAATTTGCGATGCTGAATACATATGCCGCGCATGAATCGTTCCCTCAATCGTTTCATCAACACCCGTCAGCGAAACCAGAACTTGAGCATTTAATCGCAACATTGTTTCCTTATCCATACTGTAGAGAGGACTAGTTTGGTCAATGGTATGCATTACTGTCCATGACAGCAAAAATACAGGGGAATGATCGCGAACTAATTTCAGTTCATGTAAGCGTCGCATCATTTGCCCCTCCGCCGTGATTTCATCAATCATCAAATAAACTCTTAATCTCGCCTCTAGAATGTTATTACGCCGTTCATTAGCAGTGCGGAACATGAGTGTCGGAACGCCATTGTAGTTATGAATAGTTACTACATGGCTAAACATCACGCGGGAAGAGGATTTGGCAAATCGAGTAAAGGCAATTCCCGTAATCACAGCAAACAACATTAAGCTAGCGATCGATTCTAAGGTGACAATGAGATTGGCATAAAGAGTTTGAGGATTCATTACTCCATACCCAATGGAAGCAAGGGTCTGCACACTAAAGAAAAAAGCTTCCCCAAAATTTACTTCTTTCATACCAGCGATCGCATTTCCATCTAGTAAATAGAGGACGGCAAATACAGCATTAAGAAAGATGTCAAATCCGACCACGATCCCCAAAAAGCCAATCCAAGGAACTGTCAACAAAAGATGATAGGGATCGCGCAAATAGGATGACCAATTATTACCACCGACAACTTGGAGAACGCCATCACGTTGTTCTAGTTTGAGTAAAGGTCGATGCAGCTTACGTTTGATTCCCATATTCTGAATTGCCTCCAGAGGCTAAGTAGAACTCACACAACCATGTTAAAGCTAACAATGAGAAGTGGCACAATATACCACCTCCCAAAAACCATATTGTTGTGCCATTCGAGTAGCAGGTGGCACAACAATATGGGTTTGGTTGATAGCTATGCGGAGACACTTAATTTATTTTGATTTATTTTGCCTTCTGCCTGTGGGGCAAAATGGCTTTGTTGTCCAACAGAAGCGTTGGGTAGTTGAACGTACTTTTGCTTGGTTTTCTGGCTTTTGGAGGTTGACTAGGGAATCTGAACTTTTAAATGATGTGAGGCGCTTTGCGCCTCACATCATTATTCTTCCTAAAAGAAAAGGTCTAATCCTGATTCTGTGCAGGCAGTTTCTAACAACTCGCTGCTGAGGTTGAGTTCCATTGCCCATTTTTATAAATAATCAAAATCTAAGCGATCGCCTTGTAATTTCAACACACCCAAAACATCGCGCCATTGTCTCTGTGACTCATTCTTAGTCATGCGATACCAGACTAATTTTTGTAAAATAATATCTTCTGGGGTTGGTAACACCAACATTTGATCTGGATTTTGTCTGACTAATTGAGATCGGCGACGTTGAAACTCCATTTGAGGGAAGGGGCTATCTTGAAGAATAAAAAGATCTACTTTGCCGAGAGATTCATTATCAATCAAATTAAATGAGCGTTTGAATCTAATTGCATCCCGAACTGCGTTTTCAGAGACATAAAATCTTGGTTGTAGAGATTGTAGCAATGGAACTACTTTTTCTATTTCTAGATCAACAAAAATATCAACTCCTTCAGTAGATCTTATTTCACCAAATAGCACACTTGCTAATGAGCTACCGACAAAGTATTGAATATCTAGTTTCTCAAGAATTGAAGTGATCTCTAGAGCTAGCTCAATCGGATTGAGTAGATTGAGAAATCTTCTATTTTGAGCAATATCATGATATGTAGAATTTGGAAAAGCTGATTTTAGGGTAGCTCTAGCAAATTCATAGCGTAGTGTCTCAATGCTTGCATCGGGACATCTCTGCTGGATGCCGCCTAAACAAATTTCTAGAAGTCTTTGATACCAATTTGTAAATCCTTCAACTCTTTGCACTAGCGTCAAAGACTTCCGCAAATTAAATAGATATATTTCTGCATCAATACTAGTATCGATAGATTGAGCTTCTTTATAGCCAATAGGTAATGACGCAGCTTTATCGAGCATAGACTTTAGAAGGTACTTATATATTCAGCGATCGCCTCTGGATAAATGATATGTTCTTGAACTTGGATGCGTTTTTGTAAATCTGCGAGAGAGTCTTCAGGGAGTACAGGAACTGCTGCTTGTTTGAGGATTTTGCCACTATCGACTTCGAGGCTCAGCAAATGCACTGTACAGCCCGTGATTTTCACACCATAGTTAAAGGCTTGCTCGATCGCATGAATACCTTTGAAACTTGGTAACAAACTGGGATGAATATTCAGAATTCGTTCGGGAAAGGCATCGATTAACACTTGGGTGACGATTCGCATCCAGCCTGCCATAATCACTAGCTCGACATTGTATTGCTTGAGAATATCGATGATTGCCAGATCGAGAGCTTTGCGAGATTTGTAATCGCGATGATTGACTAGAATCGCAGGAATACCAAACTTTTCTGCACGTTGACGCGCAAAAGCATCAGGTTCGTTATAGATCACGACAGCAATTTTGGCTTTCAGCTTTCCATCATGGATGGCTTGCGCGATCGCCTCCAAATTACTACCACTTCCCGAAGCTAATACGGCTAACACCTTTACGCTCACAAATCTTCGATGCCTCTAAACAAGTCCAAACAAAAAATGCAGACACAAGTTTATACCAATTCATGAAAGTGTGGTCACACTTTCATGAATTAAAAACCAAACCTATAGCAGTCTTAAATCATTTGTAGATTTTGGGGTTTGTGGAAGCGCACCCCTTCGGGGTGCGCTTCCACAAACCATTTAGGATTGCTATAGTCAGCTTTGGTACTATATAGGAGCAGAGCTTCATTTTTAGCTGCCACTATAACGCTTTGATCTTGCCATGACTACCCTATCGGAAATGCCAATTTCTACACAGAAATCAGGCGATCGCCATCCTACTTATCCCCTCAGCATTGCGCCTATGATGGATCGCACCGATCGCCATTATCGATATTTCATGCGCCAGATTACGCGACGAACTTTGCTCTATACGGAAATGGTGACGAGTGCCGCAATTAAGCATGGCGATAAAGACTATCTTTTGGGCTTCTCGTCTGCGGAAAATCCCCTTGCCTTACAGGTTGGCGGCGACAATCCTCAAGACCTCGCTGAATGTGCGCGGATTGCCGCAGCGATGGGCTATGACGAAATTAATTTGAATGTGGGATGCCCAAGCGATCGCGTCCAGAGTGGACATTTTGGCGCTTGCTTAATGAAAACTCCCCATCTAGTTGCGAAATGTATTGAGGCAATGGTTGCGGCGACGCAGATTCCTGTATCGGTCAAGCATCGGATTGGGGTTGATGATTTAGACGGCTATGAGGATATGCAGAACTTTGTACGCATTCTCTCAGAAGCTGGTTGTCAGCGTTTCTCAGTCCATGCGCGAAAGGCATGGTTACAGGGGCTTAGTCCCAAGGATAATCGCGAAATTCCACCTTTGCGTTATGCCGATGTGCATCGATTAAAGCAAGAGTTTCCACATTTATTTATTGAAATTAATGGTGGGTTTACGACTCTAGAGCAAGCCCATGAGCATTTGCAGTACGTTGATGCGGTGATGATTGGTCGCGCTGCCTATGACAATCCTTATCTCTTTGCAACTAGCGATCGCGAGTTCTTTGGTGATGAGTCACCGATTCGTAATCGAGTGGAAGTTGCTGAGGCAATGATTCCCTATATCGATGCATGGACTGGTAGGGGCTTGAAGTTAAATAAAATCACGCGCCATATGTTGCAACTGTTTCATGGTCAAGCTGGTAGCCGCCTTTGGAAACGCATTCTCACCGATAAATCCTGCATTACTGGCGCAGGTTCTGAGGTAATCCGCGAGGCAATTAGAGCAGTTACGGATTTAGATTCATCCTCCCGCGTAGCGGGAGGATGAATCTATGCTTAAAATCCATTGCCAATTAGAATAAAGGCTGACCAGTAATAGGGATGATTGAATTCAGATTTGGGACTGCGAATTAGAGATAGTTGCGCTTGGCGCAAGCTCTCCACTTTGGAGAATTTCTCTTTTTGTAATTCTCCATAAAAAATATCCATCAGGGCTTGAGTACCGCCATCGGAAACAGTCCACAACGATGCGATCGCGGCTTTTGCCCCTGTTCTTTGCATTTGATACCCAAAGCCTAAAATCTCTTCGCCGCCGCCCACTACGCCGCCTAAAGCCGTTTGGCAAGCGCTTAATACCACTAAATCTACCGCAGGCATTTTCAGATTTTGGATTTCGCGGAGACTGAGGCGATCGCCATTGCCGAGAAGAATAAAAGATTCTTCGGGTTTGCCACTGACAAATGCTGCATGGGTAGCGAGATGGATAATGTTGTAACTGCTCTTTGGTTCGATGATTTCATTGCGCTGAAACGATGAGTTAAATAACTTGGTCGTATTAGGAATAATCGCACCTAAATTTTCAACTTCTTTCCCCGCAAAGGGTAAACCTGTAAAGGCAAATTTTTGCTCGCCGACATTAAACTCATACTTGCCTTGACTAAAGGCAGCCGCAATTACATTGGGCTTGAAGGCAGTTTGCGAACCGAGGCGGAATAAATTAATTGCCGTGATGTGATTAATGGCATAATTCTCAATCAACCATTGCTTGCCGTCGTAGAGAGCGGCTAGGGGAATATAGCGTAACTGTCCATCGGGGGCGTAGATAATTGTTTGGATTTGATGTTTTTGCAGATCTGCGGCAATCGGCTTAATCATCCATTCATAAAGTTTCTTGCCTGAATCTTGAACGTCAAAGGAATTGGCATCTTGGAGGTCATTGCGAAAAGTAGCGATCGCACTTTGCAATTCAGTTTGACTAATTTTGATGGTGCGATGGATAGGGGGAGTATCGGGAATAAATAGAACGAGTTCGAGGCGATCACCTAAAATTAAGGGATAAAATAAGGCTGTCCTTTGGGGAAACTGGGCTGTTTGAATGAGGCTTTTTAAACGTTCTTGGAGACTGAGATAAGCCTTAAGTTTGAGGTTGTCTGCGATCGCATTTTGTTGCAGATTTTTCTCGATGGTCTGCACATTATTGCTATCAAATAAACTGACCAATTTTTGATTTGCCTCTAGTTGGATTTTGCTGATTTCCGCAATTCTTGCTTGTTGAGTGTCATTGGGATTGGGCAGCTTACGCAGTGAGTCCAATTCATTATTAAAACTATTGGCTTGGGATTCAACTTCAGCAATTAGTTTGGATAGAGATTGTTCCTGTGGCAATAGTTCGATTCCCTGAGCGGTGATGTCATTGCCCTTAACATCTTGGAGATAGTCTTGCAATTCTTGGACTTTGAGCAGATCTAGTACCTGTAAAGCTTCCATGACTCGCCTCTGTTCTAACAGCATACTTGCTAGACCTCGATAGATGTCAGACACGGACTGTTTAAATGCGTTCTGATCTTCACGGGAGAGACTGCGGATATCTTTACGAATTGACTCACGGACATTCACTGACAGCTTATAGAAATAAATGGCAAATTCCATACGTCCCTGCTCTGCCATTAAACCACCCATATTCCCAAGGGCAATACTTTCACCACGCCGATTTCCTGTTTGGCGATCCAATTGTAAGGATTGCTGATAGGTGGCGAAGGCTTGGTTGGGCTTGCCTTGGTATTTGGAAACTAGACCAATATTATTGAGGATGGTGGCTTCAGTGACGCGATCGCCAACTTTTCTGACCACTACTAGAGCTTTTTGGAGGAAATCCATCGCATCGGCATACTTTGTCTGATCGATCGCGATCGAAGCAAGGTTATTGAGGGTGACAGACTGGGAGCCGAGATCCCCTGTATCTAAGGCTAATTGAAAAGCTTGGAAGTATGATTCTAAGGCTTTGTCAATTTCCTTGAGGCGGCGATAGGCGAGACCGATATTACTGAGAATTGATGATTGAGCGCGTAGATCTTTTCTTTGCTTAGCGATCGCCAATGACCGACGGAAAAAATCTAGTGCTTTGTTGGGTTGAGCTAAGTTGTTATAGAGTAGTCCAATACTATTCAGGGTATTGCCCTCATTGCGGCGATCTCCAATTTCTTGGTTAATCGCTAAGGCTTGTTGATAGAACTGGAGCGCTTTGGCATAGTCACTGAGCTTCCGATAGACTGCCCCGACATTGCGTAAAGTATTTCCTTCTTCTTTACGATTCCCCTGTTCGCGCCAAATTTTCAGAGACTGCTCATAAAATTCTAAAGCTGTTTTCGGTTGCCCAATCGTATCGTAGGCATAGCCCAAATTATTCAAAGTTACACCTTCCCCCAATGGATCGCGAATGGATTTGCGGGTAGATATTGCCTGCTCATAAGAGGCGATCGCACTGCGAAAGTCTCCAAGTTTTTCGTAGGTTTTGCCAATATTATTGATTATTCTTCCTAATTGTTTGAGATCCCCCATTTGTTTAAAAAGAGTTAGGGTTTGCTGGCGATAGTTCAGGGATTCGGAATATTTCTCTAAATCACTATAAATATCACCAACTGTTTTTAGTGTAAGTGCTTCCCAATAGGTTCTACCCATAGACCGAAATATGGGTAAAGCTTCGAGATATTTAGCGATCGCCTGCTGCTTTTGCTGACTATTGCCATCATTAATTTTTGTCGCTTCCATAAAAGCAACTTCCGCCGCAATATATTTACGATCTGCATCGGTTGCAATGCGTAAGTCCTCAATCGCAAAGCTAAATTTCCCCGATAATTTCGGATCTAAAGTCTTGATAACTAGTTTATATTCCCCTGAAACCTTCGCGATCGCGGATATCACCTCTGTACCTTCATCTTCATTCGGACTATCGGAATTAGCGATTTCTTTCCCCTCTGGGCTGAATAGCGTCACCACTAGATCAATTCCCTGCTGTTGTACCAGAATCCGTACAAACTGCCCAGACTGCAAAGCGATGGGAAAACTACGGGACTCACCATTTTGAATTGTTTGAGTTGTTGCTGTTTGGGCAGTTGTTGGTGATGGAGCAATAATTACTGACGGCAAAAAGGAACTAGTTACAATAATTGAGGTGGCGAGAAGGTTATGGAGATAAGTTCTCTTGATTTTGAAGTAATTAGTTCTAGGCTGCTGAATCATGGCAATTGCTATCCTAATGTGCTTATAGCGGTTTTCATTTTGCCGTAGTCAAAATGAAAACCGCAAACCCTTACTGTGATTCTTTTTCGTTTTACAAATGAGTGCATATTCATTTGTAAAACGCTATAGGAGACGAATCAAGTGATGGCATCTAAAAATTCTAAGTAGCTCAGCATCGTTAGCAACTAAACCCATATTGTTGTGCCGTCCGCTACGCGGACGGCACAACAATATGGGTTGTAAGCTTACTTATGCTTAACTACTTATAATCTTTGCAGCTTTTTATTATATCGGTGGTAATTATGACAATATCTTCATCATCTCGTATGGAGATTCTCTCAGATCTAATGTCAGAATTAATCGAAATTTTGCGCGATCGCCAAGGTGATACATGGGCAGCAATCGTCCGTATTGCCTCTGGTAAATCTGCCACCATTGCGATCGATGATACTCGTCTTTATCTACAAGCAGAAGGTGGTCAGGACTTAAAGATCACAATTACTGAAGCCGAACCTGAAGCGAATAATTCCTTTGAGAGTACAGGTGAAGCTTTGCGTGATGTTATGTTTGGTAGATCTTCCCTTGATAAAGCTGTTGCCTCTGGCAAAATCTTTATCCGTGCTGGTTTTGGTGACTTATTGAAGATCCGTGCGGTTGTGGCTTCAGTTCTGACAGATGCTACTAATGAGCCAAGATTACAAAATCTGTGGGAAAGGTTTGAGCGGGAATGGTAGTCCCAAAAGAGAGTTACACCACAACTCTCTTTGAGAAGAGGGATTATGTAATCTTACTCAAAATGGAAAGAGTTCCAAATCCAATGAGAATGATCCCGCTTCCCCAGTTGAGCCAACTTGACCAACGCCGCAATTCTAAAAACTGTTTGATGATGCCCGTAAATGTTCCTGCGATCGCTAAAGGTAGTACTGAGCCGATCGCATAGGCTAACAAAAACTCTGTGCCGACAAGTAAGTTGCCTGAGCCTGAAACCCAAGCTAAAAGTGTGACTAATACTGGTGTGCTGCAAGGGGAAGCGACAAAGCCAAAGGATAAACCGATTAATAGCGATCGCAATCCCTTGGGCAGATTTTGCGATACTTCCCAATTACCAAAGCTGGGCAAGCGCAAAGAAATTACTTCCAATAGCTGTAATCCCATCGCGATCGCAATTATTCCCATCACCACTGACCAGCCCCAAGCCGTCTGCCCATAGATTTTGCCAAGCAAAGCCGCCGCTAGTCCAAAACCTGTCAGAGTGATCGCAAATCCTAAACAGAACCAAGCGGACTGTAGCGCCGCTTTCCATGTGCTTTTTGACTCATAGCCGCCAATATAGCCAATGGTGAGTGGCAACATCGATAGGGTGCAGGGGGTGAGACTAGTGACTAGTCCTGCTAAAAATACGACTCCCACACTTGTCCATGAGGCTTGATTGAGTTGGCTATTTACCAAAGCATCGGCCCATTGCTCAAGTTGATAAAACCAGTTGGGTAGCGATCGCGCTAAAGTTTCGATAAATTGCAGCATATTCGGGTAGTGATCTAGTAGGCATGATGGATAGAGTCAAGTGCTAACCATCATGCTTTGAAAATATATTGTTAGAAAATATTGTTAGAAACGATCTATTAATTTGTACTTGGTATCATGATTCGGTTTTGCGCCTTCACCACAGGTGCGCGGAGTTGGCAAAATTTTGGTGGGATTAGCAATCCCTTGTGGGTCAAATGCCTCACGCACCCATTGCATCGTTTCTAAGTCTGACTCGCTAAACATCTCTGGCATATAGCATTTCTTATCCGCACCGATGCCATGTTCGCCCGAAATGCTACCACCTACGCGCACACAGAGTTTGAGGATCTCACCGCCTAATTTTTCTACGGTTTCTAAAGCACCAGCTTCGGCATTGTTATACAAAATTAATGGATGTAAATTCCCGTCTCCTGCATGGAAGACATTGGCAACATAGTAGCCATATTCTTCACTCAGTCTGGCAATCTCTTGTAACACATAGGTCAACTTGGTGCGGGGAATCACACCATCTTGCACATAGTAGTCAGGACTGAGACGACCCATCGCTGCAAAGGCTGCCTTTCTACCCTTCCAAAGTCTGAGCCTTTGTTCAGGATCGCTAGCCGTAGTCACATTCCTAGCTCCATTTTGATAACAAATAGCTTCGACTCGTTTTGCATTTTCAGCAACTTCACTCTCTAAGCCATCAATCTCAATTAAGAGAATGGATGCTGCGTCACGGGGATAGCAATTGGTGGCAACTGTATCCTCTACGGCATTGATGCTCATGTTGTCCATGATTTCCATTCCCCCCGGAATGATGCCAGCACTGATTACGTCAGACACAGTTGAGCCTGCGGCTTCTACGGTGGTGAAATCTGCTAAGAGTACTTGGATGGATTCCGCCGATTTGAGAATCTTTAATGTAACTTCGGTGGTAATGCCAAGGGTTCCTTCGGAACCAACGAAAATGCCCGTGAGATCATACCCCGGACTTTCGGGGATTTTGCTGCCGATATCTTTAATTGAGCCATCGGGTAATACTATTTTTGCCCCCAGCACATGATTGGTCGTCACCCCATATTTTAAGCAATGCACTCCCCCTGAGTTTTCGGCAACATTACCACCGATAGAGCAGATGATTTGGCTAGAAGGATCGGGAGCATAGTAGAAGCCTGCACCACTGACAGCTTGCGTCACCCAGTTATTGATTACCCCCGGTTGCACGACTACGCGCTGGTTTTCGAGATCAAC
Organism: Pseudanabaena sp. Chao 1811; assembly: GCF_027942295.1. Lineage (NCBI taxonomy): Bacteria > Bacillati > Cyanobacteriota > Cyanophyceae > Pseudanabaenales > Pseudanabaenaceae > Pseudanabaena > Pseudanabaena sp. Chao 1811. Next base: position 1,875,668 of record NZ_CP101416.1, read on the forward strand.
TTCTAAGATCTTTCGCATCCGTGAGGTAATAATCAGTACGGATTCAGGTAAGGGTAACGCGCCCCCTGATAGCCCTGTCCCCGAACCCCGCGCCACAAAGGGAAGTTTGTAGCGATCGCATATTTTTACAACTGCTGCTACTTCCTCAGTAGTATTCGGCAAAACAGCGATCGCAGGTTGTTGTTTGTAGCTGGTCAGTCCGTCACACTCGTAGGCGATTAGCTCTTCGCGAGTACGGACAACATAGCGATCGCCAACAATCTCGATAAAGGCGTTAGCGATCGCTTGCCAATCAATAGGTTGTGATGATGCGGTTTGAGGAATAGTAGCGATCGCAGTCATGTTGTAAGGTCAAAGTAACAACTAAATTTTATCCTACAGCGCTTTTAGACATAAAGCCCAAAAGAGAGTTATAGAGCATACCGCAACTCTCTTTTAGGCTTTGGGTTTCCTAACACAATTGGCTACCGCTATAATTAACGTCAGTTCGACGAAGGCGGAAAATGGTAAAAATCGCTAAGCGATTTTTACCATTTTCCGCCACTTGTGCGGCGCGAAGCGCCGTTATCGAACTCACGTTATAATTAACACATAGAGCGTTAGTTGAGATTATGGCTATTTTTGCTGCTGTGCAAACTCCCGAAAAAGTTAAAGATACCGTGCGGGAAATAGTACGCAAGCCTTACCCCAAATATAAGGTCATTGTGTTGAATGACGATTTCAATACTTTTGAACATGTTTCTGAGTGTTTAATGAAATACATCCCAAACATGACGGATGATCTTGCTTGGGAATTAACCAATCAAATCCATTTTGAAGGCTTAGCGATCGTTTGGGTGGGACCAATGGAGCAGGCTGAGCTTTATCACGCGCAGTTAAAGCAATCGGGCTTAACGATGGCTCCTCTCGAAGCTGAGTAAGCCAATAATCTTTTGAAGCTAGTTCGGATAAAAATCTTGATTAAGAATTTGCACGGTGTTATAGGGACATATTGATGGTAAGTCCTTCTTGTCGAAAGGTGTTTCTTTGACAACAAGAGCGATCGCTTGTTTGTAGGATCTAGCGATCGCTTCTTCGACATAGGGCTTGAGACTAGGGTTATCAACTAAAAGCTCTTGAATTTCCTCGCGCTGTAAGTCAATGGTGATACGCCAACTTTTGCCTCGTAGTTGGGGTTGGTATTCCCACTTGAGTAAATGCCCAATCAAAACTCCAAAGCGATTGCGTAATTCCTGTTGCTGTTGCTTACCCAAGGATTCAATCTCCTCCGCCAAATTCTCTAAATCTAAACCCTGTAATTGTCCAAGACGTAGCAATTTTGCTTGTTCCTGTGTCCATCCGTAAAAGTCTTGTTCGTAACTATTGACAGAGTGATGAGAAGTCAGATTAGGCAAATCACTTGTATTTAGCATCATGACACCTCTGTTAGTCGTTTTTTGGCTGAGATTGCGAGAAACACCACCCATACTTATATTCTAATGACTTTTATGCTAAGGACTTTGTAGAACTTGGGTTTCAGTTAATAGTGACCCAATGGTATCATTTCTGCTTTGATATAGATCTTCCATTCCAAGATTGAATTTACCAGAACTATCCGTGCTTCTGTGTTTTGCGACGACGGGCAGCAATGCGCTTTGCAAGAGCAAGCATTTGATCGTTAACAATTGCTCCGCCAGCGTCGATCTCTTCTAGGAGTTTCTTCGCAGCAAGCCCTGAAACAGGTTTAGATTGGGTATGGAGAGGATATTTCATGACAGGGTGATAATCTCTACAGGTTCATCATAACAAGTGAAAAAAGCAGCAAATGCCCAAAAGTTGAAGGCGATCGCAAAAATCGTCACGATTATTTGTCAATAGGTGGATGTAGCCCTGCCATAAGGAGCAATCTTCGCATATTGAGAACTCCAGATCGATTCAATTGAAGCGCGTTGATAGTAGCCCTTGCGATCGCGGTTAATCCAACCACCCGAAGAAAGTCATCACTCCAAACAAAATTATCTCGCCAATTTTGCCGTCTTGGATTGTAAAGAGATACAACTTCTCTACTGACTGGATCTAGCGCTTGGATTTTTGTATATTTGTGTCCGTTTCATCCACCACAGGAGAAGGCTAAGTTCTCTAAATCTGTTTTTCCATCTTCAGCGATCAGAATAATATGGTCAATCACAAATGGCTGTGCGGAATAGTCCATAGAACTTCGACAATATTCACAGAGACGATTGGCGCGTTCTATGATTTGACGCTCCTCTATGGCAGTGATGTATCGTCTAGACATGGACTGGTTGAGGATGAATATCTAACTGTTGCATCAGTTCGGGTAAGGAAATATTCCGTAATTGTGCTAGTTGGATCAGATGTTGTAGGCGATCGGCATCATTTTGTTCAACAATGTCGATAAGTTTGAGTAGTTCTTGATGTTCGTTAGGGGTGATCACTCCCAATCGCATTTTTTCGCTTAAGCCGTTGTATTGCTGTTGTACTTCGTCGGGTAAGGTTTGATTAATCTTTTGCAGTAGTTCGATTTCTATTGCAGGTAGATTAGGCTTTTGGCGATGTGCAAGCACCTGTCGAACTTGAATGAGTAGTTTTTCTAAGTCAGGTGTATCTAGTTGCGCTACTCCAGCAAGTAGTTGATCGAGTTCTATGCTGATCTCTGATTTAAACTGAACTGTAGCCATGTGTGCTGACCTTTGACAGGTTGTAGATTACATATTCTTGTTGAACATTATAGCAAGAGTGCTATTTTATCCGTGCGATCGCATTTCCAAAAATTGAAAGCGATCGCCTCCAGTGTATTTAAGTGTGATCGCATAATAAGTATTAGTCTTTGCGGCGGAACACATCTTGAAAGCGATCGCCGATAACTTCTCGGAACTCAACAAAGAAACAACCCATTTTTGACAGCCTAATCTTGACTCGAAACAGACAACTTTAACGGTCGTATCGATTCGGTATAAAGGTTCTCTTGAGCGCCTGAAAACATATTTTATAACAGTACACCAAGTTCTTTAGCCAGTGCGCTCCAAGTAAATTGTTAGACTGCTGATCACACTCAAAATACAAGGCAGAATTAAGACTTATTCTTATCCTTTTTAGATAAGAGGGAAGCACCGAAACTCCACACAGCACCAGCTACTTTTGCCGCACCATCTGTCAATGGGCTTTTTTCATGCCATTCTAACTGACTCTCAAGTGGTTTTAGCAAATTATCTAGTTGCTTGATGGGTGCATCAAATTTGCTTGGTAGGTCTTTGTTGTTTTTGTATAGTCTTTCAAGATCCCATGTAGCGTGTTTTATCCTTGCATCAATACTCCAATTTACTCCTTCATTGCTCGCGTTAAAAGCAGCTTCCATAATTCCCTTTCCTAGAGCCTCCGAGAACGTTTCATCGGAGGTTGTCAGTAGTTTGCGAATCTCGTCAGGATTCTTAATGAGAGCCTGAATTTCAGAGAGTCTTCTCTCAACTGATGATTTAAGGTAGCGAATATCTGATCGAATCTTGTCTACTTCCCAATACTGCTTCTTCGCTTCATCCTTATCTGAAACAGGTTTCAGGTAGCTGGGCACGTTTACAGTATTGCCTTTCGATGATGCTTCGCTGAATTCTTGCGAAATCTTTTTAGTTAAATCCTCAAAACGGCTTCGCATTGACCTACTCCTATTCAGGATTCTAAACCCAGAGTTCCTTTGAAAAGTCAAACTTTATCAAGATGAACTTTAACTGAGATCTTGCAGCATTCGTGAAAGAGTCAAGTGGGAATGGGTTTGAGAATAATTTCAAAGCCATGACGAGCAGCAATATCGGCACTAATTTGAAGATACCTGAGAAGTTTCAACCAAAGGACAGAAGGGAATAAAACAGAAAGGGTTAAATCACAGGTAGCTTTCCAGTCCAAGATGGGAGGAAACGACCATTGATCAATCCAATGAGCCAAAAGATAAGAAAGCAGAGAGAGGATAAGCCAACGATAAACGCCAAGTTTTGTAGATTGCCCAAAACAATGCAAACCAAAGCGATGTTTGATGGTTTTGAAGAATCCCTCAATCGCCCAACGCTTACGACCTAACATCACCAGATAAGCGCCAGAATAAGGATGAGAAGAGACCACAAAGCGTAACTCCCGTTTACTATCGGCTCTTTTGAGCCAGAACCAAGAGATCGTCAAAGGCGTACTTAGCCCTTCCAGTAAAATTAGTTGTCCACGTTTGCCATGGGGATAAAGTTGTTTGACGGTACGTCCATCTTGAAGTTTACGATTGTTGCGGACACCGACAACGATGCGCCAAGACTTGGCGCGGACAGCATTGAAAAACTTCACCGTACTAAACTCAGTATCAGCAAGGACAATCACAGTCTTGCCTTGGGTTAGTTGCTTGGGTACTGTCCCCAATAACTTACAAGCTAAGTCAGAGGGACTGGAGTATCCTTTGCCGCGCCATACTCTAAAACTCCATGGTACGCGCCACTCTCCATAGACCAGATACAGTACAACCAGATGTAGTCCTCGCTTTCCGTTGAGGATTCTCACCCATGGGTCTGGTTCGTTTGGGGTGGGATTGCTCAAATGTAAAAACTTGCCGCTTTTTTCTAAGGTGGTCAGGTCTATCAGTATCTTTAATGGCACTCTCTTCGATGGGCGATGCTTGGCGATTTGCCCCAAAATTGACAGCCTTGTTGCTCGAATTAGTCCTCTTGTTGACCAGTTATAGTGATTGAGAAATCGGCTTAATGCACTCGCTGATTTTACCTGTGTATGTTCTGGATAGGGATGCCCTTGCGCTTCCAGAAATAGCCCTAATATTGCATTCAGACTTGCTTTTTGATACACACTTGGCATCAGACAAATTAGGCTATACACTAAACCTTGGGCGTGCTTAACGATGCTTTCCATAATCGTTATTTAATTTACTACTACGCCCTTTTTTTCACATCTTTACTCTCTTTGCAACCCCTTTCCAGAATGGTGCAAGTTCTCAGTTAACATAGTTAACTTGCTTGCTTTAAATGCTAACATGACAAGCCTTAAAGACCATCTCAACCTAAAGTAGTCTAACTAATAATCGTACTGAAATTTTTGCATAATCACTTTGATCACGACAACTATATAGAAATTTTCTGGATAACACAACTATTTCGCTTACTATAAAGGATTTGTCTGGATAAAACCCCATATTGGTTAGTTATCTAGACAAATGCTGGTTAATACGAGATAGCAAAAGCCAAAAAATTTCTAGCCCGATCGCACAAAACAATCCGCATAAAACTCCAAACAAAGCTAAACATTCGTGCATTGCTTGTACCATAGTTTCGCGATCGCTGTAATATCGTTGACCATTAACAATTTTGTAAAACTTGAGCAGCCGTTAACTGAAGTTCGGGAAATATCGGCGAAGCGATCGCTTGATCACCCTCATAAACTCTCTCTTCATAAAACCCTTCCACCCATTCTAATACTGTTACCTTTTGGGCGATCGCATCGACAATCCAATATTCAGCAATACCCCTCGCCGCATACTCTGTGCGCTTATAGCGATAATCTCGACTTGCTTGATTAGGGCTGACTACCTCAACTACTAACAACGGTGGTGGCATATCTAGTAATATTAGCGATCGGGTTGCACCTTGCATAGCGATCGCCAATTCTTCAGAATAAACCACTAAATCAGGGATGCGTACATTTACCTGTCGGCTATGCACCGCTATTTCTGCCTTCATTCTGAGACGATTAGCGGGAATTCCTATTTGAGAAAAATAGATCAATAAAAATACAGCAATTAGTTGATTAATATCACTTTCCGAAGACACTGGAATTAGTTCTCCATTTTCTAACTCATATAAAGCATCTGTCCCATCGCTATATTCGAGGAACTCCTCAAAGGTCATTTTGGGTGTAGTTGCAACAGTCATTGTTATTTCTCCAATGGTTTTGCTTAGACTAATTATCACCGATCGCATCGATAGTTGTTGCCCTCAAAATGGTATGTTGATGAGCCTGCCTCTTTTGGTTTTTAAATGCAAGTAACCTGCCAGAATTCTCTTTCAGTCATGGGGCATCATGGCTGATCAAAATCATCAAGTTTATATAGCTCGTGAGATTGTTCATCACTATAGCCAATTACGCCAATTACAACCTGCTGAACAAACCATCCTCGATTTGCTTCGCAATGAATGGTCAAGTATGAAAATGCTGGATATTGGTGTCGGGGGAGGACGTACTACTCAACATTTCTCTAGAGTTGTTCAGGAATATACTGGCATTGATTATTCAGAAGAGATGATTGCAGCTTGTCAGAAACGCTTTCAGACTCAAGCAAAACTGTTTGAAGTGGTCGATGCTAGGGATATGAGCCAGTTTCCCGATAATTCCTTCGACTTTATTCTATTTAGCTTCAATGGTATTGATGTGCTTTCCCATCCAGATCGATTGCAAGTGCTGCAAGAAATTAGCCGAATTGGTAAATCGGGAGGATATTTCTTCTTCTCAAGCCATAGTCTCCAAGGGCTAGAAAGAGAATTTAACTGGAAGAATAAGATTAGCTTAAATCCTCTAACAACCTACGTTAACTTGATCATGTTTGGTCTTTTGCGCTTTTTCAACCGTTCAATTTCTCGACAGCAGATCAAAGATGCTGACTATGAAATCATTCAAGATGAATCTCACAATTTCCGTTTAAAGCAATATTACGTGAGACCACAAGAGCAATTAAAGCAATTACAAGCAGATTTTGATAATGTTAAAATGTATTCTTGGCAAAGTGGATTAGAACTGATAACAGAACAGGATTTGAGTAATAACACTGATATGTGGCTTTATTACCTCTGTGAGATTAAGTGAATGCCACATCTTCGGCATTGACTATGCCATTATATTCATCTGAAAAAACGAACTTTCCTGACTCTAATCCCTCTGCATAGCTCTGTAACCAATCTCGAAAACTCGGTGCAATAATCTTTCTCCCAGGATCATCATGCCACATTGAGATAATCTGTCCTACTTTTCCACCTTCCGCAGGAGCTAAATCTAAGCAATCATGATTACCACAACCGTCATAGGTCAGAGGTATCCATTTTGCACTCCACCAAACATTAGCCACTCCTAAATCAGGGTCACATCCTTGATCTTGCCCATCTTCAGACTGAAAGGTTCCACTATTTAGAAGATCTTTCCAAATCTGCCATTCATCTTTAATCCGTTCTAGAGACAAGAATTCACACCCATTAATTAATCCATATTCATAGGCTGTTTGTCCATTATGAATGCGATAGGATGCCTTGACATCTTCAGGGAGTTGGATAGAGAGGTATTCCTCTAATTCACTGATTTGAATGTCAGAGGCTCCTGATCCTAGTACGTCAATACATTTGGGAGCATTAACTCTCAACCAATCTTCAATTCTTAACCAGATTTCTTGCATATTTCTCTATCAAACTTGAGCATTAGATGGAAAATTTCTGTCTAATCTGAATATATGGCATACAGGCTGAAAGTCAAGAGGATATCTCCTGCGGCAATGGTTAGTTAAAGCGTGATTGGCGTATTTGCATCAATTTTGTCGGCATGAAATGGTCGTTTCAGACCCTATCCCTGCTTAGCTGACCAATGCCGAGCAAGTCAACAAAGCGATCTCCATTCAGTCTGATCAAACTATGCCAAAATAGTCTCAAGCTAACGAGTTTAGTCATCATCATCACCAAAGAAAAATTAGCGTTCTTATGTTACTAATCCCTTAAGCGCATGGCGATAAAAGTTTTACATCTTTCTGATATCCATCTAGGCAGCACGACTCACGGTAAAGTCAATCCTCAAACAGGACTGAACACCCGCCTAGAGGACTTTGTAGCTGCACTGACCATCTGTATCGATCGCGCAATTAACGAACCCGCCGATATCGTTCTTTTTGGTGGTGATGCCTTCCCTGATGCCACACCACCACCATTAGTCCAGCAAGCCTTTGCCAAGCAATTTCGCCGCCTCGCCGATGCAGGAATTCCTACAGTGCTATTGGTAGGCAATCATGACCAACATTCACAGGGGATTGGCGGCGCGAGTCTTGCCATCTATCGCAGTCTCGCCGTGCCGAACTTCACCGTCGGCGACATGATCGCTACCCATCGGATTGCCACCAATGCAGGGGATATCCAGATTATTACGTTACCTTGGATTACGCGATCGACATTGCTTACGAAGTCGGAAACAGAAGGATTTTCCATGAGTGAAGTCAGTCAATTTCTGATCGATCGCTTACAAGTAGTTCTAGAAGGCGAAATCCGTCAACTCGATTCTAAATTACCGACGATTTTATTAGCCCATGTAATGGTGGACACCGCAACCTACGGTGCAGAGCGGTTTCTCGCCGCAGGCAAAGGCTTCACAATTCCTCTATCTATGCTCACTCGTGAAGCTTTTGACTATGTAGCCCTCGGTCATGTGCATCGCCATCAAATTCTTGCCACGCAACCACTTGTGGTTTATCCGGGGAGCATTGAGCGTGTGGATTTTGGAGAAGAAAATGAATCTAAGGGCTATTGTTGGCTAGAAGTAGAAAAGGGGAATGTCAGGTTTGAATTTTGTCCTATTCCCACTCGCGCCTTTCGGACGATGGAAGTTGATGTTACTCAATCCGAAGATCCGCAGGGGAAATTACTCAAGGCGATTCAGAAAGGAAAAATCGACAATGCGATCGCCCGTTTAATTTACAAAATCAAAGCCGAACAGTTAGCCCTGATTGATGATCGCATCTTGCATGAGGCAATGGAAAGCGCCCATAACTATTCCCTAATCCCTGAAGTCGTCAGCCAAAATCCACGCACTCGCCTACCCGATCTCAGTACCGCCGAGGCACTCGATCCGATGACTGCTCTCAAAACCTATCTCAGTACTCGCGAAGACCTCAAAAATCTCGAACCTGAAATGCTCAATGCTGCTCAAGAATTGCTCAGTGAAATTGGGGTAGGAATGGATAGCATCGATCCTGTTCCTGACTCAGCTCAATCTAGTCAATTGGTGATAAGTTTCGAGTAATTGCGTTTGCAAAGTTTCAAGGGATACTTGACGCAATGTAGCAGTGCGATCATAAATTTGCTTGATACTTATATCCTGTCGATCATCGGTTTCGAGGAGAAATCTACCATCGGGAACATTAGCGATCGCCTGAATCACAGGAGAGCGATCACTTAAAATTGCTGTCCCAAAAGAGAAGTAAAAATCATGCTTGAGCAATTGCTGAAAGACTTCCATCTTTTTATGAAAGCCATGAATAATCCAAGGAACTGAAGATTTAGAGCTTTTCTTAAGCGCAATTAATTCAGCAAAGGCTCTTACACAATGAATTACTAGAGGCTTCCGCAATGATTCGGCAAGGTGAATATGTTTCTGGAAAATTTCAATTTGGAAATCTATAGGTAATGTAATTTGGCGATCGAGTCCACATTCCCCGATCGCGATTACCTGTGGCAATTTTGCTAATACTTCAATGTTTTCCCAAGCATCTTGCCATGAAGTCGCTTCCACAAACCAAGGATGCAAACCCAAACTGCAAATCTGCGGCAACTCTGCACTTCGCAATTCAGCAGTCACATGCAGAGTCTGTACATTTATCAGATCAGGAACGATCCGATCATGATGTGTATGAAAATCCACCAACATCTGCCTTCCGCTAATTTTTTCTCAGTAGATCAACTTTCCAAATAGCTGTAGCAATTCCAGCAAAGTACATTTGTCGAGATGAGATTTTTGCTTCATTCCATTGATCGTACTTTTCAGGAATGGCAGAGGTAATTTTGAAGCAAATTTCCTGAAATACCTCAATCTTTTCCGAGTAACCCTCATTATCAATCTTCCGATTAGCCTTCTTCTCGATTAGGGGCATATTCCCGATACGATAAATAAATTTATCTTGATTTTGTTCTTCGATATATGACCGAGCTTCGGAAGAGTTTTCGGAGATATATGCTCCAAATTATATATGTATCGCTTTCAAAGTCAAATACCTGACCTGAAATTTGCTTTTCAATTTGGAATAAGATATAGCGAACAATTTTCTTATTGCGTGAGTTGGTGGTTTTGAGTTCCTTATCTGCAAAGGCAGATTTAAAAACTTTATCGTCAGGATAGATCTCTTGGAGTTCCCCTAAAATTTGGCACTAGTCAGTTAAGACGTGAGGGAATAAAAGCCACACAATGATAGTAACTCCAGCACGGAAAGTGGTCGATGATATAGTCCGATTCATCTTCATAGCAAAGGAAACTAACTATACTAGTTGGTGTTCTAAGTCTTGACATTGCCGTTCCTGTTCGTTCGTTGAATCACTTGCCACATCCTTTGCATAAATAATTCTGGATCTCTTTTCCATCTTGGTGGTAATCCTTGTCATTCTTGACTGTCTTTTCGCTCTGGCAGTAGGGACTTTCTATGCTTTTCTTCATGACTCTACCTCTATTTTACACCTCACTCATTAACTGACCAGTGCCCATTAAATTTGGTGGCAAAACTGGCATCATTTTTACTGAAGGCTCCACAGAAGGCAGTATGGAAATATCTGTAAAATGCAAATTCCCCACACCTCCTGTTGAAAAGGATAAAAATCCTATTAAAAAGAAATAAATAAAACTAAGTAGTGATGCCAAAGAAAAGTTAATACTTTTACCTAGTGCAGCTATAGCGATAAGTGGCTAATACCTGAAAAATTTTGGATTCTTATCTTCAGTTTACTTATGCTTGCCTACTTAATATCTTTGACCAGTTTAGGGGACTACAGAATGAAGCTATCTTATTCTCCTAAGCGATCGCTTAGAACTTGAGGGGAGGAAATAACGGTTAGAAGGCGATCGCTTAGTTTTTCTAATTTCTAGCAAAAAACAAAAGTTTGAAAATCTTTAACTAAAGGGGGAATTTAACATGCTGTTACAACTACTGATCATTCTAAACATTCTGTTAAAATGAACCAGATCAAAAGACTAAAGGGAACTTAACTCCCTTGATCGTATATTTCTATGAATACGGAAAAACCAGCCAAAACCTCTAGAACTGCCAAGGCAAAAGTAGACAATACCGAAGTAGCCACAACAGTAACTACCTCAGTATCAACCCTACTGCGCGAACATGCCGAAAATCAATTTGCGGAGGAGTTAGCAGAGCTAGCCAAGATCGATACGAAACAACATCCTCCCAATTGGAAGCTATCGCCTTGGGCAGTGTCTACCTATCTCCTCGGTGGCAAGCTAGATAACGGCTTTGAGGTTTCTCCGAAATATATCGGCAACAAACGCATCATTGAAATTGCGATCGCTACGCTCACCACTGATCGCGCCTTGCTCCTCTTTGGAGTTCCAGGGACCGCCAAATCATGGGTGTCTGAACATTTAGCCGCCGCCATCTCTGGGGATTCCACTTTGTTGATTCAAGGCACAGCAGGAACTAGCGAAGAAGCAATTCGCTATGGCTGGAACTATGCCAGATTGCTAGCCGATGGTCCCTCAATGGCGGCGCTAGTGGCGAGTCCGATGATGCGAGCGATGGCAGATGGCAAAATCGCGAGAGTAGAAGAATTAACCCGCATTCCTTCCGATGTCCAAGATACTTTGATTACGATTCTTTCGGAAAAGACTTTACCAATTCCTGAACTGAATTCGGAAGTGCAGTCTACAAGGGGATTTAACGTGATTGCCACAGCGAATAATCGCGATCGCGGCGTGAATGAGCTATCTAGTGCGCTAAAGCGGCGCTTTAATACCGTGATTCTGCCAGTACCCGATAGTGCCGATGAAGAAGTGGAGATTGTCCAGCGTCGCGTAGAAAGCCTCGGTCGCGCCCTCGAATTACCCGCCGAACCTCCTGCCCTCGAAGAAGTGCGTCGCATTGTCACCATTTTCCGCGAACTGCGAAATGGTGTGACCAGTGACGGCAAAACCAAGCTCAAATCCCCCAGTGGCACACTCAGCACCGCCGAAGCAATTTCAGTGGTGAATAGTGGTTTAGCACTGGCGGCTCACTTTGGCGATGGCTATTTACGCGCTGGGGATGTTGCCTCTAGCCTGATCGGTGCAGTGGTCAAAGATCCCGTACAGGATCAGCTTGTTTGGAAAGAATATTTAGAAACGGTGGTGAAGGAACGGGACAACTGGAAAGATTTATATCGCGCTTGTCGGGAGGTTGATTAAACTTGAAGAGCGATCGCCAAGCCTCTAGTTCTACTAGCTCTAAAAATAATACTGATAAAGTCCATATTTTCGGCATTCGCCATCATGGATCTGGTTCAGCGCGGAGTTTATGCCAAGCTCTCGAACAACTGCAACCTGATGCCATTCTGATTGAAGCGCCGCCCGATGCTCAAGCCCTGCTGCCCTTTGTAATCAGAGAGGAAATGCAGCCGCCTGTTGCCATCCTCATTTATGCCAGCGATCGCCCCGAAAATTCTGTCTACTACCCCTTTGCGATCTTCTCTCCCGAATGGCAAGCAATTCGCTATGGGTTAGAGCGTAATATTCCCATCAAGTTTATGGATTTGCCGCAAGCCCATCGTTTGGCGATTAAAGAGAAAGAACAAACAGAGGTTAATCCAGAATCAGAAATAAGTTCTCCAGAAGAGAATGAGCCAGATTCTGAGTCAATTCCTGCACCATCTCCTGAAGTAGCTCCCCAAGTAACTCCTGAATCTGATTTAAGACTTTATCGCCAAGATCCGCTTGGTTGGCTAGCGGAAGCGGCAGGATTTAGCGATGGTGAGCGCTGGTGGGAATATATGGTGGAACATCGGCGCGATAGTCATGAACTATTTGCGGCGATTTTAGAAGCGATGACGGCTTTAAGAGAAGAATTAGATGCTGCCGAAGATTTGTCAGAAAGTCACGCCGATCGCCTACTCGAACAACAGCGTGAGGCCCATATGCGACAAACCATCCGCACTACGCTTTCCGAAGGCAAAGAACGCATCGCTGTCGTCTGTGGTGCTTGGCACGCCCCTGCTCTGGTGAATTTGCCACCTGCCAAGAATGATACTGCAATTCTCAAAGGATTACCTAAAGTCAAAGTGGAAGCAACTTGGATTCCTTGGACTTACGGAAGATTAGCGATCGCTAGTGGTTACGGTGCTGGCGTAGTTTCCCCAGGATGGTATGACCAGCTCTGGCATAACTTCCACCATAGTTCCAGACAAGTCGCAATCCGTTGGATTACTCGCGTGGCAAGACTTTTACGCACCAAAGATATTGATGCTTCTTCTGCAAGTGTGATCGAAGCCGTGCGCCTCGCTGAAGCATTATCGGCAATGCGCGATCGCCCCTTAGCGGGATTGCCCGAACTCAACGAAGCGATTCAATCGGTGCTATGTTTTGGCGATCCATTACCGATGCAGTTTATTCATCAGGAATTGATTGTCGGCGATCGCATGGGCAGAGTCCCTGACGATACGCCAATGGTTCCGTTGCAGCAGGACTTAATCCGTCAACAAAAGCGACTCCGCCTCAAGCCCGACACCAAAACCCTAGAGCTAGATTTGCGTAATGCTAATGATTTAGAGCGATCGCATTTACTCTATCGCTTAGCCTTGCTCAATATCCCTTGGGGTAGAACCCAGTACAGCAGTAGCAAAGGAACCTTTAAAGAATCTTGGCAGTTGCAATGGGAACCAGAATTTGCGGTCAGACTGGTAGAAGCAGGTGTATGGGGACAAACGCTGATCGAAGCGGCGACGGCTTTTACCCGCAATCAAGCCAACGAAGCCAAGGATTTACCGACACTTACAAAACTAGTGGATAAAGTTCTGCTGGCGAATCTTGGTGATGCAGCTAGTTACTTGATGGTACGACTCCAAGCGGAAGCAGCGATCGCTGCCGATATCTCTCACCTAATGCAATCCGTTCCACCTCTCGCCAATCTCCTGCGCTATGGTAATGTCCGCCAAATCGATACCAATATTGTTGCCCAAGTGATGGATGGCTTAATTACCCGCATTTGTGTGGGTCTGCCCGTTGCTTGTGCTTCCCTCAACGACGAAGCGTCGGCAGCGATGTACGAATTAGCGATCGCTGTTAATCGGGCAATTCTGCTCTTACAAAATTCTGAATATGCGGAAGCATGGAATGGTGTTCTCTCTCAACTCGCCGATCAATCGGGACTGCATGGACTGTTAGCGGGTTGCTGTTGTCGCTTACTTCTCGATGCAGGTATATTTACCGCCAACGATGTGGAAACGCGCATGGGTCTATTTCTATCCCTAGCCAATGAACCGAGCCAAGCTGCTGCATGGGTGGAAGGTTTACTCAAGGGCAGTGGTTTAGTCCTGCTCCATGATGATCGCCTTTGGCAAGTTCTCGATAACTGGGTCACAAAACTTTCAACGGATACCTTTGATTTAGTTTTGCCATTACTCCGCCGCACCTTCGCCACTTTCCCCGCCCCCGAACGCCGCCAAATTGGAGAACGAGTCAAACGCAATCAAGCAAATCAAATCACCATAAGTAGCGATTCTAATTTCTCCAATCTCGATATTGCAAGAGCCGAGGCAATTTTACCTGCGATTGCCCAATTACTTGGTATTAATCTATGACACAAACAAATAATCCTAATTCGCAACAATCTACCGCCGAACGCCTGCGCCGATGGCGATTAATCCTTGGTGGCGGTGCAGCGGATGGTATTGGTGGAGGTTGTCTTAGCGATCGCGACTTAGCTATGGATGGAGCCTTAGGAGCCTTGTATGGCAATGATGATGCTCCCGACGGTTCTCAAGATCGTAAAGGTGGCTTAGGCAGTTCATCACCCAAGGTGGCGCGATGGCTAGGGGATATTCGTACTTTTTTCCCAACTTCCGTTGTCAGGATCATGCAACAGGATGCTCTAGAAAGATTAAACTTACAGAGAATGCTACTAGAACCCGAAATGCTCGAAGCGATCGAGCCAGATGTTCATTTAGTATCAAATCTTTTATCCCTTAGTGGCATCATGCCTAGTAAAACCAAAGAGACTGCAAGGATAGTAGTGGGGCGAGTAGTTGAAGAACTTCAGCGCAAATTAGAAAATCCTACAAGGCAAGCAGTACTAGGCAGTCTCAATCGCGCCACCCGCAACCTTCGTCCTCGCCATAATGAAATTGATTGGCATCGCACTATTCGCGCTAATCTCAAAAATTATCAGCCTGAATATCGCACCGTTATTCCTGAAACACGCATTGGCTACGGACGCAAGCGCTCTTCCTTGCGAGACATTATTCTCTGTGTCGATCAAAGTGGCTCAATGGCAACTTCCGTAGTTTATGCAGGAATTTTTAGTGCCGTGTTAGCCACCCTACCTGCGGTCAAAACAAGTATGGTGGTTTTTGACACTGTCGTGGTCGATTTAACAGAATTACTCCAAGACCCAGTAGAGGTTCTTTTTGGCACACAATTAGGTGGAGGCACAGATATTAATCAAGCGATCGCCTATTGCCAAGGTTTAATACGTCAGCCCCACGAAACAATTTTTGTATTAATTAGTGATCTATATGAAGGGGGGAATAACCAAGAAATGCTAAAACGGATTGCGGCATTAGTGGCTTCAGGCGTGCAATTCATTACCCTATTAGCTTTAAACGATGATGGTGCGCCGTCCTATGACCACAATAATACGTCAGCGATCGCTAGTTTTGGTGTGCCATCTTTTGCTTGTACCCCAGACCTGTTCCCTGATTTGATGGCTGCCGCAATCAATCGTCAAGATATTAGCCAATGGGCAGCTACAAGAGAGTTGAGGTAAAAAGGGTGAGAGTAACAAAATCAAATTCTGCCAGTTGCTTTGCAGAAATTGTTGGTTGTCAACAACTTAATTAATTGCATAGAAACCCCTACGGCAAAAATAGATCAACTTTTTGAGTATGTTGCACTTGATCTTAAGATGATCTTGCTAGATTTGCTTTGTAATAAGAGGTAACAAGTTGGATATTACTAAGACTGTCTAAAAAAGCGAAAATCTAATATATAAACATCTTTGCCAGTCATCGTAAATCATCTACCAACATATTTAAGAGATTTATATGATTGATCATGGTTTTAAAGATGAGCGAGTGTTAAAAACCAAAGTAAAGCTCTAAAGAAAGAAAACATATTTCACTATCTAAGCTTTACCTAGGAAGGTATTCAGCTCTAGCAGAGGAGACTCAAAAAAACTTTTTCGGAAAAGTAGTTGACAAAGGGATTTAAGGTAGCTATATTAATAAAGCGCTGAAGGGGAGCCAAGCGAAAGCGAAGCGAACCGAACTGAAAGGAAAGGCGCGAGAACCTAGACAAAAGAATAGTTTGAAAGCTTTAAGAAACCAATAAACCTCGTCAAGAAAATAAAGACTGGATTATTGAAAAATAACCAGCTATCCGACAGGATAAGCGAAAAGCAAAAAAAAGTCAAACCCATCCGAAAGGAAAAAAGCTAGAGGGAGTAGAGAGAAATCTTGAAACTGATAGACACCATGGAGAGTTTGATCCTGGCTCAGGATGAACGCTGGCGGTATGCTTAACACATGCAAGTCGAACGGGTACTTCGGTACTAGTGGCGGACGGGTGAGTAACGCGTAAGAATCTACCTATAGGTTCGGGACAACAGTTAGAAATGACTGCTAATACCGGATGTGCCTTCGGGTGAAAGTTTAAATGCCTGTAGATGAGCTTGCGTCCGATTAGCTAGATGGAGTGGTAACGGCACACCATGGCGACGATCGGTAACTGGTCTGAGAGGATGACCAGTCACACTGGAACTGAGACACGGTCCAGACTCCTACGGGAGGCAGCAGTGGGGAATTTTCCGCAATGGGCGAAAGCCTGACGGAGCAATACCGCGTGAGGGACGAAGGTCTGTGGATTGTAAACCTCTTTTGTTAGGGAAGATAATGACGGTACCTAACGAATAAGCATCGGCTAACTCCGTGCCAGCAGCCGCGGTAAGACGGAGGATGCAAGCGTTATCCGGAATTATTGGGCGTAAAGCGTACGTAGGCGGTTTTATAAGTCTGTTGTCAAAGCCCGAGGCTTAACCTTGGAAAGGCAATGGAAACTGTAAGACTAGAGAGAGATAGGGGCAGGAGGAATTCCAGGTGTAGCGGTGAAATGCGTAGATATCTGGAAGAACACCAGTGGCGAAAGCGTCCTGCTGGATCTCAACTGACGCTGAAGTACGAAAGCTAGGGGAGCGAATGGGATTAGATACCCCAGTAGTCCTAGCCGTAAACGATGGGTACTAGGTGTTGGCCGTATCGACCCGGTCAGTGCCGTAGCTAACGCGTTAAGTACCCCGCCTGGGGAGTACGGTCGCAAGATTGAAACTCAAAGGAATTGACGGGGGCCCGCACAAGCGGTGGAGTATGTGGTTTAATTCGATGCAACGCGAAGAACCTTACCAAGGCTTGACATGTCCAGAATCCTCTTGAAAGGGAGGAGTGCCTTCGGGAGCTGGAACACAGGTGGTGCATGGCTGTCGTCAGCTCGTGTCGTGAGATGTTGGGTTAAGTCCCGCAACGAGCGCAACCCTCGTATTTAGTTGCCATCATTAAGTTGGGCACTCTAGATAGACTGCCGGTGACAAACCGGAGGAAGGTGGGGATGACGTCAAGTCATCATGCCCCTTACGCCTTGGGCTACACACGTACTACAATGGCCGGGACAAAGAGTCGCGAGCATGCGAATGCAAGCTAATCTCATAAACCCGGTCTTAGTTCAGATTGCAGGCTGCAACTCGCCTGCATGAAGGCGGAATCGCTAGTAATCGCAGGTCAGCATACTGCGGTGAATACGTTCCCGGGCCTTGTACACACCGCCCGTCACACCATGGAAGCTGGTCACGCCCGAAGTCGTTATCTCAACCGTTCGCGGAGGGAGGCGCCTAAGGCAGGGCTGGTGACTGGGGTGAAGTCGTAACAAGGTAGCCGTACCGGAAGGTGCGGCTGGATCACCTCCTTATAGGGAGACCTATTTATGTCTAGACTGAACCAATACAGAATTAAGTCAGGCATAAGTCATCCCAAGGTCGAACGAAGTTTATTGGAAAGCTTTCAAACTAAGTCAGGTTCTAAATTTGGCTAAGAACAAACGGGCCATTAGCTCAGTTGGTTAGAGCGCACCCCTGATAAGGGTGAGGTCACTGGTTCGTGTCCAGTATGGCCCACTTGAGAAGCTAAAAGCTAGAGGCAAAAAGCCAAAAGCAATAGTTAACTCTGGGGATATAGCTCAGTTGGTAGAGCGCCTGCTTTGCACGCAGGAAGTCAGGAGTTCGAATCTCCTTATCTCCACCAAACTACTAACGAAAGACCAACAAAAGCAAGAGCAAGAGTTTAGCAACTCATCTAGTCATGTCACATAAGACAAAAAACTAGAGAGACTGCTAAATTCTAGCGAGAGCGAGAATTTAGAAAGAACCTTGAAAACTGCATAGTAATAGTAATTAAGAAGCAAGTAGATCCAAAGTAGAGATACAGAGGTCAAGCTACAAAGGGCTTACGGTGGATACCTAGGCACAAGAAGGCGATGAAGGACGTGGTTACCTACGATAAGCTGCGGGGAGCTGGAAGCGAGCCCTGATCCGCAGGTTTCCGAATGGGGCAACCCTAAATACTGCCCGTTGAATAAAATAGACGGGAAAGAGCGAACTCAGCGAATTGAAACATCTTAGTAGCTGAAGGAAGAGAAAATAAATAATGATTTCCTAAGTAGCGGCGAGCGAACGGGAAAGAGCCCAAACCAATCGGCAAGACTGATTGGGGTTATAGGACAGCAATAATGTACAACAGAGATTAGATGAAGTGTTTGGAATGACACGCCAAAGAGAGTGAAAGCCTCGTAATTAAAAGTTAAAGTTGGCAAGCTGGATCCTGAGTAGCACGGTACACGAGAAATTCCGTGTGAATTCGCCGGGACCACCCGGTAAGGCTAAATACTCACTTGTGACCGATAGTGAACCAGTACCGCGAGGGAAAGGTGAAAAGAACCCCGGAAGGGGAGTGAAATAGAACATGAAACCGTAAGCTTACAAGCAATGGGAGGTCGATTAAACGACTGACCGTGTGCCTGTTGAAGAATGAGCCGGCGACTTATATGCAGTGGCAGGTTAAGGGGAAAATCCCGAAGCCAAAGCGAAAGCGAGTTTGATAAGAGCGATAGTCACTGTATATAGACCCGAACCCGGGTGATCTAACCATGGGCAGGATGAAGCTTGGGTAACACCAAGTGGAGGTCCGAACCGACTGATGTTGAAAAATCAGCGGATGACCTGTGGTTAGGGGTGAAATGCCAATCGAACCCGGAGCTAGCTGGTTCTCCCCGAAATATGTTGAGGCATAGCGGTATTGATTATAGTCTGGGGGTAAAGCACTGA